>DATBTE010000247.1:0-15117 GCA_036559425.1 Pseudobdellovibrionaceae bacterium | reverse complement strand
ACTTGGAATTGATTGAAAAAGGTCTTACAGACCTTCACTCCGAATTTAAACGTGCCCATGAAAACCCAGTTGCGATCGCCATGAAAATGAATCGTCTTAAAAACAAAATGAGATCCAGTGCTTCCGCAAGTTTATTTCTATTTGATGTCCTCGCCAAGAACCTCCGCAGATTCAAAGCCTCGAGCAATGGTATTCACATTATAGTGCCATCGCCAACCTCAATACAGATGCTCTGATGCTCCGAGAATCACTCCCTCAAAAATTCGAAGCGTTTCTGCAAGGTTCATTCGCAAAAATAAGCCCTGGTGAAGTTTATCAATGGCTCAAAAAGACTGATGTTTCAAAAACAGTTTCACAAAAAACCATTGTCGATAATTTGATTAAATATGTTGGCTCCCTCGGCGCAAGCCAAATGAAACCTGAGATTTTGGCCGCTCTTGTGAACCAAATAGACAAGGATTTTAAAATGAGTGAAACCACGCCGGATCTCTTTGCTTATTTTAAAAATGAACTGGCCAAAGCGGTTTTACTCCAACCCCATGCTATTAAAACAGTATTTCCTTCCGGCGCCAATATGACGGTGGATACCAAAGCCGCCCAGGGATTTGCCCTTGAAGTGCGGGGACTTAGTACCGTCGTTGCTTTAACCCGTATTCAAAAAGCCGAAGATCAAATTCATATGATTGAATATATCGAGGGCCATCGAAGTGACATGCCCGAATTCGCCCGAAAAGTTATTAATGAAGGAAATCGTGGGCTTCCTATGACAGAGATTGTTAAAAATGTAAGGGAAAGACTTTTACATGAAAGCACAATCGCTCGCACTCTCATTGCCAATACATTTTTAGCTGGTCCCTCATCCATGATTTATAAAACCGAAGGCAAAGAAAAATTATATGATCATATTTTAAAATCTGTAAGCTCTAAAAATAGATCTATAGCCAATGAAATCGCAAATGCTTTAGTTCGCTCTTTAAAGGAGTCGCAATCTCTCGCATTTGCTTATGTCTTTGGCCAAAAGCCCGAGGACAATCAAGACAATAAATTAAGCGAAGCGCGGATCTTAAAAAGTCTCTTTGAAGCCCGCGGCGTCGCCGGAGTAAAATTGGGTCAATATTTGGCTTTCACTGGGGAAATGAAAGAATACAGGGATGTCCTCGCCGAACTCCAAGATTCAGCAATGCCTCTCACTTATTTTGAGGCCACCCAGCTTTTGGATAAACACTATAACGGACAATGGCCTCTCTACTATAAGGTGAAAAATGTTTTAGGGACTGGCTCAGTCAATATCGCTATTTTAATTGAAGATACCCGCAGCGGAGAAGAACTTGTCGTGAGCGTGCTGCGTGAAAACGTCGATGTATCCATTGAGGAAGACTTTAGAAGTCTAAAAGACTTCGTAACAGAACTGACCCAAACTCCCGAAGGTAAGAAAAAATACGGCTACTTAAAAGGGCTTCTGGGAATTATTAAAAAATCCGTCAGTCTAGAACTCAACAAGAAAAATTCTTTCGACCGCCAGACAGAAAACAGAAAGCTTTATGATCGAACCATCCGTGTTCACGGAGAAAGTTGGCAGTTATCGACGCCAGCAGCCGTAGGGGTTGATAAATCATCTTTCTTTATGGGAAAAGCCAGTGGCATTACAGCAAGAAAGTTATTTATGGAAAATCCAAAGCTGTATAATGAGATAATGACTCAGATCAATGGCATCGAATTAGATATCTTATTGGGAATAGATGAGACAGGAAAGCCTAAACCCATTTCTCTGATGGCCAATCCCGATTTTCATGATGGACAGCTTTTAATTGATGTAAAAACGAAGAAAGTTTTTATATTAGATTTTGGACAAGCGGTTCCCCTCACAAACAGAGATCGGGAGCTTGCTATCGATTTATTACGGGCTATAGAAATGTTACGCATGCATGAGAGCGTTCCATTGGCTGCAAAGTTAGGATTCAAGAAAATATCCTTATCTATTCTGAATCAACTCTCCCGTGAGTATTCAAATTCCAAACAAGATCTTTTAAGAGTGGAAAATCTAGAGATCCTTGGAGGAAAAACCGAAAGAATGGATATTTTTGTACAAGTAGTTTCCCTGCTTTCACAAAAGCAAGTGGAACTTCCTATCTCCGTCATCCATTGGATCTTAGGACTTAACCGCCAAATCGTGCTAGCTAATAAAATTGGAAAACCTATTGAAAATCAAATACGCAACCTATTGCTAACGAGGACCTTCCATCTCGATCTGAAAACCTACAATAGAGCTCGACTTCTTAACAGACAGTTGCGTGGTTTTATAGAACATCCGGAGAAAACTATCATGTCTTGTAAAGAAATTTTTTCTAGTACTTAATTCCTAAACGCTGCAAATTTTTTGAAAAGACGCGACTTCCAACGAAGCTCCACCCACTAGGAAGCCATCCACATAAGGCAATTGAATCAAGCCCGCCGCATTGTCAGGCTTAACACTTCCACCGTACAAAATCGGAGCTGTGAAACCAAGGACTTTTAAAATTTCAAAAACGTCTTTATGGGTCTCTTGAACTTGTTCGGGAGTAGCCACTTTACCAGTGCCAATAGCCCAAACTGGCTCATAGGCGATGACTAAAGATTTTGCTTGATCTGCCTTTGAAAGCCCTTCTGACAACTGGGCTTTCAGAACATCATAAGTCTTTTCGCTGTCGCGTTCTTGTAAAGTCTCTCCTATACACAACATAGGGATTAACCCCAGACCCTGGGTGAAGCTGACTTTGTCTGCTAATAACTCATTTTTCTCTGCAAACAATTGGCGACGTTCGCTGTGACCAATCAAAACGTACTTACCACCCAATTCTTTCACCACCGCCGCTGAATTTTCTCCCGTAAAGGCACCTTGAGCTTGGAAGTAAGCATTCTGCACGCCAAAGCGAAGATTGTAGGAAAGTTTATATTTCGTTTTTAAACCTTCAATCGCAGAGCCAGCTGCTTCCAATGAAATGGCTGAAGGAAAAAAGACAACTTCATTTTTGCTGCCACCTAAAGAAGCCTGAGCAGCTTCTCCCCATAGAGAAAAGAACTCACGAGTTTCCTTTGGCGACTTAAAAAGCTTCCAGTTAGCAGCAAAAATTTTCATCCTAGCTCCTGATTTTTGCACGAAGGATTTCTAGACCGGGCAATTTGTCCCCTTGAAGATATTCAAGGCTTGCCCCGCCACCGGTAGAAATGTGAGTCATCTTGTCAGCATAGCCTGAAGCCTCTGCCGCCGCCGCAGAATCACCACCACCGACAATTTTCTCACCTTTGCTTTCAGCTAAGGCTTTGGCAATGGCAAAAGTTCCTTTAGAAAACTCCGGAGTTTCGAAAACTCCCATCGGACCATTCCAAAATACCGTCGCCGCTTCACTCAAGGCGATGGTGTAAGCACGCATCGTTTTTGGACCGATATCCACGCCGAGTTCGTTATCACCGATATTTACATCCGCAGTCACTCGAGCCGAAGCAGTATCACTGATGGAAGTCGTCGCCACATGATCCACCGGCAATAATAAACTCTTATTGCGAGCTTCAATACGCTCGATCATTTGCCTTGCATAGTTCAATTTATCAGTCTCTACCAAAGATTTACCAACAGCATGACCCTGAGCTTTCAAGAAAGTGTAAGCCATCGCTCCACCGATAACGAAGCCGTCCACGATATCCAGAAATTTTTCAATCACTGCAATCTTATCTGAAACTTTCGCTCCACCAAGCACCGCCAAATAGGGGCGTTTTGGATTTTCTAGAAGTCCGTCCAATACAGTCACTTCCTTTTCTATCAGAAAACCAATGGCTTTTTCTTTCATCAAGATGGGAAGAGCATGAATACTCGCATGAGCTCGATGAGAAGCACCAAACGCATCATTCACATAGACATCTGAATAGCTTGCCCAAACTTGAGCAAGCTGTTCGCTGTCCTTGGTCTCACCTTCGGCAAAGCGCACGTTCTCCAGCAATACCAATTGGTTTTTCTTCATGTTTTGTAAAAGCGCCTTAACGCCGTCACTGGCAACATCTTCCCACAAGATCACTTCAGCAGGTCCTTGCAAGCTGAGGATCTCGGTCAAGCGTTTAGCCACAGGCTCTAATGAAAACTGGCGATCTTCCGCATGCTTCGGACGACCTAAATGAGAGCACATCACAATCTTTGCGCCCTTTTCCATGAGATATTGAATTGTCGGAATGCTGGCCTTAATCCGTGTCTCATCAGAGATTTTTCCGTCTTCCAACGGAACATTGAGATCCAAGCGTAAGAATACAACTTTTCCGGCCACTTCCAGCTCACGAACTGTCTTGATACCTTTAAGTCCTTTGGAAGCCATAATTAAAGTCCTTTGGAAGCCATGTAGAGGGCCACATCCACCATACGATTGCTGAAACCCACTTCATTGTCATACCAAGAAAGGACTTTTACCATGCGAGGACCAACAATCATTGTCGAAGCGAGATCCACGATTGAAGAGTGTTTATTTCCATTGAAATCAACACTCACTAATTCTTTAGTCTCAACGGCCAGGATGCCTTTTAAAGCCCCTTTAGAAGCTTCGATCAAAGCATTATTGACAACTTCTTTAGTGACATCTGTTTTTGCTTGGAAAGTGAAATCCACCAAACTTACGTTTGCCGTAGGCACGCGGACTGAGATCCCATCGATTTTACCTTTTAACTCTGGTAATACCAATCCCACGTTTTTCGCAGCACCAGTTGTAGTGGGAATCATACTCAGGGCAGCGGCACGGGCACGACGAAGATCATTGTGGGGAGCATCCAATATTTTCTGATCATTCGTATAAGAGTGAATGGTCATCATGGTTCCGTGTTCAATACCGAAACTGTCATTCAAAACTTTTGCAAGAGGAGCCAAGCAGTTGGTGGTGCAAGAGGCATTAGAAACCACCGTGTGTTTCGCGGGATCATAAGTCGCATGGTTAATACCATAAACCATCGTTAAGTCCGCCCCTTTTTCTGCCGGGCCAGAAACCAAAACGCGTTTTGCACCACCTGCTAAATGTTTTATAAAATCCGCTTTTTCTTTAAACGCTCCAGTGCATTCCAAAACCACATCCACGCCCCATTCTTTCCACGGAATCTCGGCAGGACTTTTCGTTTTAGAAACAGGAATTCTTTTTCCATTCACAATCAAGCTGTGTTCATCGGTAGAAACCTCAGCATCAAAAATACCATGAGTAGAGTCGTACTTAAGCAAATGAGCGTCACCCGCGATAGTGTCCAAAGAGTTGATTCCAACGATATCCAGTTTTTCAAAACCGGCTCTGAAGAGAACCCGACCGATGCGACCGAAACCATTGATACCAACGCGCAATTTAGACATAAATAAACTCCTAGAATATTTGGATTTAGATGCCCACCAATCTGCGGCACCAGCCCCGAGAAATCAAGGTACGGCTTACTTTTTAGTAGTGCGCCGCAGTGTTGAGAAGATTGTATTGATACACCCCTTAAAATCTGGAGCTATAAGATGGTGAATTGCCTTCTTTGTGAGTCCTCAAAAACAGCGTATTTTACTGTGAAAAACAAACCGGCTCGCGGTTATTTTCATTGTGAATACTGTGATCTTATTTTCATGAATCCCTCCGAAAGACTTCACCCTCAAGAAGAGAAGGCTCGCTATGACCTTCACCAAAACCAAGACAGTTCTGAGTATCGCCAGTTCTTGCAACCTCTGGTGCAAGAGATTCAAAACCACGGCCGCTCGATGGCGATCCCGCCGGAAACTCTTAAAATTTTGGATTATGGCTGCGGACCCACCGCCTTTTTGAGTGCGCTCCTGGCTGAGAATTCTTTCAAAGCAGTGAACTATGATCTTTTTTATTTTCCGGATACATTCTCACTGCAAGCTACGTATGATGTCATCACCTGCACTGAGGTTTGGGAGCATCTCCATCATCCCTATGATGAGATCACGCGTCTTCATCAGCTTTTAAAACCCTCTGGCCTACTCGCCGTCATGACTGCAAGTCATCCCGGCGTCGAACTTTTTCACCACTGGCACTATCGCCGCGATCTGACTCATGTGATTTTCTTTTCCGACAAAACCATGAGATGGATCGGTGCCCATTTTCATCTCGAGCTTTGTAAAGCTCAAACTCCTTACTGGTTTTTTCGGAAAAGATCATAAATTTTTTCCCACTTTTCACAAGAAGACGCTTCAATCTTCAAAGGCTCTTGAGTCCAGGGATGCGTGAGTTCCAGACTCTGCGCTTTTAAACAAAGACCCGGAACCCCCAGCTCATTTCTGAAAAAACGATTTTGCCGGCAGTCTCCATGATCCGCGTCACCGATCAGAGGATGGGAAATACGATTAAAATGGCGGCGCAATTGATGCCAGCGACCAGTCACGGGCTTTGCTTCAACCAGGGAATATCGCGCGGTGGGAAATCTCTTAGCCACCACCACCGGAAACTCCACCGTCGCCATTCTTAAATAAGAAGTCTTTGCTTCAACCAGATCCCCGGTGGAATCCGACTCTAAAGGCAATTCAATATTCCCCTGTTCAGGAGTGTATCCTCGAACCACGGCATGATAGGTTTTTTGCAATGATTTTTCCGCAAAGAGTTTACAAAGAACGCTCGCTGAAGCGGAAGAAAGAGCAAAAAGTAAAACCCCGCTCGTCCCCGCATCCAAGCGATGAACCGGATAAACATGCCGTCGCATCATATCACGAGCCAGATAAAGGCAGACTTTATCTCGAGAGATACGATTTCTTTTGTCTTCATGGGGGTGAACATGAAAGCCCGAAGGTTTATCGACGGCAATAAAATGCTCATCCTGAAAAAGAAGTTTCAGGCTCATTCTCCTCTATTAAATACTTTTACCAAATAATTTTCGGAAACATTTTCAGGGCATTTTTCCGAGTGATTTCCGCCAACTCTTCAAGCGAGACACCCTTAAGGTCCGCGACCACTTTCGCCGTATGAGTCACAAAAGCGGGAGTATTTTTGCGTCCGCGCATGGGAATAGGAGCTAAAAAGGGGGCATCGGTTTCAACATGAATACGATCGAGCGGCAAGGTTCGAATAATCGCCCGCAAAGCCTCGGCGCTCTTAAAAGTCACCACCCCGCTAATGGAAATATTGTAGCCCAAGGCCAGCGCCTGCTCGGCCAGCCACGGAGTGCCTGTGAAACAATGAATGATGCCCTTCACCCCGCCCTTAAATTCTTTCATAATTTCAATGGTGTCTTCATCCGCATCGCGGGTGTGAATTTGCACCGGCATCTGGGTGCGCGCGGCAATCTCGAGCTGGGCACGAAAAGCCTGTTTCTGCTCTTCGTGGGAGGAATGTTCATAATAATAATCAAGGCCGATTTCGCCCACCGCAATCACCCAAGGTTTGGAAACATTGTTTTCTATGAACTGGCCAATTTCAGCGGTATAAATCTGACCTTCATGGGGATGAATACCTAAGGTACAAAATACATTGGGATAATTTTTTTCAGCAAGCTCGAGGACTAAAGGCAAATCCTGAGGTTCCGTCCCAATGGTGGCCACCTTTACAACACCCGCTTCTCGAGCGAGGCGTAGAGCCTCTTCTGGACCTTCTTCCAACATATTTAGATGAGCATGTAAATCCATCCACTCCAACATCTTACACCTCTCCTCCGCGATTTTGCAAAATCCAGAATTCTTCCATCAATAGCTGCACATCGCGGTTCTGAAAAATCTCTTTCTCAACTGTCAACGCCTTCTCAATAAGCTCTAAAATCTGATTTCGACTTCGCTCAGACATGCTCTTTAAAAAATCCACTTGATCCACGTTCATGATCGAATTCTTCTGATCCTCTTGAAAATACAAAACATCACGTAAAAAAGAAATCCAGTAAGAAAGTATTCTTTGCGACTTCACTCTTTCTTTAAAACTGTCACGCCAGTTATCGGCCGTTAAAAACTCTTTGTCTTCGAGAAATTGTTGCAACAATGAGAGTGCCTCCCTGCGAAGCTCTTGCTCAGGTCCTTCTTGTAACCGGGCTAATTTCTCAAAGCTGCCTTGGCTGGCCCGAATGGTCCAGGTCGGTGCTGAGCCCGCTCCTCGCGCGATCTCTTCCGCCGCGAGAGGATGAAAGCTCACCACTCGAGACCGCGAACGAATGGTTGAAAGAACCCCTGCCACGCTGGGAGCGATTAAAAAGAAATAAGTTTCGGGCGGTGGCTCTTCCAGAGTTTTCAAGAGAGAATTGGCCGCCTGCAAATTCAGAGTCTGAACTTGGTCAATGACCACGACACGACGCTGAGTAATCCCTTGAAGGTTGAGGAATTGAATCACTTCACGACTTTCTTCAATTTTTATTTGCGGTCCTTCAGAAGCGATTATTTTGAGAGATTCATGGGTTCCTGCGGCGACTCGGCGACAAGACCCACAAACACCGCAAGCCGTGCGCAAAGTATCACAAAGTAAGGCTTGGGCAAAACCAAGGGCGACTTTTTTTTTGCCCACCCCATGAGGTCCCACAAATAAAAAGGTCTGTCCTGGTCTCTCACCGGTAAAAGTCGCGAGAAGCTTGGAAATCACTTCTTTGTGACCAAAAACTTGGTCTAAAAGACGGTTCATGGAAGAAGCCACTTTCGCTCCCTGAGGGTCTTTAAAAGAATTTTTAACATTTCCTCGGTCGAAGAGCGCGCATCCAGGACCAACCAGCCTTGTCTGTCATCTTCAGCTTGTTTTAAAAAAGACAGGCGCACGCGCTCATGAAAAGAATCTTTTTCAGACTCAATGCGATCCGCCGCTTCCCCCGTTTGAGAGGTGCGCTGCACTTGTCGTTTGCGAGAATCCTCGACACTAAGGTCAAGTAAGACTGTGAGATCCGCTTTAAGTCCATCCGTGGCAAAATGATTTAATACCACCACATCTTTTTCTTGAACTTCACGGCCACCGGCTTGAAAGGCCACGGAGCTTGCCGCAAAGCGATCACTCAAGACCCAGTGTCCTTGAGCCAACTTCGGTTTAATAATCTCATCCACATGCTGAGCACGACTGGCTTCGTACAATAGAAGTTCCGCCCGTGGAACCGGAGTAGTTCCTTCCTGTTTGCGTAAAATCATATTACGAATTTCATCTCCTAAAAGAGTCCCGCCCGGTTCGCGGGTGCGATGAAATGAAATGCCCAGCTTGGAAAGCTCTGCTTCCAAAGCTCGCATCAAAGAACTTTTTCCTGAACCGTCAAGACCTTCAAATACAAGGAATGCCATAGGAGTCTTATGGCAGGCGCCCTATCTGAGTGTCAAAATTAATAATAGCGCTTAGTGTCATGTGGCTTCCTCCCCATTTTCAGTGGACTTTCTATACAAGCTTTCTGTAAAGTGGCCACCTTTAGGAGATAGGTAAAAGTATGGGTACATTCATCGCTGTTTTGCATGTTATTGTAGCACTGGTTCTTATTAGCTTGGTTTTGATCCAAGACTCAAAAGGCGGCGGCGCTCTTGGTATGGGTAGCGGCGGCGGATCTAACTCGGTTCTTGGAGCAACTGGGGCCAGCACTTTGGCTGCCAAAATGACTCGCATCGCGGCTATCGTCTTCGCTCTTACTTCGATCGGTTTGACGGTTCTTTCTGCTCGTGAATCTAAGAGCATTTTGGATAAACTCCCTGCAACTTCCGCCATTCCGGCGGCAACACCAGCCACTCCGGCTGCGGCTCCAACGACTTCAGCTCCCACGCAAGCTCCTGCAAAATAATCCTGTGTTCTTTTTAGTTCTTCGCTATACTCTTTTCTTATGGCGAAGAACAAGTGGCTTATCCCTTCTTTAGTTATTGCTGGTCTTTTTTTCGTGGGTCTTTCCTGGTTCATGTCGGCCCGGCTTGAGAATCAATCCTCCGGCCTCAAAGTCTTGGCTCGCGTTATCTATAACTCTGGTGAAGTCTATGTTCTTCACAAAAATATAACTGAAAAAGAAACTCTCAAAAAAAGTGCAAATCTTTATTATTTGGACACCGTGGAAACGGGCCCCAATGGGGATGCGAGCTTTGAATTAAATTCAGGTTATCGTCTCCGCGTTCTTGACAACGCCCTCATCACTTTAGATCAAGAAGGAGAAAAAGCGATTTTCATTCTTAAACGTGGCGATGTGCAAATTGAGAGTTTCGGTCGTGGCAGTGCATTGATGATTTCCAAAAATGGTCAACGCCTGAGCCCCAGTGAATATGAGAGTATCCTTCGCAAAGAAAATCCACAAAACACTTTTCCAGAAATAGCTCCTGTTGTCGCTGATTCTCCTCCCACCCCAGCTTCCGCTGATAGCTTAAGCTCTGAGTACATCCAAGAAACTTTGAAACGTCAGATCCCGGCCTTTGACAAATGTTATAAACAACTTTTACAGAGAACTCCCGGTGTGGTCGGCCAAGTGGTTATGACTTTCACTATCGAAAGAAGCGGAAAAATTGCCAGCGCCGGTGTCACCAACTCAACGATTTCAAATGCTGAATTCAAACGCTGCCTCAGTGAAGCCCTGCGCCGGATCGAATTTAATTCCTTTAGAGGCGATCCGATCACCAGCACTTTCCCAGTCAGTTTTGAGTAAATTCAAACAAAAACTTGGTCGTATTTATTATTCAATGGCATTTATTTTGCTTTAAACCATTTATATGAAATCACCTGTAAATGATAAACCCAGAACTGTTCATTTTTTATACAGCTGTAGTGCCTTAAAAGGCCTACCTATAGGGACCTTTTTACTTGTGATCCTTCTTTCCTTTGCCACTCACGCTCTTCCAGAAAATATCGAAAATTATGAGGTTCTCCCTGGAGGCCTCACGGATATCCAAGATGGAGCCTATGTGGAAGGCTCTGTAAGGAATAGGGGAATACAACCCGACTACCAGATTGACCTGCAAAGCGAACCTTTAAAATCTCTCTTAGTAGCGGCTCGCGAAATCGGCCTCCAAAATATTTCGTACTGGGATAAAATAGGCCTCATCGTTGAACTGATGCGTACTGATTTTTTTAAATACCATAACTACCACAACCCTTACTATCGCCGCCTTCTCAAGAAATATCGTCTGGCAAAAAAGGATGTGCCTTTAAGTGAATATGGAGTATGCGGCGCTGGCGTCTGCAGAGAACACGCTCTGGTTTTACATTTTGCTTTGAAAGCCGCCGGTATCGACAATAAACATGCTTACGCTGAAATTTATCGCGCTAGCAACTATCATGGTTATCAAATTATCGAGGATCATGCATTTACTGTGGTAAAACATGAGGAAGTGGACTGGGTGGTTGATGCCTACTATTGGGGCTTTAATGGATTTCGTTTACAAGATCTCCTAAGTAGTAGTGGAATTACCGAGCACTCACCGCACGCACCCATTGCAGCCCCTGGGCCTGGCACACGTTGGATTGTAAAAATCAATAACTTTCCCAAAATCTACAATCCAAAGTTCAAAGCTTCGCTTTGCGCAGGCGTGTTCTTGCACTAACGGCTCTCATGCAAGTAATCCACGCGCTCATGGACCCAGGGCTCATGAACTCCTTCCATTTCGAAGACCTTGCCATCAATGACGTGTTTCTCTTTTAAAGGCGCCATTGAAGGTTCAAAATCACGGAAAATCAAACCCTTCTCTTCAAGGAAAGGACGAACTTTTTCATAACAAGTCTGTCCCAGAACTCCACGACGAATGAGTTCATCAAAACTCTGCATCAGTTCCTCAGGAGAAAAACCATAATTATAAATCATATCTTGAGCGACCGCATACAAACCCTCAAAAGACAGACGCTGATCCTGCACTAAATCTAGAGCCACCTGATAAGTATTATAAGTGGCCAAAGTGCGACGTCCGAATTTTAAATAATAATCAGGATCTGTATCTGTTGCGAGGTTGATATAGATTTTTTCAACCGGATCATTCTCAGGAATCTGCGACTGCAATACGAGGATCTGATCCACTTGCTCCCCAGTCACATGAAGCTTCTCCAGAATATTACGAATTTCGTGAGGTCCAATTCTCCGAGCACAGATATCGGAATAAAGATTGTAAATAACCGCGTCAGATTCACTATCATCACCCCAACAGATTTGACGAACCTGAGGATGCAAGCGAGTCCTCAGTTGCATCAGAGCCTGGAGTTTGTAACCTATTTGTTTAGTTAAGCGCCAAAAACGGCCAGGGCGGAGATTTTTCAAATTATCTTTATAAAAACAACCGAAAGGATGAATTTCATCGATGGAAAATTTCTCCGAAATCCTCTCTTCCATCTGTGGAGGAGACGCTGTAATAAAATAAATGGGAAAATACTTTTGTCCACTTTTCTTAGCGCGATAGATGGACAACGCCCGAATCAGCGTGCTGGTCCCGGGAATGTTGCGTTTATTCCAGGCTCTCTCTAAAATGGTCTGCAACAAACCACGCAGCGAGTCAATTGTGGTGTCTAAATATGTTTTATCAAGATCCCAAAGAAAAACTTCTTCGCTATTTTTCTCAAGTCCTACCGGAACATAGGGGAAGAAAACTACGTCTGAATTGATTTCGCTGCGACTTTCCCACTCTGCCATTAAGCTCTCCTCATCTCAGGCCACATAAGAACCATTATTGCTGGAGCCTTGTGCTTTGCCAAGCTTTGCGCACAGATCCTATAAGGAAAACTTATGGGCTCTATTCAAAAATAAACATTGCCGTTCTTCCGCGCTTTTGGTCTAAGTTGGCAACTTTTTAGCAGTTTGTTTTTGAAGAGGTATTTTTTAAGGGGGGGGATTTTAAATGAAATTATTTACACAGGCTTCCGCAGCGATTGTCCTTGTCACACTTGCAGTTGGTTGTACGCCAGCTAATAAAAACAACATGAACAGCTCATCAAAAACTTCCTCAATCATTGGGGGTACCGAAGTTCCTGAAGGTGCAGCTCTTCAAAAAAGCATCGTTGGAATTTACGATATGAAAAAAGGAGCTCTTTGCACTGGCTCTTTACTGGAAAATAATATCGTTTTAACTGCGGCACATTGTATCGGCGCTGCGGCTGAAGATCTCTTGATCGTGTTCTCTACGGATTTGCCTGGCGTTTTCCAAAGCCAAGACAAAAATCTTATTCTGCAAAAACTTCGTCGTGGCGTAAAAACTGTGGTGAATCCAAATTGGGGTAAGACTTCTCAAGTCCCTAATGCTGCAACAGGTGACACAGCTCTTATCAAATTTGCAGGTCCTGTTCCAGCGGGGTTCAAGCCAGCTACACTTTTGAATTCTGCAGAGGTATTAACCGAGGGCCTAACAATTACCGTGGCTGGTTACGGTGTGAGCAAAGATGTTCTAACCGAAGTTAATAAAGACGAAATCCCTGACTTTCAAGAAAAAGTACTTAAAGGTGAGATTTTTTGTGAAACCTCTAAGGCTGGAGAAATTGGAAAATGCTATAAAGAAGAGGCGAGTGGAGAAGGTTACTTAAGAACAACTGAACTTCAAGTTGCTGGTGACTTCAACGATACTGAGATTGTTTTTGACCAACAGCATGGGCAAGCCGCTTGCGAAGGTGATTCTGGTGGCCCTGCTTATGTAAAACAAGCAAATGGCGAATACCACTTGTTTGGCGTTACAAGTCGCGGAACCCTTGGTTGTGATGGATTTATTGTCTACTCCAACATCACTTCTAAAAAATTAAGTGCTTGGCTCACATATGCCATGGAACAACTTAAGTAATTTTCCATATTGAATGATGATTAAAGCTAGCCTCCATTTGCAACCCAAATGGAGGCTTTTTATATGAACTTCAAGCCTGTCCCAATCGAAGTATCTTAGAGATTAAAATTGAGTTTATAATTTGAGTCTAAAATTTCCAATTAATCTTCTCTTTTGGGAAAGAAATCCAATCTTCATTTTTTGGAAATCCTCGAGGACGAGCTTCGGTCTGACCTTTGTACTCCAAAAAAGCAGTCATAGCGCAAATGAAAGCTTCAAAGGCATGATTGTTTTCAATCATTAAACGCCGATCTTGATCATAAACGAAGGCAATGTTGTGCTCGCCCAGCTCCTTGAGGATTCCTTTACGACTGTCTTCTCCGACTGCCGAATGTTTATGGGAACGTAAATTTGATTTTAGAATATGTAGGGATAAACCGATCCTCCAGATAGACAACTTGGGAAAAACCTCGAGGGTTTGAATATCAAGACGGCGCAAAATAAAATGAGCCCTTGCTAAAAGAGGAGCGGAATTCGCTCCCATAGCATTCGGAATTTGGAAAGGCTCATCGAATCCTGTCGCCAGATGCATCTCTACGGCCCTTTGAGTATAAGGTGTGAAAAGCTTCTTTGGTTTTTTCTTGGCATTTTTTTCTTTTACATAGTCCCACATCCACTGAATATGAGGCTCTTGACAATTTTCGTAGCCGGGGCATTTTAATTTACAACGAAGACATGTCGGCAAACTCCACGGG
Source organism: Pseudobdellovibrionaceae bacterium (assembly GCA_036559425.1). Taxonomy (GTDB): domain Bacteria; phylum Bdellovibrionota; class Bdellovibrionia; order Bdellovibrionales; family Bdellovibrionaceae; genus JACMRP01. The sequence continues at coordinate 729 of DATBTE010000247.1, read as the reverse complement.
GTATCCAGCGCCACACTATGTATCATGCCGTGGTATTGGTCGAGAATTTCGTGAATCTTTAGATCCGCAGAAATAGCCTCTTCTGTTTTAATTCTATCGAAAATTTTTGCGAGGAAAACCTTATGGTGCTTTGGATAATATTCCAAAATAGCCATACACGCTTTATCTGCTTTGCCTCCACCGAGAGATAAACCGACAAAGCGGATGACATCCCCTACAGGAGTGGATTCACGGGACGAGTGGCGAGAACTTGGAATCCTGCTTTTTGACATGCTTTGGCCACTCCTTCCTTTTTTTCTTCTGGAGTCCAGATCAGCACACAGCCTCCGCCCCCAGCTCCACAAATTTTAACAGCATGAGCTCCGTTCTGCAAAGAAAGCTCATTTAACTTTTCAATTTCAGGGCTCGTAAATGCCGGTGCCAACCGCACACGCGCTGTGAATTCCTCACGAAAAAGTCCGGGAAGCTCACTCCAGCAGGATTCGCGGACTACTTTTTCCATACGTTCCGCAATATCTTTGATATCTTTCAAAGCTTTAAGTGTTGTTGGATCTTTAGCCACGGCTCCCTTCATCACTTCAAAATTATTCATACCCGAATGATGAGTCCTTCCTGTGTAAACCAACAAAAAATGTTGGGCTAAAGGGGAGCTTTCCACTTGAAGAAGTTCCTGATGAATTCCGTCATAATCAAATTTTAAAATATTTAACCCACCGCTCACTGCTGGGT
>DATBTE010000246.1:0-4254 GCA_036559425.1 Pseudobdellovibrionaceae bacterium | reverse complement strand
AATACAATGCTCAACCGCCTTGGTACGACTCTCGCATTAAAAGATTCTAAATTCGGAGGTTGAGACATATGAATAACTCAAGACGCAAGTTTCTTGCCAAGATGCTTATGGGAACCACAGGGCTGATGGCGCGAAACAGTTTTGCCGATATTTTGCGGTCTTCAAAACTATCGTCTCAAATTGAGAAATGCGATTGCATCGTCATTGGCGCGGGCATGGCGGGTCTGATCGCCGCCAGGGATTTGAGTTTTCCGAAATACGCCAGAAGAGGCTATAAAACTATTGTCCTAGAAGCGTCAGGCAGAATCGGTGGGCGTATTCTTACTATGGAAGACCCACGTTTTGGCGGTCCTCTAGAAATGGGCGCTGAACATATCCATCAGGAGCCTGGCAGCGTAGCTCTCTGGAATGAGTTGGATCGCTACAGTCCAAAGTTACTAAAGATCCCCCGAATGTTAAAAGGACTTATGTATTATGATGGTTGGGAAGACAACCTTAAGAATCATTACTCCCTGTGGAAAGAGTGGAACATTTGGGACATTGCCACTTTTTCTCAGCGGATTGATGCCTATCAAGGGCCGGATATTTCCGCGAAGGAATGGATTGAGCGGCAGAAATTCGATAATATCGGTAAAAACCTGGTGGATCTTTATTTCACGGGAGGCGTACCAGGGCCTCTGGATAAAATTAGTATTAAAGGCTTTACTGCGGATAGAATTTCAGAGCTGGAGCTGGGCTGGAATGAATATCAATTCGTGGAGGGCTACAGCAAATTTTTAGATCAACTGACTCAAGGAGTGGATCAACACACCGGAAAAGAATTAGATATTCGCTTACGCTCGGTGGTGAAATACATAAAATATGGAGCGCAGGGAACTGAAGTTCACACTGCGGATGGCCGGATCTTTTTAGCTCAATCGGTTATTATAACCGCCTCTGTCGGCATGCTTAAAAGCGGTGAAATCACTTTTGATCCATCTTTACCACAAGATAAAATGGATGCTTTGAACTGCATGGGCATGGGCGATGAAGCAAAGGTAACTTTAAAATTCAAAAAGAGATTTTGGCCCGACGATGCCGTTTTCCTAAATCGCATTGATAACTACCGCGAAATGGGCAGGACTTGCTATATTCCTTTCGCCGATGATCCGGAGAAAAATAAAGTGCTTGCCGTATTGATGGCCGGTGATGAAGCCGATAAAATTAAAAATATGAGGGACATCGAAGTGATTCGCGCCCTCTGCCGGGATTTTGATAGAATGTTTCCCAAGGCGGCCCCTACTTTTAATCTTCTCGCAAGAGACGGCGCAGCTCAAGACATCACTTATCTCCGATGGCAATGGAGCCAGGATCCTTTTTCTAAGGGAGCAGATTCTTTTTTAAAAGTAGGCTCTGAAAAATCCGTCCCCGTGGAGAAGGCAAGAAAGGTATTGGCTCATCCGGCCTCTACGCCCAGCTTGTTTTGGGCAGGCGAGGCCACCGCGTGCAGTGAATACACCCAACCTTGCTCCACCCACGGCGCGCACTTTTCCGGCGCAAGAGCGGCGATTGAAGCGGGCGAATTTTTGCGGAGGAAGTTGGTTGTATAGAGACATTTATAACACAGTGTTCTAAACTTAGCAGAACAGGTTGGTTATCCCCACATAGATTACGCTAGATGCTCTTCATCAATTTCGTAAATTAATGCAATACACTTTCGGCAATCAAAAATATTGTCATCAGATATCTTCCCTAATTTTTTTATAATTCTTTGAGTAGAAAGAGTCCGGATTTGGTAGGTATCTATCACTGAGGGCTTGGTCAATCCTGCGGAATTAAGATCTGGGATTTCTATGAATACTTTACCGCTTTTTCCCTTAGAATCTGTAATGGGAAAGACCGTGAGCAGATCAAGTCTCGGATGAACATTTATTACAACGCACGGCCTGGTTTTTTTTTGCTTGTGTCCTTTGGAGGGATCTAAATCTAACAGTACTACTTCACCAACTGAAAAATTACTCAAAATCTTCTCCATCTATTTCCGCAAAATAACTCTCTGGTGAAGACTGCGCATATAGATTTAACATTTCCTCACGCTCTGTTCGGCGCTTTTCTTTTTTCATTCTTTCACGCAATAGATCCATGGCGTAGTCTATCATCTTGGTTTTATTGCTAAACCCATAGACTTCGTGACTCTCCAGTATCTTATTGTTTTCCGCCTTTAACTTTCCTACTTGCATAATCTACCTCATGTTAACGTATATATGGCATATGCTATCAAGTACTTAAATTTAGATGTAAATACATACGTTATTATATACATAAATACGTACATACACAATATTTTTTTGTAAGTCATTGAAATTAAACAACTTCTATTCAATATCGGGCTTAAGATCAGGCTTTAGAGAAGGGTCTACTCTAATACCGCAACTTAGAGCTGACCGAGTTCGACATTAGACTCAAAGCAAATTCAGGTTTTCCAAATATGGCAGCGCCGACATCACTTTGGTTCCGCTCGGAGTCGAAAACTCTCGATCCAGCTGTCGGACTAATTGAATGCATTCAGCCTGAGGGAAAAAGCGGCGGAATAGGTCAAAATTTTTCGCTGGATTCGCGTCTGACAGCTTGACCTCGATGAGAAGAGGCTTCTTTTTAGGACGTTCGATCACAAAATCGATTTCTTTATCATCCTTGGTCTTAGCAAAACTCAAAGAAAATCCGAGACCTTCTGTGTCCTCTAAGAATTCGAGTTCTTTCTTAAGACTGAGGGCCACGAGGTTTTCAAGCTGGGCCGCCTCGCCATTTTCTACGCGAGCGATGTCGAAAAAATAATACTTGCTCGATTTCTTGATGCCACGAGCGATATTTTTTGCCTTGGGAGGAACTCGAAACACAATATAAAGATTTTCTAAAACCTGTAGCCAGTGCTTGATCGTCTTATCATCGCGATCCAAATCTTCTGCCAATGAATGAATAGATATTGTCGAGCCCACTCTCTGTGTCAATAATTCAACCAGTGTTTCAACGCCATCGAGGTCCCGAATGTTTTCGAGCGTGATCATATCCTGACGGAGAATGAGGTCCGTATGGGTTCTTTTCCAAAGACCATAAAACTTCTCACTTCCCTCAAAAAATGGCTCCGGAAATCCGCCGCACAACAAGAGTTTGCGATAGTTTTTCTCTGCCGAATTTCTTCCCTTAAGCTCTTTTAAGTCCAACGGATTCAGCCGCAAAGAAAAAAACCGCCCGGCCAACGAATCTCCCATTTTTTTGGCTATATCTAATCGCGCGCTCCCCGTGACCAAGACCTTTTGTTTTTCTAAAAAACCTTCATCGTAAAGGCCCTTTAACCAGAGCTTCCATTTTTTCATTTTATGAAGTTCGTCAAAAATCACCAGCTCTTTTGAGCGATCCCACTCTTGCCGCATAAAAACTTGCAGGTCTTTTTTGATGTCATAATTGTAATAGGCCGCTTCTTTGACCAGGCTTTTGCTCAAGGTGGTTTTGCCCACCTGACGGGGTCCCATTAAAAGAATGAGCTTCTTTTTCAACAAGAGTCTGAGATGAGAAGAAAGATATCGCTCCATAATGTCTTTTTCGGACAAAACTCCAAAAAAGTCAAGGCCTTTTCGGAGTACACTCCAAAAAGGCCACACCCACTCAGGCAACTAGAAGACGACCAATTTGTTCGAATTTTAGAGGCCAGGGCAAAAAAACTGGTCTGCGCGACTGGATTTGAACCAGCGACCTCTTGCACCCCAAGCAAGTGCTCTACCAAGCTGAGCCACGCGCAGATTAAGTGATGGATGAACACTTAATAAATAACTATAGCTTCCGTGAATGTCTAGAATTATCCATTTGTTCTCTTCTGACTTAAAGTGAGAATTTGGTTTAGTTTAGTTTAGTTTAGTTTAGTTTAGTTTATTTGGTATAACTACATTATGGGTGTAGGTATAACGAATAAATTAAACATACTTCTAAACGAATGGCCAGTTGGTGAAATCTACTCTACGGCTTTACTGCATAAGAAAGGCTATAGCGATCAACAAATAAAGAACTATCTCGATGCCGGTTGGATAGAGCGATTAGGGATTGGCGCTTATAAGAAAGCCAACGACCAAATAGAATGGCCTGCTGGCCTCTTAGTACTCCAGGAACAACTTAAATTGCCAGTTCATATCGGTGGAAAGGCGGCGTTGGCGCTTCTCGGAAAAAGTCAATATCTCGAATTAGGGGAAATAAACCTTATACTTTATGGGCCTAAGAATGATC
>DATBTE010000245.1:0-4936 GCA_036559425.1 Pseudobdellovibrionaceae bacterium | reverse complement strand
GAAGATATCCGTGAAGGACTGGCGGCGGTCATATCTGTAAAAGTTCGAGAACCTCAGTTTGAAGGACAGACAAAGTCCAAACTTGGGAATACAGAAGTAAAAGGTATTGTAGAATCTCTGGTAAATGAAAAACTTTCTGATTGGATGGATCGAAACCCATCAGTAGCCAAGAATATAGTTATGAAATGCGTGGAGGCCGCACGAGCTCGCGATGCTGCCCGTAAGGCTCGTGATTTGACTCGTCGTAAGACGGCTCTTGATGGGGGATCTTTGCCTGGAAAAATGGCGGACTGCCAAGAAAGGGATCCTGCTCTTTGTGAATTGTACCTGGTGGAGGGAGATTCAGCGGGTGGATCTGCAAAACAAGGCCGCGATCGTCGCACGCAAGCGGTTTTGCCTTTGAAGGGGAAAATTTTAAATGTAGAGAAAGCACGTTTTGATAAAATGCTTTCTAATGAAGAAATTAAAATGATGATCTCTGCTTTGGGAACTGGAATTGGTAAAGACAATGTGAATGTGGACAAAATCCGTTATCACAAAATTATTATCATGACAGATGCAGATGTCGATGGATCACATATCCGAACCTTACTTTTAACCTTCTTTTATCGCCAAATGCCTGATGTGCTTGAGCGCGGCTATATTTATATAGCCCAACCCCCACTCTATCGAGCTAAAAAAGGCCCAGCAGAACAGTATCTTAAAGATGAATCCGCTCTTACGGAATATCTTTTAAGTTCGGGCCTTGGTAATTTTAAAATTAAAGGAAAAGAAAATGCGACGGAAGTAGATCTGCGAAAGATGATCTTAAATATTCAAAAGTTCTATAATCTTTTGAGAGTGTCTTCCGCAAAATATGACAAAGATGTTCTATACTTTTTCTTAAGTAGAGTGATGGATTTGGAGAAAACCCTAAATAGCGAGCCGAAGTTAAGCGCTGCTCTTAAAGAACTTGAGCTTTGGATTCGCGCAAATCCAAAGCTCGGAGTCACTGAATTAAATACAGAAGTGAAGACTGACCCTGAAACAAACAAAATTTATGCTGAAATTTATTCCGTCCGTTATGCCGATCGCAAGACAACTAGAATTAGTGAAAGCATTCTAAACGCCTCTGAAGTTATCGAGTTAAAAAATCTTTGGGCAAGTATTCAGGGAGTGACAACGTTACCTTTGATGATCACTCAGGGGGAACAAGAGTATCAATTCGAAAATTATAACGAATTCCACCAGCATGTGATGGAGATGACTAAGAAAGGTGTTTATATTCAGCGCTATAAAGGATTAGGCGAAATGAACCCAGAGCAACTTTGGGACACGACTTTGAATCCTGAAAATCGTGCGCTTTTAAGAGTAACCATTGATGATGCGGTTGCCGCTGATGAAACCTTCAGCGTATTGATGGGCGAATTGGTCGAACCAAGACGTCAATTTATCAATGAAAATGCCCTGTTTGTTCGCGCTTTGGATGTTTAATTAGAAAATAATTTGAATTGGTGAATCATGAATAATACTCAAGAAAAAGGTGTAACTCTCGTCGACATAAATAAGGAAATGCGTGAAGCATACCTTCAATATTCGATGTCAGTAATCGTTGGTCGTGCATTGCCCGACGTCCGTGATGGTTTAAAGCCGGTTCATCGACGCATCTTGTTTGCTCAACATGAACTTAGTAATACGCACGATAAGCCTTATAAAAAATCGGCCCGTGTAGTTGGTGACGTTATAGGTAAATACCATCCACACGGAGATGCTGCGGTCTATGAAACAATGGTTCGTATGGCCCAGAATTTTTCTCTTCGTTACCCTTTGATTGATGGTCAAGGGAATTTTGGTTCCATTGATGGGGATAATGCCGCTGCTTCTCGTTATACAGAAGTTCGTATGACTCGTCTCGCGGAAGAGTTACTTAATGATCTCGACAAGGAAACGGTCGCTTTTGGACCGAACTACGATGATTCTCTGCAAATTCCCCTCGTTCTTCCAGCGAAATATCCAAATCTTTTGGTAAATGGTTCGTCAGGGATTGCCGTCGGTATGGCGACAAATATTCCGCCTCACAATTTAGGCGAAGTTATCGACGGATGTATTCATGTTATAAATAATCCAGACTGTACAATTGATGATTTAATGGCCCATGTGAAAGGGCCAGACTTTCCATCTGCCGGTGTTATTGCGGGCCGTGAAGGAATTCTTCAAGCCTATAAAAAAGGCCGTGGTGTTATTTCCTTAAAAGCTGTAGCTGAAATTGTTCCAGGAAAAGACAAAGACCGCGAAGAAATCATTATAAGTGAAATTCCTTATCAGGTAAATAAGGCTAAGTTGATAGAAAGTATTGCAGATCTTGTTCGCGATAAACAGATCGAAGGGATCGCTGATATTCGTGATGAGTCTTCACGTGAGGGCATGCGTATTGTGATAATTCTTAAGCGTCAAGAAAACGCAAGCGTGATTTTAAATCGCCTCTACAAGTTCACGCAGATGCAAGTGAGCTTTGGTATCATCATGCTAGCATTAGATGCTAAAAACCAACCAGTGACCTTTAACCTTAAAAATATGCTTGAAGCCTTCATCGATCATCGTCGTGACGTGGTCACTAAGCGATGTATTTTCGAAATTAAGAAAGCTCAAGAGCGTGCGCATATTTTAGAGGGGCTTAAAAAAGCTCTGGATCATATCGATGAAGTCATCGCCCTTATTAAAGCTTCAAAAGAAGCGAATACTGCTCGAGAAGCACTCATTGAAAAATTTGAATTTAGTGAACGTCAGGCGCAAGCTATTCTTGAAATGCGCTTGCAGCGTTTAACTGGCCTTGAGAGAGAAAAAATCTTGGCTGAACTTGAAGCTCTCATTAAAGAAATCAACTGGCTTAAAATGGTTCTTGCGGACGTTCGCGAAATTTATAAAATTATCATGGCGGAGCTTGAAGATATCAAAAAAAGATATGCAGATTCTCGCCGAACAGAAATCACGGGCGATTTGACAGATATTGAAGATGAAGACTTAATTTCTGATGAATCCATGGTAGTGACTATTACCAATACAGGGTATATTAAACGCATTCCTACTGAAGAGTATCGTGTGCAAAAACGCGGAGGTAAAGGCCTTAAGGGAATGGAAACCAAAGAAGAAGATTATGTAAATAATATCTTCACCGCTAGTACCAAGACAATGCTTCTAGTCTTTACGGACAAGGGAAAAGTTTACTGGTGCAAAGTACATAAGCTTCCGTTGGGAAATCGCACTTCGAAAGGAAAAGCGATTGCTAACGTGGTTCAACTCTCTTCGAACGAAAAGGTGCGATCCATTCTTCCAATTGATCAGTTTGAAGAAAACAAATACATTGTTATGCTTACAGAGCGTGGAATTATTAAAAAAACGTCTTTGGATTCTTTCTCGAATCCCCGCACGGCAGGGCTTATTGCTCTCACTACAGATCTAGATGATGCCATCATTGATTGTAAAATTTCAGATGGCTCCAGTGATGTATTCATTGCTACCAAAGAAGGTATGTCAATCCGCTTTAACGAAAATGATGTGCGAGGTATGGGTCGTACTGCACGTGGAGTGAAAGCCATGACTCTTGCGAAAGACGATATCGTTATTGGGATGGAAGTCTTTGAAAAAGGAAATAAAGATACTATCTTGATGGTGACTCAGTCTGGTTATGGCAAGCGTTCGGAGCTGGAAGAGTATCGCATTCAAAGTCGTGGAGGCGTTGGAATTATCACGCAAAAAACTACAGATAAAGTAGGCTTAGTTGTGGGCACTCGTAAAGTAAAAGCTACTCAAGAAGTGATTTTATCGACGGATAAGGGTCAAAATATTCGCATGAAAGTGTCTGATATTTCTGTTCTGGGGAGAAACACACAAGGCGTCCGCTTGATTAATCTTTCTGAAAAAGAAGAAAAAGTCACAAGTCTTGCTGTTGTAGACGACGAAGATGTAGCTGGTGAGGAAATTCATTAAATGCGCAAGCAGGTTTTGATCGTAGGGATAACTCTCGGTCTATACGCCTGCGTGCCTCCTGAGGCTAAGGATTATAAAGAAGCGCAGAAAGAAATGGCTCAGGGTCATCATCGGATTGCGCTTTCAAGTATTGATCGAGTCATGAAAAGAGCTCCAGAGAGTGAGTATGCTGTTAAGGCGGCACGCGATGGTGCTCGTATCGCTTCTCTTGAAATTAAAGATTACAAAAGAGCATTGGAATATTATCAATTTCTTGTTCTTCACTCTAAAGACTCTGGCGAAAGAGTGAGTGCTCAAAAACAGTTAGCTTCAATCTATTTTGATCAATTACAAAATTATGATAAAGCCATTATCGAATTAAACAAACTGATTCGTGACACTGAATCTGATGTGGATATTGCACGTAACAAACTTGATATCGCCCGAGCAAACTATTACCAAAATAACCTTTTTCAGGCTCAGAGTGAGCTTGATGATCTCTTGAAGCTTCACATAGATGATAATGAAAGATTTTCGGCTTGGGTTCTCAAGGCTAATATTCATATAGCTTTGAAAGAATATCCCAAAGCAATTGAAGTTCTCAGGAAGGTAACAGCTACTTATCCGCAAAAGTCTGTGCAAGAGAATGTTTATCAAACCCTGGCTGTATGCTATGAAGAGAATGATAATTTCACCGAGGCTATAAAGATTTTAGAATCTGTAAAAGATAAGTATACGAAACCGGAGTATATTGAAATTCGAATTAAACGCTTAAAGGAGCGGCAAAAAAATCAACCGGGTGCGCGAGGGCTTAGGAAATAATGAATAAATATCTTATTTTTGCTTCCATGGGCTTTGAACTTGTCGGAATAATGCTTGCTTCTATTTATTTAGGACAGCTTATTGATAAAACCTATCAAACCAAGGGATTTGGATTAATCGTATTGATGTTTTTTGGACTCGTTAGCTGGCTAACCCATGTCGTCCTCCT
>DATBTE010000244.1:0-2832 GCA_036559425.1 Pseudobdellovibrionaceae bacterium | reverse complement strand
CTACATTCAAGAAACTTATTTATGCTTTGAAGTTGAGTCTTACTCTCCGAAAATTCGAGAGCGTTTGACCAAGAGTCGAAAGACTTATGCCATTGATACGGGCCTTTTTAATGCGTTGTCAGAGAATCCGCAAAGAACCCTGGGTCGGCAGTTGGAGAATTTGGTTTTTCTTGAACTGAAAAGACGAAAAAAAGAAATTTCATTTTTCAAAAATAAAAATTTTGAAGTTGATTTTATCTGTACAAAAAATAGAAAAATCCAGGATCTCATCCAAGTGAGTTGGGATATTTCAGATATGAAAACACGCACACGTGAATTCAATGGTTTATTCCAAGGTAAAAATGAATTGGGTTATGGGCAGCCGCTATTGCTAACCTATGATTATGAAGACGTTATAGATGGTGTCGTTGTCATGCCTGTTTGGAAGTGGCTCCTCGGCTAATGGGCACGGAGGACACTCAAACCCAAACACGTCATGACTAGAGTGGCGCCCACGATTTGCAAGCCACTCATGCTTTCGTGGAGCAGGATTCCAGCGGCAATGGCGGCAATCACCGGTTCGAGCATGGTGATGAGGGCCGCTTGGGAGCTTTTTAATTTTTGCAGTCCACCTAGAATTAAAGTCATAGGGAAGATCGTTGAGACTGTGGCAATTCCGAGGACTATTTGCCACTGCTGAAAGTCCAAGATTTTCCAGAATTGCAAAGGAGGATGGTGATAGCTCGCTAAGGCAATGGCTGCGAAAGTAGTCACATAAAGACTGGAGGAGAGCGGCTTCACATTTTTTTGATAATGTGCCGAGAATAAAATATAGATGGCATAAGTGATAGCTGAGCCCAAACCAGCAATAAACGCTTTCATATTGTTAAGATGAAACTGTCCCCATAAAAGGCAAGTGACACCCAAGAAAGCACCTAACAACAAAAGCCACTGGGTTTGATTCATTCGTTCACGCAAGAAGAAATGCCCGAGCAGACTGACCCAAAAGGGATAAGTATAAAGCAATAAGGCGGCAAGGCCGACGCTCATGCCTTGGACTGCGGAAAAATAAAGAGTCGCAAACACTGCATAGCCAAAAACCCCTAAACCTGCAGAGATCAGAAGCTGAGTTCGGGAAATATAAATCTTGTCGCGATTAAAAAGAAAGAGACCCATCCATAAAGCCATCGAGGCTATAATAAAGCGATAGGTAAGGAGTGCGCCCACACTAAGGCCGCTGCTAAAAGCCCATTTGCCGAAAATCCCCAGAAAAGCAAAGCCAATGCTCCCCAGAGTGATTTCAAAAATTCCAACAAGTTGCTTGCGGTTCACTTTTATTTATTAAAAGACTTTTTAGGTTTATAGCCTGTCTTGGATCTTGATTTTACTCCAGCTTTTACTCCAGGCTTTGATCCAGTCTTCGCTTTGCGGGCAGATGATTTTCCGTCAGCAGTTTTCCCCGCCGCAATTCTTTGCGCAATCGCGCGACCTTTGTAAGTCTTTTTGAGTTTGATTTCATCCGGAGCGTCCGGCAAGAAGACTCGCTCAACAGCCGCATCGTTTAGGAAAACCAACTCTCCGCGCTCGACGGCACCGATACGCAAACGACCGATCGCCACCCGCTGAAGTTTCATGACATCGTAGCCGATTTTTTCAAACATCTGACGGATCTGACGGTTTTTACCCTCTGTGATCACCATTTTATACCAATCGTATTTGTCGGACCCTTCTTGGCGTTTGATTTTTTCGATGTGTTTAGCCGCCACTTTACCGCCGATGATGGAAACGCCGCGGACTAGTTTTTGAATCTCTTCCTTGGTGGGCTGGCCATCAACTTTGACCATATAGGTTTTTGTGACTTCCGCTTTAGGATGAGTGACTTTGTTAGCGAATTCGCCATCATTCGTCAGAAGCAACATTCCTTCGGAGTCCCAATCCAGACGACCCACAGGGAATACGCGCCCCGGAACGCCATCGAGATATTCCGCGATGGTGGGGCGACCGAGGGGATCTTCCATCGTGGTTAAAACGCCTTTAGGTTTATGGAAGAGAATATAGATGTTTTCAAGAGGTTTTTTGAGCGGTTTGCCATTCACTAAAATGTGATCATGAGCGGGATCGACTTTAATCCCTAACTCGTAGACTCGTTTGCCGTTGACGGTCACTTGACCTTCTTCAATCATCCGATCCGCGTGACGGCGACTGGCAAGTCCGCTGTCCGCGATTAATTTGTTAAGTCGTAATTTGGTTTCGGAGTTATTGTTGGAGTCTTTGTGGGAGCTGTTTTCAGACATTCTTCATCCGCCTCATTGATCGCAGGGTCCATCTTTGCAGACGGATTTAATTTGCGAGTAGATTCACTAGTATGACGCAGATCTCTTACCAGAAGAGTAAGAAGTTTGTCACCCGTGAAAACGTTTTCCAGAGCGGTCTCGGCCTGATTCAGAATCATCGAGCTCCAGTTTAACGCTTCTCGGTCGCCTTGTTGAATGAGCGCCAGGGTTCTTTCGAGCTGGCTAATCAAATCCTGATAGTAAGGGTCTGTGCGGCGATCTACGAAAAATTGTTCAATGCGCTTGATGGGGTAAAGCAGGCGTGTCTGTTCTTTAAGAGATTCTCCTTTGAATTCAAGGAGTTTCTGGTAAACGTAGCCCCGCAAGAGCGTGCCATGAACTTTGTCATTCTTCACGCGAAACTCAGCCGTGATATAAGGAGCCACTTCAATCTTTTGTTTATGCTCGGGGCTGAGTTCTAAATTTCCGGTGTAATAAAGAGCCAAGTCTTTGCGAAGAGGTTCGAGGTGCCCATCTCGAATCGTGAATTTTTTATCAAAAACCCGAACTGTGAGGGTTT
>DATBTE010000243.1:0-2445 GCA_036559425.1 Pseudobdellovibrionaceae bacterium | reverse complement strand
AATTTGTGGAGAGCGCTATAAGACTCCGCCATTAATCGCGCCGCAAATGAGTTGGAACTTCTCGCAAAGCAGAGAACTCATCAATAAAATTTATGTCAGCCCACAGGATCAAAAGCTCGTCGAATCTTTCGAACAATCTTTTTCAGAAATTGCAAAGCCTTGGTTTAGTCAGCCGACGCCTCGACTTTTTGATCGGGTCCTTTTGAAATTCCCGGAGGTCAGCGGTGAAGCGCTCCTGCAACGACTTTATGATCAACTGCTCGTGGACCCGTCGAAGTATTACGAAACCATGGATACGACCAATTTCTGCCGATGGCATCACTTTAAGACTTTTAGTGCCTGGTGGGAGCCAAAACCCGCAGTCGAGGATTTGGAATCCTTACTGGTGATTGATTCTGGGTGGTTGGTTACAAAAGATTTTGCCAAGATCCTAAAAACGACCTATGAAGAGATCAAAGCTGAACAAAGCTGGTAACTTCTCAAAGTGTTGTTTATTGGTGGATCTTAAATGGAAGTCAAAGAGCGTTTTATTATTCTTCGCAAAATAAAATATTCTGAAGCAGATCTCATTTTGCACGCTTTGTCTCCCAGGGGTGAAAAGCTTTCTTTTCTTGCGCGTGGAGCTCTTAAAAGTAAAAAGCGTTTTGGTGGGGGGGTTTTGGATCCTTTGCATTTCGTGCAGTTTACCTACAAGCAAGCTTCGAATGAAGGAAAGATGAATACCTTGAGTGAAGCCACTCTTCTGAATGATTTTAAAAAAGTCCGTCAAGATTATGATCATCTTGAACTAGCTCTTCATGTTTTAGATTGTGTTTCACGAGTAAGCCAAGAAGGGGACCATAGTTCCGAAGCACTTTTTAATCTTTTAGGAAACACCTTAAAGTCGCTTGAATCCTGCCAAGATGTCTCTTTATTAAAAATACATTTCTACCTGAAATTTCTGATGCAACAAGGGGTGTTGAACCCAGAGCCTTGGATGGGGCCTTTGTTAAAGACGAATATTATGGAAAGCAATTCTCTTGCGGGAGATCTGGCTTTAAAGAAAGAAATAAGTCTTCACTCCGCCTCGATGGAATTCATAACTCAGCAATATCTGAAGACTGCGGAACATCATTAAGTTTTCAATATCCCTCAGCTTTTTTTCTGGAAGGAAGATGACTCAAGGGGTGATAGGTCTCAAGAGTTTGAGCCAACTGGTCGATTCCCAAATGAGTGTATTTTTCTGTGGCTTGAAGACTTTCATGACCTAAAAGCTCTTGCAGAGTTCTGAGATTGGCTCCGCTACTGAGTAGGTGAGTGGCAAAGCTGTGTCTGAGAGCATGGGGATGGAGGGGCTTCATCAGTTGAGCCTTGGCACCACGGCTGCGTACCCACTCGTAGGCGACACGGGGATCCAAAGCTTCAGCAGCTGCAAAGACGAATTTATCATTGGAAATTCTCTGCAGTCTTTGCAAAATTTCTATCGCAAGCTTCGGTAAAATAACCAGACGTTCTTTACCTCCCTTGCCCACAAGCCGCAGACTGCGGGAAGAGAATTGAATATCAGCCCACTCTAAATTGCAGGCTTCACTGACTCGCAAGCCCGCTCCATACAACACTAAAAAAAGAGCCTTATCTCGTAAATTCTGCAGAGACACATCTTTAGAGTCATAAGAATGAAGAACCGCCAGGGCCTCATCCACACTCAAGAAATGAGGGATTTTTTTCGGGACCTTGGGACAGGTAATCTGGATCGCTAGGTTTTTTTCTGTAAGTTGCTCTTGATAGGCCCAATTGAAGAAGCTCTTGAGGGTGGCACTCTTTCGATTTCGTGAAGAAAGGCTGAGGCAAGCCCAGCCATTAAGAGCCTCCCGGGTCAGGACCAGTAGCTCAGCTTCGTTCAAGTTTTTCAATTTTTTTAAAGAGCTGGATGAGTTCTTGAGGTCAAAAGCCTGTTCTAAATCCTTTTTGTAAGCTTTTAAGGTAAGAGGGGATGAAGATTTTACAAAATCCATATATTTCAGATACTTAGTTAGTGAATCGGAGAGATTTAAGGGTCGAATAGCCATCTTGGAATCCTTCTCCTTTAGATTATAAGTGAGCCTGGGAAAAAATATAATGCCATGCAAAAAATCACTTGCATTAATTACAGGCGTTAATTATATTGCATCGTGTTAACGCATTGTATCAAAAACATACTTTTAAAGGCGGCACGTAATGGAAAATAATAATAATTCTTCTTCCTCATCTACAGTTCTACCTTCTTCCCAAAACAACCAGCAAGTTCTTTGGAGCACCCAGGTCCAAAAATCGAGCGAGAATAAGACGATCGTCTATCAGTCTGCAATTATGGGCTCACTTATGAAAATGATTGATCGAGTAGCTCCGTCTAACGCGAATATTCTGGTCTTGGGAGAGTCCGGCACCGGTAAGGAATTGGTTGCTCGTTACATTCACGAAAAGTCC
>DATBTE010000242.1:0-1838 GCA_036559425.1 Pseudobdellovibrionaceae bacterium | reverse complement strand
CTTTTCCATTGCCGCATTTTATGAAGTTCGTCCAAAACAAGAGGTCGATAATTAAAATCTAAATCTCCTCTATGAATTTTTTTTCGGTCCTGGGGATTGTCGTAATTGTAATAATCAAAGTCTTTGGTCAACTCTCTGAGTAATGACTTTGAGAGGGTGGTTTTTCCTACCTGTCGAGGTCCGGTGATAATAATAATTTTCTTGAAAAGGTCCTTAAGGAGCGCTTTTTTGAGATATCTATCCATAATACTTTTTCGGTTTTAATACCGAAAAAGTCAAGTCTAATTCGGTTTTAATACCGAAAAAGTCTTAAATTTACATGAAATCAATTGTATTTGAATTGATATCTAGTTTATGAGCTTGAGTTATGCGATGAAAATGGTATCACTGAGAAAGAAATCTAATTTTTTATTTCCACTTTAAGCAATATTGTTCTGTTTTTTCACAGAGATCTAAAACACTCGGTGTGAGTTGAACTACATTTTTAAAAATTCGGGTTAAATCGCGCTTTGCATATTCATGAGCAATTTCATTGCGAAGATCTTTGAATTCTCGAACCTGTTCGACGGAGTCCACAATACCTCTTTTAGCGGCGCGATTGACAACATCTATGAGGGAACCTCCATATTCGAGCTCTAAGGTGTCAATGGTTCTAAAAGTCTTATTTACAAGAAGATCCACCAGACGAGCAAAGCGACTTGTTAAGGCCTCTAGCTTGTCAAAGCTTTCGATTTCCATATTCATATTGATTTGAAGGGCCTTACAGAGGCTGTATGAATGATGAAGCCACTGCTTTGCTTGTCTAAGTTCCTCTAATGATTCCTTAAGAATTTCCTGATCTTCAGTCATTGAGCTTGATTCCATTTCTTTTAGCTTTTCTTACAAACGGCGATGATTCATTTTCTGCGATTAAGACGTCAATCTTTTGCTCCCCAATTATATCACAAATATCATTTCTGATAAGTCGTTTGTAATCCTCAGACAATTTTTTTGAAAGTATAAGCAAGTCAATATCTCCGCCTTTTTTGGAGGAGTCCGTCCTGGATCCAAAAAGATAAATTTCAGCCTCGGGGTCAAACTTTAAAATTGTATCGAGAATTGCTTGTTTTTCATCCAAACTTAAGCGCATGTCAATCCAGCCTTCTTCTGCCAACGCCGTTTTAGCAAATGCATCCACATTACTAACACAAACACCATCTGCACCCCAGCGACACCTACGGATTGACGTCGGAGTTCCCCATATCCCAACACCGCGATTGTCATAAACTGAGTCGCCACAGTGAGGAAAATCAGATTCTCCACGCAGAAAAGGCCCCGCCTTCGAATTGTAGCGAAAAAGTAAAGCAAAGCCGTGAACCAAAGCACGCAGAAAATATTGTCCAATGCAAATTGCAGCCAAAAATAAAGCTTCGAGGGGATATCTCGATCCACGATCGGATAGTAATTAAAGCTCGCTCTGCCATCAATCAACGAAGAAAGATTGCGTAAAGCCGCCGCGACATATCCGAAAGGCCTCTTTGACAGGAGCTCCTTATTGACCGGAACGAGTTCGGTATAGAGATCTTTTCCAGGATTGAGCTCCGCCCATTTTTCAAATAAAGAGTATTGAGAGTCCCTGAGTTTGGGATCCATTTCCAGATAAGCGCGGGTAAAGGCCTTGAGTTCCGCTGAAGCGTCCTCTTTCGCTCCTTCTTCTTTTAAAATACCGCGCGCCATGTAATTGGCGAAGATCTGATGTTGAGCAATGTCTGAAATACCGACATGACCAATGCGCTTCTGATTCCAATAGGCATAGCCTTCAATAGTTCCCACATAAATCAGCAAACAAGCGGTGAGGG
>DATBTE010000241.1:0-2596 GCA_036559425.1 Pseudobdellovibrionaceae bacterium | reverse complement strand
ACCATAAGCCAAAATCGCCGACCACCAATCACCTCGGGGGATAAAAAACATCCAGGCGCAGCTTAAAACCCCCACAAGCATAAAAAGAAAGGTATAAAGTTTTTTATGGGACCGCAAATCCGCCACCGCTCCTAAAACCGGACTCACCATGGCGATGATCAAGCTGGAAATAGAGATGGCGGTTCCTAAGCGCGTGGTGGTAATCGTGGAGTCCGCCCCGGCACTCCAGTATTTTTGAAAAAAAAGCGGAAAGAATCCCGCCATGACCGTTGTTGCATAGGCACTATTAGCCCAATCATAAAGCGCCCAACTGAGAATTTTTTTATCTTTGATCATGTCAAAGATCAAACCATGGAATATTTAATGAATCAACCTCACTTTGTGACGAAAACATGATTCGACCGATCCCCCTTTTTTCCTGAAAAATGCTGCCATGGAGGAGATATATGCAAACAACAACGCGAAATACCAACGCAACTCAGACACGTTCTCGACAACGGAAAATTAGAAATGCTGAAAAAGTCCCCTTACCTAGAACTTCGACCCACCTCAATGAGCTCTTAGAGTGGTCAGCGCACCCCAACCCAAAAAGCATAAAATTCGTGCATCGACATTATGCCCGGGATGTTTTTTTTAAAGATCCCTTCCGAGAGCTTTACACCACAGAAGATCTCCAAAAATATTATCAAAAAACATTAGAAAGACTCAATGACGTGCATTTTTCTTTCGAAAACGTTTTAGAGCACGGCCAACAGGCCTTTGTGACGTGGGTGATGACAGCCCATTTTATGAAACGCGAATTTTCAGTGCACGGCACTTCGCATTTCAAATTTAATAGCAGTGGTCTTTGCGAATATCATCGCGATTATTTTGATTTGTCCGAGGAAATTTATGAGCATTTGCCCGTGGTAGGCTATGTATTTAAAGGACTCCGACGAGTTCTTAATTAAATCAGTCTAGACAACATATTCCCATGGACTTATGAGTATGTTGTCTATTTCTAACTGCTGGCTTCCACCATAAAGAACATGAAAACAGTGTTCTAGATGAGGATGCTTCTTTTTAATCGACTCAAAAATCAATAAATCCCTCTGATCAAACGAGTCAGCGGAGACAACCTTAACAGCAGTCAATTTCTTTCCGATCTGATGAATGAATTGAATGGGCTTACTGCGTGCGGATTTAAAATAGAAAATTTTATCTGATTGCTCTCCTTTGTAGCTTAACTGTGACTTCAGCTCTAACAGCAACCAAGTTGTTACTTTTTTATCTAAGGTGGCTTTATAGTAATTTAAAATTCCAATGTCGCATATGTAATAGACGGGTTTTCCTGCCGATTTCAGATACGGCTTTACCTCATCAATTACAAATAAATTTTTCAGTGCCTTTATATGTTTTTGTATGACAGATGTTGATTTTCCTGTCGCATTTGAAATGAAAATTGCGGTTGCTTCATCAAGAGTTGATATGCACTGGAGGATTTGCTCGGCCAATTCGGAATCTAAATTTTTATCTTTAAACTGAAAAATGTCCCGAGTCACTGTGAGGTCAATCCAATCTCTCATTAGATTATGCTTTTCAAGTTCAGACTTAACGACAAATATGCCAGGAAGTCCTCCATTTACTAAATATTTTAGAACTTCTTTTCTATGAACTCTTGCCTTATTTCCAACAAAGGGAAAATTCCTTATTGGGTTAAGTTCCATTTTTTTTGTCTCTGAAAGATTAAGTGGATAAACTTTAATTCTTGATAATCTTCCGGTGAGAGACTCTTTAATTTTTGCTTCTATTGAAAATTCCGTTGAGCCAAGAACAATAAACTGACCAGGCTTTCGATTTTCATCAACAACAGCCTTCATTTCATCAAATAAATGTGGAACCTTCTGAACCTCATCAATAATTAAATGCTTCTTGTTTGTGGATTCTAAAAATATTCTGGGGTTTTGATCCGCCAATTGGCGAGTCTCTCTGGTATCCAGTGTTTTAAAATCAGTAGAGCTCAATTTTTTTGGTAGTAGTTTGGCGGCCAAATAACTTTTTCCACATTGCCGCGGACCCTGGATGGAAACGATCGGCGAGAATTTAATTTTTTTTAAAAGAAGACTCATTACTTGGCGCGCCCGTTCATGTGCTAAAGACATATGTACTCCATTTTAAAAAAATCAGACCCTGTCAAAAATGAAGAAATATTTTTAATAATTGACGGGGTCTATTTTTATGATAAACAGGCATACTCAGACTGTCAAAGTTATTTAGAAATCGAGAATTCCACTCACCGGGCGAAAACAACCCCAAAAACCAAACAGTCAGGACTCTGACAGAGTCAAAATATTGTCACCAAAAGAAGAAACAAATGAACTTTTGCTGATTTTTTTTATGAAACAATTTTAATCACTTACAAACCTCTTCCAATCCGTTGTTCCTTTTACTGGCTCTTCGTCATATCAGCACTCTATTTGCTGCATGAGTTCTCCACAGGGGGACCCATGAAAACAAATATTTTTTCATTCACACTCTGCGCTCTCATCATGACGACCAACATTTGTTGCGCAAAAAATTCAAATTTTGAAGCACCAACTTCAACGGCAGATGACTC
>DATBTE010000240.1:0-4405 GCA_036559425.1 Pseudobdellovibrionaceae bacterium | reverse complement strand
CATGATTATCGGACTGGTTCTTTTTTTTACTCTTGGAACTTGGAGTATTGCTCAAGTCAGCGGGGGCCTAGAGCAATCCTGGTTCATGCAATATATTTTGCAGAAGTGGTCGCTGATGAATCACGAAACGGCGGCTTCGATTTCGTATTTTATCTTTTTTTTGTTCGCTATCTTATTAATTATTCCTCTGTCTTATCTGCTCTCCGTGCTTTTGGTGTCCCAGTTGTTGTTACCCTCCATATTAAAAATCATTGAAAAGAAAGATTTTCCGGAACTTGAAAAGAAAAAGGGTGGAAGTCTGTCTTATGGTTTTTGGAATACATTGAAGGCGAGTGGAGTTTATTTGATTTCACTGGTTGTGACTTTGCCGCTTTGGCTTTTCCCCGGATTCGCGGTCGTCTGGCCGGTTTTATTGAGTTCTTATCTTAATAAGACAGTATTTGTTTATGATGTACTTGAAGATTTTGCGAGTGAGGAAGAGCGTAAATACCTTGAAAAAGAACATGGACGATCGCTGTATGTCTTAGGAATTATCTTAGGCTTCATTAATTATATTCCCTTGACCTTCATCGTGGTTCCCACCTTCTCCGGTCTAGCTTATAGTTATTTTTGCTTGAATGCCCTGAAGGATTTGCGGAAAAATAAACTCTGATTGATTGAGGAGTGAATATGCATTTTCGAAAGGTTTTTTCTAGTTTGGCGTTGTTGTCTTTATTAGGATGTGCAAGCACTCCATCCATGAAGAGTGAAAAGACAGGCGAAGTAAATCCCGAGGTGGCGGACTCCTCATTGGCGTCTGAAACTTTAGCTATCAATCCAGAGCCTACGAAAAAGTCTGACAGCGGTTACCTAATATGTAAGGCCAGCAAAAGGCGTTTTCATTATGATTGGAGCGCGGGCTCCCTGAGAAATGGTCAGGAAGTGATTGATCAAAACAACATTCGTTACGAATTCCGGTCCGCTGGAAAACCTGCGGGAAATAAAGGTGAGAATCTAAAAGTAGGGGAATGTGGTTGGGCTAAAGTGGCTCTGGTCAGCAGGAAAAAAGCTCCAAAGTCACAAGTAAAGTCACAGGTGATTTTTAAAAGCCTCTCCGATGAGGCGACACAAACATTTTATAAAATGAAAACCGGAAAAGTTTTTAAATTTCCAGTACGGCAAACAAAGAATGGGCTGGAGGCAATGCCGGGTGGCATTCGCCTGATTCGCTAAGGCTTAAAGATAAGTCCGTTTTATTCATGAAACTATTATTACTTCACAGCATTCTTTCGTCCACAGCGTTTCCATTCAATTTGAAAATCTTGTTTGAGACTCAAATCCGCACTATCAAGACTTAGTAAGGCGGTTTCACGAACCTCTCCGGTACGGCGCTGGGGACCTGGGGGATAATGCAAAGCCATGCGAGAGCCTAAACGTAAATGAATATTGGGCGGACCACAGGGAGTAAAGGGTCTTTCCTGAAGAGGTTGTTCAAGGCGAAAAAAATAATTTTGGTCTAAGGGGCCGCGCATGGGGGCCTCCCGCAGCATTGCCGGTTGCATCCCATCGGTATGATAAGAAAATCGATGTCGCGCGGTCGCCCCCAGAGGGAGATGAACGTAGCCTCGATAGTCTACAGACTGAATAGCTAAGGCCCAGCCCGCAGGAACCTCAAGCTCGACATTGATTTGACAATTTTTTTGCTGAACCGGAGCCATCGGAGACGCGGTTCCAGCTCCTAGCTCCAGGCTGTAGTTCGAAAAAAGAACCGATAACTCCAGCAGATCCGGAGAGAGGCTGACAGAGGTTTGGGTGGCTTCGCAGCCAGTGCCGACTGTTTGCGCTGAAAGAATGCGAGCGCGTTCTGGCACCTCCGGGGTTTGCCCTAAGGTCATTTCAGTAACCATCAGAATCAATAAAAATATGAAAGCGGCATTCATTGCAAATAGAAATTCCTTCCAGGCGTCTTTCATTGTTGGATCCCCTCATTAAATGACTTTACGTCAGACTCGAGATCTTCACTTGCAAACCAAGGGCCTACTTCTTTAGAGCCAAAATGACCCTTGCTCATTTTTTGAATCAGATTTTTTATTCCGCGGGCTGGACCTTGGGGATGCGTATTAAAAACTTCGTATGGTCCGCTGTGCGATCCAAGAAAAAAGTCCCATGATGTTTATTGATAATTTCAGCGGTGATGGAAAGTCCTAAGCCGATGCCTTTGTCGATTTTCTTGGTGGTGAAAAAAGGCAACATAATCTTGTCAGCAATATCATCGGCGATGCCATTTCCTGAGTCAGTGACGTGAATTTCGATATTGGTTTCTTTATCGAAAGCCTCAATGAGGATCCATTTTTCTTGCAATTTAGAAATTGCATCATGGGCATTGTTGAAGATATTTAGCAGAGCTTCTTCGATTTGCAGAAGGTGACATTCAAACTCTAAATTTTCGGGAATATCGCCAAGGCGAATATCGATGCCATGTTTATAGAACCGCACTTTACAAAAATCGAGAGTTTCCTGAATGAGTTGAGCGACGTTGAGAGTATCAAGAGGTTCGGTTTCTTTTTCACGGGCAAAGCTCCTCAGGGACTGTATAATTTTGGCAATTTTATCACCGGTTTTACTGATACTTTCCGCCGCCGATTTTATTTTTACAGGATCTAAATTTCCGTGATCGACCATTTGCGTGAGTTGAAAAGATCTGGCTTGAATCACCGTTAGGGGATTGTTAATTTCGTGAGCAATGCCCGCTGAGATGTCGGCCAAGAGCGCCATACGTGAGGCGGTTAAAATATAGTTTTTTTGATCTTCCAAGAGTTTTTGTTTCTGAATATCTTGGGTGATGTCTTTGGCTATGCCGCGGAGGAATAAGTTGTCTTCATTGGGGCCAAGGTCTTCAAAACTAGCGTATATTTCAATGGAATGAATTTCTCCGTTCGGCCAACGCGTTCGATAAACAGAGGTCATGGTTTGTGAAGGATGCTTTTTTTCAAGAAAAAGACTGACATTCTCACGAAGAAAAAGCTTGTCATCGGGATGTATATTTTGACAGTACCACTCCAAGGGAGCGACTTCTTGGGCTTGAGGGATTCCATGCATATCACGAATTTGCTCATCCCACTTTAAACTGTAAAACTCTAAGGAGGTTTTACTGAGAGAGGCTTCCCAGATACCTATATGGGCTGTCTTGAGGCAGAAATTAAGTTGTTCAAATTCTTTTTGCGGATTGAGAAGACAGCCTGGGGTATAAATCATTGAGTAAGCTTATGACTATTGGAACATAAGTCAAAGTCGGCAACCTTAACGCGCTAAGCTGAAATCCTAATAAAACCCTGACAAGACCAAGAAGGAAGCCGATGTTAGTGTCTGGACAAATTGAAGGAGCACCTATGAAGTTATTCATTTCTGCAGCTATTACATTCATTTTGTTTATGGGTTTTCAAGTGAGGGCTCAAACCACTATTAAAGTGGATGGTTCTAGCACCGTTTTTCCCATCACTGAAGCGATGGCTGAAGAGTTCCAAGCGGCTCAGAAAAATAAAATTCGCGTGACAGTTGGGATTTCAGGAACTGGCGGTGGCTTTAAAAAATTCTGTCGCGGGGAAACGGATGTGCAAGATGCTTCTCGCCCCATTCAAAGTTCTGAACTTGAAGCCTGCAGGAAAGCGGGAATTCGGTTTGTGGAGCTTCCGGTTGCTTATGATGCCACAGTGGTCGTGGTAAACCCTAAAAATGAGTGGTTGAAAGAAGCCAAAATCGAAGATCTCAAAAAGATGTGGGAACCTGAGGCTCAAGGGAAAGTGACTAAATGGAAGCAAGTCAATCCCGCTTGGCCAGATGAGAACTTAAAGCTTTTTGGAGCTGGTTCTGACTCTGGAACCTTTGACTACTTTACAGAAGCTATCGTGGGAAAGGCTAAATCCAGCCGTGGTGATTACACGGCAAGTGAAGATGACAACACTTTAGTCACAGGCGTTGCCAATGATAAGTATGCTCTAGGTTATGTTCCTTTGGCATACTATGTGGAAAATAAAGCAAAATTAAAAGCCGTGGCGATTATTGGTGGTGACAAATCTCCAGCTAAAAACAAAGCTGTTCTTCCCTCAAAGGAAACCGTGGAGAATGGAACTTACTTTCCCCTTTCTCGCCCGATCTTCATTTATGTCAATGAAGCTTCTTTGAAAAAAACAGAAGTTCAAGACTTCGTGAAGTTTTATCTGCAAAATGCTGAAAAGCTTGTTCCTCAAGTTAAATATGTAGCTCTTCCGAAAAAAGCCTATGAAATTGGCCTTGAGCATTTAAGTAAGAAAAAATTGGGCACCGTCTTTGCCGGACATTCCGATGTGGGCATTCGCATTGAAGAATTGATGAAAAAAGAATCTAAAGAGTAATGACTAAAAGAAGTTCTCGAAAACTTGCGGAATTT
>DATBTE010000239.1:0-13055 GCA_036559425.1 Pseudobdellovibrionaceae bacterium | reverse complement strand
CTAATAAACAAGGGCCGCGTCCTTAATTTTCGCTAAATAATACCTTTTACTAGTTTTATCACGCAAACAAAACGCCTGGAGATAATCTCCGTCAGGGTTGCGTACAATCCCCATCGGCGTCACCTGCCGAGGCTCCGAACTCGATGCAGAGGAGTTCGCATAAAGTATCTCAGCATTTTTTTTCTGATAAATAGCTTCAATCAGGACCTTCACCAGAGGATTATTCCAACGCAGTAAGGAATAATCTGGCCATTGCAATTTTTTACCCTGGCTCTTCATGGCCTCCGTCAAAGTCACGTCTGCAGGCATACGCTTGAAGCACTCAAGACCCACTTGTAAACAGGCGCGGGCATCATCCAGAGCACGATGAGCCGCTCCTCCCTCAATGTTTAAAAATTTAACCAAGGTTTGCAGTTTGTGGTTTTCAGTCCCATGGATCCATTTTCTCGAAAGTAAACTGGTGCATAAAGCTGGACTCATCAACAGCGGCAAGCGATGAGTCTCAAGTTCCACAGTGACAAACCCCATATCAAAAGGGGCATGATGAGCCATGGTCACTGAATCTTCCATAAATTCATAAATTTCACGGATCTTCTCAGATATCAAGGGGGCATTCGCCACCATTTCATTGCTAATTCCATGGATGCCCATATTGAACTCGGTTAATAATTCTCGAGGTTTCAGTAGGGTCTGGAAGCTTGCGATCTCTTGGCCTCCCCGCCACTTGACGGCACCAAATTCAATAATGTCGGATCCGATGGGATAGGCCCCACTGGTTTCAGTATCAAATGCGACAAATGTATATTCGGTCCAAGGTCTATGAGTTTCCATATATGCGTTTGTGTTTGTCATTGAATTTGATTTGAGTCAAATTAATAGAAAGACAAAAAAATTATGAAATACAGATGTTTCTACAAACTTACTTTAAAATTATCACTGCTGTTTACCAGCCTTCTTTTGTGTATGCCGTGCCTTGCTCAACAAGAGGCTAAAAGCGAAGTTCCCACCTTTAAAATGAATGGCGAAATCTCTCTTTTGAGCAACTATGTAAAACACGGTCTTACTCAAACAAATAAAGATCCCTCTTTACAAGGAGCGTTTGGGTTCAACTTCGGTCCTCAATTCAAATTGGGCCTCTGGGGCTCTAATGTTAACTATGATTCCACCGAGCATTTTCTTTTAAAAATCAATGCAGAGCTCAGAGTCCAAGTCAGTACGATCACGGATTTCAAGCTCGGAGTCTTTGACAACCACTATTTCAAAACCAGTACACGTGATGGGAACACCACTTACCTGGCCATCACTTCGCAGGAGTACCGCGTTCGCTACGAGAGCGAAACGAATTGGGAGGGGACTGATGAATCCTCCACCTACTTCTCTTTCGGTAAAACTACAGAGCTCAGCCCCTCATGGAAATGGGACAATGAAATTGGCTATACCATGGTCAGCGCCGCAAACCTGACAAACTATTTCGACTTACGCACCAGTTTTATTTACAAGGGTGGCAACAATCTTCTTTATCAAATCACCGGGACCACCACCTCGGCACCCACCCAATTTTCCAACGGCCAAGGGGATGTGGCGATTTTGATTGGGGCTTCAACGAGTTTTTAGGTCCCGCTATCCAATGAAGAGCCAGTGCCAAGGCCGTTTGGTGGAATGAATGGCCTGCCAGCAAAATAGATATTAACCACTTCCAAGTCCTGCAATTGAGCCTGTTTATAGGACTGTTTAACTCTAATGTTCATACCAAAATCCGTGTGTTTCCTTCACTCGATACTGATTATGGCTTTTACAGTGAACTCGGCAGTTTTCAAGACTTGTCTCTCCGCCCTGGCTCCAGCTCGTGATATGGTCAACCTCAAGTTGGTAATGGTTTTGGCATCGTTGCTCATCAGGACTTACATATTCACAGCCTCCGTGGGCGCGCTGAAAAACCTGACTTCGAATTTCTATTGGAATGTGGCGACTTTTACTTGCGCGCTGCTTCGACGATCGGTGGTTTTCGTTTGGGCAGTTGCTATCACTTGGAGATTGACTTCTTGAGAGAGAACACTCCGTTTCTTCTGATAAAATAGGGCTAGGATTCGCTTTTTCTTTTTCGACTGTGTTTTTAGTTCTTTC
Organism: Pseudobdellovibrionaceae bacterium; assembly: GCA_036559425.1. GTDB lineage: Bacteria > Bdellovibrionota > Bdellovibrionia > Bdellovibrionales > Bdellovibrionaceae > JACMRP01. Next base: position 10,931 of record DATBTE010000239.1, on the reverse strand, counting down.
CTTTTTTGAATTCGAATTTTCATTCGAAATACTTCGGCCTTTTTTCTTTTTAAGTTGGCCAACACTAATTTCGGCCATTCGCTTAAGGACTTTATTTAAATGTCCATCAGGGATTTCATGACTTAAAAGGTTTTTGATTTCGTTAATAAGATCCAGAGTCTCTTGTTCGAGGGTCACTTGCAACAAGGTGTGTTTAGCGGTGAGAACCTTCGCCTTGGTTTCCGGCAAGGTAGCCACAGGATTCATCTCGGCAAAAGTAGCTTGGGCTTCTTTTTTCGACTTTCCTTTTACGGCATCAAAAATAGTTTCCTTCTCAGCCTTGGTTAGTGGAGCCTCTTGTTCATTCTCAAGCTGCTTTATAAAACTTTGGGTTGCAGCCATCGTTGATAAATTCGTTTCGCCTTTGAAAAGGGCTTCTTGTGCTTTAGGAACTTCGCGGATTAGTTTTAAGGCGTTCGTTCGTTGATAGGCCGCCGATTCGCTCAGATGAAAGTGTTTTACGAGAAATTCAAAAATGCTAGAGTAACCCATCTTCGCATAAAGACGACGATCAGCTATCTCCTGAAGGTTTAGCAGGATCGCATCGCCAATTCTTTTTTTTCTCTCAAAGAGTTTCTGGAGCTGCTCGATCAAAGCTTGATCTTCGAGGGTTTTAAGCTTCTCTTCGAAAGTATTCAGATTGTCTGAATGATTTGAATCCATAATAACCCCTAATTTTTTTTGTTAAGTTCCCCAGCGTCGGATAAATCGACGCCCTCTTTATAACACAAGTTTTTTGATCAAATTTTTGGTGTTTAAATCGGGCTCAAGAGGAGTTTTCATCGCAAACGAGGCCGGAGACTTAGGGCTAATTTTATTGCAAGGTGAGCGATATATGGCGCTTCAGAGGCTCATAAAAGTGAATATGTAAATCCAGTGTGTCTCTCACTAAAGAACGTCAACTCACCCCACAAGGGAAAAATAATTAAATATGAAAATACGTCGCAGCGCTTCGAGGATCAGTGGACATCATCAATGGACTAGCAGGATTTCACAAACCACAAATCCCTAACAGGGTGTTGAAAAATACCTATGTTTGATCAAATTTCCGTTTTATTTTTTATTTAAAATTTACTTTTTTGGATTTTTTTCGTTCTCACCGAACCAGACTTATCTTCAATTAGTTTCAGTTGAGATCAACTTCGTCGCCAACGGAAGTTTTTCCGACATTATCCTCACTATGCCGCCAATAAATTCTTAATTCGCACAAGATTGTACACACTCATCACAAAACTGAACATCCAGCCCAGCTTTTCTGTTCCCCTCAGCATCGGTCTCCGTAACAGGCCAATTGTTTTGGCCTAGCCAAAGATCTCTTCGATACACATCCGTTTCCGCTGACTTACCTCATAGCCAGAGTGGCTTGTCGTTCGTCCGTCGATGGAACTTGTCTTTTTACGAGCATGGATATTCTGGGCAACATGGGATTTGATATTTAGCTGACTCAGATCCTGTCCATGATCAGCAGTGTCGTAGCCTTTGTCCGCTCCGAGCGTTGATCCTTCATTCAGCCCGATCAATTGGGTTATCAAGCAGTTGTTTGGACGGTTGGTCTTTTATCTTTTCATTTGCAGGCGAAGGCTGGAATTAAAATCTCCAGCACATCGCTTCGGCGTCGGCTCCATGAGCAAAAGTATGTTTGGAAAAGACCCAGGTACCAACTTCTGACTGATCCTCAAAAGCGAAAAAAAATGAACGAACTCAAGTGTTGGTATCGTCGCCACAGAGGGAAAAATGTCGTTTTATTCGAGGATGAGACGTATCTGTTACTGTTCCCGCCACTCAGATCTGCCTGGGCTCGTCGCGGAAAGCCCAATCGATTTTGGCTGTCTGGACATAATGCCAAAAAAGTCATCTTTAGCTCCATCAATCTCAAGACCGGACATCATATTGAAATGGAGCAGCCAGATCCGTTGCCTGCAGGCAGAAGTGCCCTAACCGATTCTTTTGCGATTCCTTTTTCCAGTGCTGCTGTATATTTTCTAAAAGCCAAATTCCAAATTTCTTTTTGAGTTTGGAGAAACTATTCTTGCGTCACCAAATCAAAGTCATCCGTTGACGAGTGAGGTGAGATCTTTCAATTTTGGAGTCGGTGTCCATAGGATATATCAAAAAAGCCTGATCGGCTTTGTATGAAAAAGGCCGCCAAAATCTGACGGCCTTTTAAAATGCTAAGCAGTGTTACTTCAACCAAGTCTGGTTAATCGAACCAGTAGTTGTATCAAAAGTGACTTGGCATTTGTAGATGCCTTGATCTTTTTGGCACCACATTCTGCCGTCGGCGCTGACTTTTGAAAGGCTGCCCATTTTTTGGCCCGCGGCATTCCCATCTTCTTTTTCTTGAGTTTGCAGACCGTTATAAATCTTCTGTGCGGTCTCACCTTTAATATCGAACATGCTGAAGTGTTCGTGGACGTGGAGAGCCGAAACAGTTCCAGAACTGCTATCAGCAAATGCCGCGGAAGAAGCCAGCATAATGAGTGCCGACAAAACTACTTTTTTCATAAAATGCTCCTTAGCCCGTGAGGGCGATTTAGTTACTATATTTGTCACTCCCTGACGTTTTTCCGCCTAGAGATGAACTCTAAAGCTAATAGATCGATACAAGGCGTGACAATGGTCTGTATTAGCAAAAGGTATGCAACGCGAAAGTCGGCAAAATAAGTGATATAATGCCACTTATTCCAAAAGGAGGAAAGGAGACTTCCGATGAAAAAGACAAGGGGCAAACTTCAAAATCCAGAAAAAGTAAAAAGCAAATCAGAACCATTGGAAACCCTCTGGGAAATACCGGATTCTCTGTGGGAGCGAATCGAACCTATTTTAATGAATCTCTTTCCTGAAGCCCCTACGGGTCGGCCTCGAGCAAACTGGAGGCAAATTATAAACCGCATTATTTATCAATTTCGTACCGGCTGTCAGTGGAACCATTTACCAGAGCAATTCGGCTCTGATCGCACCGTCCATAGATGGTTTACGAAGTGGTGTCGATCTGGAGTTTTCATCAAGATCTGGAGCGAAATTGCAAAAGAGTGTGATGACTTGGGTGAAGTTTATTGGGAATGGCAAGCCGCTGATGGATGTCTTGAAAAGGCCCGCATGGGTGGAGATAAAGTTGGTAAAAACCCCACTGACAGAGGGAAAAATGGAACTAAAAAGAGTTTTCTCGTCGATCAAGAGGGAGGTCCGTTGGCGGTGATGTGGCAGAAGCAAATCGTCATGACTCGAAACTTTTAAAGGAGACTTTGGAAGCGGTCGTGATGGAGAGTCCTTCGTCAACAAAAAAACCCTCAGCATCTGTGCCTGGATAAAGGCTATGATACTCAAAATACGCAGCAAGTGGTTCAAGAACACGGCTATCAAAGCCACACAGCTCAGATCAACCGAGGCGAGTGGGTCCCTGCGGACCCTCAAGAATATGAAGCTTGGCTTAAAAAAAATTCAAAATCAGAAAGCCAAGGAAAAGTATCAGCCAAGAAGACACCACGAAAGTGGGTCGTGGAGAGGACCTTAGCGTGGTTGTCAAAGTGTCGAGGCATTCTTATTCGCTACAACAAAAACGCCCTTTATTATCTTGGTCTTATTCAGCTCGCCTGCGCCCTTCTGTGGTGCAGACGACTTTATAAAATTGGAGCGGTATGATGGTTTTGAGATAGTTTCTTAGTATTTGCTCTGGCGGAATGCTGGGGCGACCAACTCCCGAATAGAGGCCGTCAAAATCTGACCACATCTCGTCCAGCAGGGAATCCACCATCGCCATGATTTTACGAAGGGGATGTTTCTTGGGGATTGCATCCTCCATTGAAACGTAACTGAACATGTCTTCTTGCTGATTTTCTTTATATCCACGCATGACGACATTTAAACCATTTCAGAAATTGGAGGTCAATCAGGCCTTTTTCAACACCCTACTAACCTTCAATTTAAACTTAATCATGGCAAGCACCTCGGGTCGAGGCGCTTGCTCGTGCTTTGATGGATCGAATCTATTCTTCAGTCGGCGCTTCGGGCAATGGAGTCACTTCATCGTTGCGATCGTTGAGTTCGTTGTGGTCCTTCATTTCCTCGTTCACCGGATTCTCAATCTTTTTCACCTTGCCGAACTTCTTTGGTGCGGGTTCTTCATGAGATTTGCGCTCTGCTGCCTGCTTTACAAAGTTATCATAGACTGACATGCTTACATTCGGATCACCGAAGACCGTTTCAAGCTTGCGCGGTTTCTTGCCTGTGCTCGTTACATCTTTCTGACGAATACTCAGGCGAATAAAGCCGATCAGTTTCTGCGGATCCACTTCCCCGCGCTTTTCCTTCACACTGCTGTAGCTCTGCAAGGTCACCGTGTTAAATTCAAGTCCGGCTAGGATTTTGTTTTTCACCAAATCCAAACGCTGGGCGGACACTTTATTTGCTAACGCCACATTCGAACCTGGAACCGACTGCACGAACAATCCAGAAGTGACTTTGATTTCAGCCTCTTGCAGACCCGTCGTGACTCCCTTGATCTTATCCATCACATCCACAAAAGTACTCAGCGGATTTGAGGTCCCGCGTTCAAAGAGAACCGTGTCAGGAATATCAAAATCAAATCCCTCAGCACTGACTTGGACATTTTTAGCGTAATCATTCATTTGATCCGCCAAGAACGCGGTCACTACTTTCGTCGAACCCATATCCAAGAGATTTGGAGTCTTGGCCACGGGCTCAATGAACTGTTGAAAAGCCTTTAAAGGTTCGTTGATCAAATCCAGAAAGAGTTTTTCCAAAGTGATTTCAACGCCAAAGTTTTGGAAATTATATTCAATCACCGAAGGAGTTGAAAAATAATCTGAAACCGCTTTTTTAGTTTCATCACTTTGACCTAATAACCACATAACCAAGAAGAAGGCCATCAAGGCCGTCATGAAATCCGCAAGTGCCACCTTCCAGGAGCCTCCATGACCCCCACCTGCAACAATTGTGACTTTCTTAATGACGATCGTCGTCTTCTTTTCAGCCATAGATGATTACGCCGCTTTCTTAATTTCTTTTGTCGCCTTATCAATTTCATCAAAGGAAGGTCGCTCTTCCGGCATAATAGAACGACGACCAAACTCCACACAGACAATCGGTGGTGCACCTCTTTGACAGGCGATCATCGCCGCTTTGATAACTTCCAAATAACGGCCTTCCGCTTCAATGTCCGCCGCCATTTTCGTGCCGGTTGGCTCGATAAGACCGTAAGCACAGAACACCCCTAACATCGTACCAACGAGGGCATGGGCCACGTGCTCCCCGATGACTTCAGTTCCTTCGGTCAAATGGCCCATCGTTTTCACGATACCCAAAACCGCGGCCACAATCCCTAGTCCCGGAAATCCTCCGGCCACCGCCATCACCGCATGTTGCGCTAAATGTTCTTCGGCATGAATACCTTTGATATCCGCGCTCAAGAGATCATCGACATCATATTGAGAAAGCTCCGCTGATAAAGTGATTTTCATCGTGTCACAGAGAAAGTGCACGGCATGATGATTGTGCATAAAACTTGGATAAGCCTTAAAAATCTCACTCTGCTCAGGATTCTCAATGTGCTTCTCAATCCCTTGCGGACCTTCTTTTCTTAACACTTGGAAAAGCTGGAACATCATTTGGCAAAGCTCAACGTACTCTTTCTTCTGAGGACCCTTTGCGGTCATCGCTTTAATTGCAAGCTTAATCCCCATCTTGATAATCTTCATGGGGTTGGCAACAACGTAGGCCCCAAACGCGGCACCACCAATGATGACCATCTCGAGGATTGCTGCTTCGATAATGACGTGCATTTTACCGCCTCCGGCGATATACCCACCGAAGACTGTTGCGAAAACTATCAGTATGCCGACAAATCCCATGATTTACCTCTTGAGGCTTTATCGGCAGAGTGGCTTATGCTATTTAGAGACCTAAGGATAAACTCGTCTATAGTCTAGCCTAGCATCATCCATAGGTAACTAAAACTCATGGCTTCCGCGAAAGCTTTTGTTTTTAAATCCCCGCTCCCATGGCCGCCCTCTGATTCTTCATAGAAAAAGAGTTCATGCCCTTGCTCCAGCATCTTCGCAGCCATACGCCGGGCATGACTTGGATGAACCCGATCGTCGGTAATGGAAGTATGGAAAAATATTTTAGGATATTTTTTCTCTTTGTGCACATTTTGATAAGGAGAATACTTTAAAATAACCTCTCGCATTTTTTCATTTCGGGGATCGCCGTACTCATCCATCCACGAGGCCCCCGGAGGCAGCTCCACATAGCGGATCATATCCAATAAAGGCACTTCACATAGAACAGCCTTAAACAAATCAGGTCTTTGCGTGGTCACAGCACCCATTAAAAGACCGCCATTGCTACCGCCACGAATTCCCAATCTTTCGCTGGTCGTATATTTTCTAGAAATTAAATCTTCGGCCACGGCGATGAAATCATCATAACTTTTTTGTTTGTTCTCTAAAATAGCGCTGCGATGCCAGTTCATTCCGAACTCAGCCCCACCACGGATATTGGCCAAAACAAAAACGCCGCCCTTTTCAAGCCATAATTTTCCAGGAGCTGGCATATACATCGGCAATTTTGAAATGGTAAATCCTCCGTAAGCGTTTAATAAAGTGGGATGAGTTGAATCCAATTTCAAATCTTTCTTATGCACCACAAAATAAGGAATCGAAGTGCCATCCGTAGACTTTGCCCAGTTTTGCTGAACTGTGAAGTTGCCTGTGAAAATGTCTTTGGCTTTCTTTAAAAACAGCAGGGAGTTGTCCGCTTTTAATTGAGAGACCGCTTTAGGAGTCAAAAAGTTTTCACTCACAACGAAAACCTGTTTCGTCACCGCGTCTTCTAAAACAGCGGTCACCGTAGACTGTTCGGGAATTTGAAGTCTCTCGGCCTTCCAAGTATCGCTTTCTTTTTTATAATGCCAAAGCTCGTGGCTGACATTCTTAAGAGTGAATGTCAAAAATGAATCTTTTAAAATCTCGATCCCATCTATAAAGGACTCTTTGGTATCTTGTGCAATCACCTTGAATTGATCTTGGTGGGAGTTGTTAAATGCTTTCTCCAAAGAAACTTGCAGCACACTCCCCGCTTTGTATCCTTTAAAGTCTTTGTGTAGGTTAAAAATGACGTCTTGATCAAAAAGGCCTATCGCCCGCGCTTCCAGCGGCAAGTGAAGCTGTTTCAATTTCCGAGAATGATCGTAAAGATAGGTTTTCCCTTCATCCCAACTGACTCCTTCATGAATAAGGCATTTTTTTTCTTCAAGGTCTCCGGCCCAAACTCCGTAATGTTCAAATTTTCCTTCGAATAACATTTCCGCTTTGGACAATTCCTGCCCGCGTCTCCATACCTTCACCACACGCGGGTATCCTAAATGATTGATGCCGCTTTCCTCATATCCACCGACAAGTAAAGTATCCTCATCAAACCATGCCGCATTGGACTTCGATTCAGGAATTACAAAACCCTCAGTCACAAACTTTTTCGCCGACAGATCAAACTCACGCTTGATACTGCGATCATGTCCGCGATCGGAAAGCGACAGGAGGCATTTTTCCCCCCTCGGAGAAAAGAAAGCTCCCGCATAATACCACTGGCGCTGTTCTGTCTTCGACAATTCATCTATATCCAGAAGCAATTCCCAAGGAATATTTTCTTGAGTGAAGTCTTTAAGAGAGACTCGAACCCAGCGTCCCAGCGGATTTTTCGCGCTGACCTCCAAATGATAAACATAGCCATTATTGACAGAGCGAAATGGCAAAGCTTCGTCACTGGAATGCAGTAAGCTCGCTTCTTCAAAAAATTGATGAAACTTTGGATGTTGTTTAAAAGCCTTTACTGTTTTTTCATTTTGACTGCGAACCCACTGCAATGATTTTTCAGAATAAAGCTCTTCTAGCCACAAAAAGTCATTTTCATCAGCCATGGATCACCCACTTTAGTCGACATAAGGTTAATGCCCCAAAAACAGTATCCTAGAGCTGATTTTGATTTTGCCAAGAACTTTTGTGTGATTTCATAGACTTGATTAGAAGCATTAAGATAAAGTAGACACACCATGAAAAAATCCATTTTTTATTTTCTATTGAGCGCGGTGTTCCTTCTTGATTTTTGGCCAAGGACCTTCGTCCAAGCGCAAGGACCTGAGGAAAACCCCGATCCTCTTCTGACTGAAGTCTCACTGAGCCTCTACGAATGGAATCCAGGACAAAGTGGCGATCTGCAAATAAAATTGAAGCTGCCCAAAGGTTATCATGCCTATGAGGACATGTTCCGCCTCACCTTGCTTGAGCCTGATGGTTTTAAAATCAGCGGGTTTAAGCTAAAGCCAGTCCACGAGTTTTATGATAAATTCACTAAAAAAAGTCGCCGCGGAGTACAAGAATCCGGCACTATGACGGCTCATTTAGAAGCACCGTTGAAATTTCAAAAGGCTTCCTCCCATTTGGTGTTTGAGCTCACTTACCAAGCTTGCTCCGATAGTTTCTGCCTTTTCCCAGTGACAAAAAAAATTGAAACTCCCTGCAAACTGATCGGCGCCCCTCAAGAAGCCCTCTTGCAGAGCCCTTCCGCTTCCTCGACGCCAACGGTCGCCAGCAAAAGCCTCTTCTCGGCAGATTACTTTGCCGAAATGTTAAATAAAGGGGGCTTTGTTATTTTCGTGCTCGCCTTTTTTGCGGGAATTCTTACCAGTTTCACACCCTGTATTTTTCCGATGATTCCGATCACCCTGGCTATCTTAGGGGACCATTCTGATAAACGCAGCCGGCGTGAGAATTTTCTTATTAGTTGTATTTATGTGTTAGGAATTGCGACCACTTACTCCACTTTGGGCCTCGTCGCCGCGTCCAGTGGCACATTGTTTGGCGCAAGCCTCGGCAATCCCTACGTGCTTTCGCTTGTTTGTTTTGTGTTTTTAGCCATGTCCTTATCGATGTATGGGCTTTATGATCTGCAGATGCCGGTGTGGGTTCGCCAAAAATTCGGCGGCAAAGTCGCTACTGGCAACCGCCATCTTACAATTTATTTAACCGGCCTCTTTGCTGGCATCGTAGCCAGTCCCTGCGTCGGCCCAGTCCTGGTAACGATCCTGGCCTATGTGGCTACTCATCAAAGCAAAATCCTCGGCTTTTTCTTGCTCTTTACTTATGCCTTAGGTCTAGGTTTGATTTTCATAGTTCTAGGTCTCAGCAATCAATTCACTCGCCTCTTGCCCCGTTCAGGAATTTGGATGGAGGGAGTCAAATTCGTGCTGGGCTCTCTTATGCTGAGCGCATTTTACTATTACCTAAGTCTCCTGGTTCCTCTTCGCGCCTTCGAAGTCGCTTTGGGTATTGGTTTGATCGCGGTGGCCAGTGTTTTTGGCGCCTTTAAGTTGGCTAAAAATCCTAGCCAAGGCCTGCGAAAAGGCTTGATGATCGCTCTTTTATTGATTGGATGTGGTTATTTATCCTTTGGTATTTTCAATCTGCAAGCGCTGATGAAGTCACAATCCAACCAAAAATTTATCAGTGAAACCGGAGTGAATAAAACCCAGCAGTTAAATTGGCAACCATACAGTGAAGAACTCCTGCAAAAAGCCGTTCAAGAGAAAAAGCCTGTTATTATTGATTTTTGGGCAGAATGGTGTGCCGCTTGCCACGAGCTCGAGCAATTCACCTTTACAGATGCAAAAATTCACGCTCTCTCGGAGCAATTTGTTTTATTAAAATTCGATGCCACTAAAGATTCTGACCAACTGCGTTATCTCAAAAAGAAATACAAGATTCAAGGGTTACCGACGGTTCTCTTCTATAATCCTCACGGAGTTTGGCTTGAAGCTCTCACCCTCATAAATTATGAGAATGCTTCTAAATTCTTAAGCAGGATGGATAAAGCTAAAAACTAAAGACGTTTTAAACGCGCGATTTCCATTTTGGCTTCGTTAAGTGCCGTATAAGCCGCCGCGGTTTGCGCTTCCTTTTCGGTCAAAAGCTTTTGCATGTGATTCAAGCGAACTTCAAAACTCTTGATCACGTTATTATGGCGATCCACCATTTCTTGAATTTTCAAATCAAGGGCTTTTCGTTCGGCCAGTTTATTGTTTATTTGCTGAATTCTCTGTCCCGCCTCTGTAGCTAGACCATTGTGACTGGTCTCAAGACGATTGAGGCCTTGCTGAAAGCGCTCCATACGGGCACTGCCGTTTTTGTTCGTCTCGTTCAGCGCCTGATTGAGCTTGCTTAACTGGTCATTCACACTCATCATTTGACTTTTAAGTTCGAAGATTTGGCGATCTGTATTGAGATAAACAGGGTCCGTACTAGGAGCAGGTGGGACCAAGGCCTCTCTACGAGCGGGTGATGTGCTTTTCTTTTCACCGAAAAGTTCGGGATTTAATTCCTTTTGCATGACTCCTCCTAGAGAATTTGCTACGAGTTCCATGCTATTTCTTCTGGACACTAAAATCAATTCTTCATAAAAAGGTAACATGCTAAAAGTTGGGCAACTCATTAGATTTGTGGCTGGTCTTAACCCTCAGAATACTCCTGCGAAGCTGTCTTTTTACAACTTTCTGCGGGGTTTTCCCCATCCTGATGAGGCTCTCACTCCCGAATTGATCGAATTGTTCTTCACCTACTGCATGGACTATCCTCACTGGGCGGCCAATAAGAACCAGTTGAGCAACGAGGTCCAGTATTTGCTTGAAAACTTCAACAACTTCTATCAGCAACATATTGATCTGAATAAAATCCGCTTTCCCCAGACCATGCAGCTTTTGGAAATTGAACGCATGCCGGATCTGGAAGAGATTTTAGACATCTACCTGAAACGTCAGTACTCAGAGAGCGATAAATTCCGTTTGATCAACGATCAAAACAAACGTGTCATTGCCATCATTC
>DATBTE010000238.1:0-7136 GCA_036559425.1 Pseudobdellovibrionaceae bacterium | reverse complement strand
CCTCACTGGTCACCCGACGGTAACTCATTTGTTTAACTCCATTTTTTCGCAAAAACTGAGTCTCAAATGAACCGTCAGGTGGCTACCTTCAACTCAGCTTGTTATTGCCTGAGTTGCACTGGAGAAAATTTCGGGGGTTATAAAGAAGGCAGTCAGCCCTCCTGTAATCTAATTATATTGCCTGCCACAAACACATTCGCGGTTACAGTCCATTCTTCATCCGGATCTCCGCCAATAATTAATAAGATTGGTTCAGGGCACTTATATAGGGCAGAGGTGGCAATATCTTTGATTTGAGATAAATCTCTTCCGCTTGGCTCGGGGCTTGAGAAGGGATGAAAATGCCATTCGCCAAGATAGTAGTAACCGGGATCTTTAAAACGCCCACTCAGTAAATCCTTAAGGCCTTGATTGCCGCGCTCAAATGACGTTGCTGACCGAATTGAATCTCGCGGTGGTCCGCTAATTTCATAGACTAAAGCGCAATTATGATCATCAGAGTATTTACCGATGAGAATGCCACCCGTTTCAGTTTTCTTTGATTTTCTACATTCAACCAAAATAACTTCGAGAGCAACACTTTTAAGGACAACTCCATAACTTTTATCTGCTGACAAAAATGTTCGCTCTTTACACTGGTTCATCTCTCCTCCGAATCCCCGAGAACTTCCCAGCTTCATTAACCTGTTCAAAAGTTGTAAAAATGTATGTTGAATTTCCATTCAAACACTCCTCGATGAACTTCACGGCTGAAGCACAAAAAATCAATATATCATCGTTGCGGGCGGGGAAAACTGAATGCCAGCAACCCGTTCCCTCCCTCGGAAATTCACTTCCTAAGGTGCTCTTCTCGAATATCAACCATTGCTTCAAGTCAAACCTAAATTTATCAGACGGAAATGCTGTCGCTTTTGCGAAAAACGCAAACATCCGTTTTCCATTTAGGCCTAGAGAAAATGAAAAGAAGTACTTTTCTCTTCCCCAATCAAATCGCGCCAAATCAATGAGTACTTTATCGGAAGCAGTGCAGTCCAAGACAATATCTACTTCACGAAGCTTCTTGACGCTGCGTTCTTCGAGTGGCGGAAATCCGCCCAGCATGACTTCGGCCTTAGCATGAGGCACCGATTGATTAATACGATTTTTAACCTCATTATTTTTATTAAAACCGACGTCATCTATACCAAGAGTGTGTCTGGTCAAATTGCCTACAACTAAAGAATCTGTATCAATCAACATAATGTGCTCAAGACCATTTCGAGCAAGACTTTCCGCAAGATATGATCCAATCGCACCACATCCAATGACGGCAGTCTTAAACGAATGCGTTTGGGTATCAAGCACACCGCGCGTGGTGACTTCTTTCTTATTCCAGTTTTCCGATATTATCCAATTGCAACGAGCCTTCTCAATCGCGGCCAAGTCTTGAATATCTCTATAATGAAAACCGTATCTGTTTGGGCGAAATCCTTTAGGTACACTTCCGCTGGGACTCAGAGAGGGTATATGGATCGCTTGCCAATGAACTTGTAAATTTTCTTCACCCAACCTCCCTGGTATCGGCATTCCCAGCAACAGAACCCTTTGTTTTTGTTCTCGAAGTTCATCAAGATGATCAGCTATGATTTGAAAAAGATTAATCCCATCACGCGCGCAAATACCACTTAATTCCTGCCAGGTGATTGGCGTTTGCCAGGCTACTGTGGTTGGCACACGAGAAAGTAAGATCCAAGGGGCAACAATAACTTCTTTTTCATTGTAACGACGTTCAAGAAAGTTCCCCCAGGTAACTTCCTTTACTTTGCCATCTTCTGTTTCGTGTCTCCAGAGAATATAAATATTTGATTTTGCAGATAGCGGAGTTATTTTGCGATACGGAAAGAGTTCGCAACGGCCTGATTGCGCATATTTATCTTTCCAAAAATCAAAGCTTTCACGGCCTTCATCAAACACCATACTCAAACCCGCCTTCGGACTAGACGGGAAAACCGGAATCTCGAACGGATCTCCCGAGGCGAGTAGAGAACCAGCGGCGGCAAGCTCTAGCCACTTTAATAGGCGTCGAACTTGCCATAAAAGCCGTGCTCCGGCCAAAGTTGGTTCAGAGTCAATGTCTACTCGATTCAATGAGGCCACATCAGTGTTGAGGCAAGGATTCCCGAGCCTCCATGACGAAGGCTTACTTGCTGGGAAGTTGAATGACTGATGAGGAAATGTAACTTCAATTGAATTCGTCGCACTCGGGAAAAATTTAATGTCTCCCCAAGGGTAAGTATCTTCGATAAATACATCCCAATCTGACTCTTTTGGAATGAGCGCCGACCCTATGCTTTTGAGTCGACACTTGAAATGCCATTTGTAATGGTCAACCTTCCACGTGAGCGGCGATAGTAAACGACACTCTTGAATTCCATCAAGGGCACGCCGTCCGCTTCTTAATTCACTTGAAGGCAATTTCTCAGTCATCGTTAGGCAAAGCGTCCCTTACCTGGGTCGCTCGCTTCAGTACGCGGAGTGTAGCCTCCAGCCCGGCCTCCGCTTGTATCATCAGAGCCTGGAAATTTCTCATTTCCAAAAAGCTTCTGCCACAACTGAATACATTCCCCTTTGTCATTCGAATCTAAAGCCGCTCGAGCAGTCTTCGCAGCTTCCGACGCATAGACATAGAAATTTTTGAAATCTTCAAGTGACACTTTGTGAAAGACATCATGTTCGGGCACCCCATGATCTTTCAGCTCGGGCTTGGTGTTAGAATCATAATAGGTTTTGAATTCGGATACGACGCGTTCAAGAGCGTTTACGACGCCCTTTGGAACCGACTCAGTCCCGTCTTCTAAGCAATAGCCGATAATATGTTCCAGAGGATAGCCCTTTGGATACTTACGAAGTGAGGGATGGATCTTCTTCCACCATTTAAGAGCTTTCACTACGTTGATGTAATGTGTGTTGCACTTCGCATTTTTCTCCCAAGTCCATTCGATTTGGGCTAGGGGGTGAGTCTCATCCCACTCACCCATCTCACGATCTGGAATAAGCAACGGTTCCGTTTTCCATTCAGACGCCCCTGCTTTTTCCATGAGCTGCCACAAACTGTCGCGCTTAAACTGTGCGGTCGAGCTTTCCGCAATCCAATTTTTGATAAGCCTCAAGTCTTTTTGTTTATCTTCTGGTGGAAGACTAGCAACAGAGGCCCATTCGGATTTTAGGATCTCTTCATCTGCTTCAGTGGGGGCGGCGGTGACAACGAGGTCCAACTTCACATTATCCAATGTGATTTCGAAGGAGCGGTTGTTGGTCTTCCATTGCCCTCGATAATACTTATTCAGAAAGGGCGTGAAGAGTTCGACAACCCTTTTCGGAGTTGCTTCTTCTGGAATTTTAGTTACCACCACAACATCGATGTCCGATTTGTCACTAGCACCCACTCTGACGGCAGTTTTTCGACGATAACTGCCTTGAAGAAAAGTATTCACTAGGAGTTTTGAGATATCAGCATCTTCATCTAAGTTTTCACGCAGCTTATGATGGGCATTTTGGTAATCCTCCTCATCGTCACCAGTTGGCCTGATTTCGGCTAGGAAATCTTCGAAATAAGTGGTCAGTTCCATATTTTTAGTTCTCACTTCCAGGGTAAAATTACGGAAACGTCATAGGTTCCGTGGCGTTTCTTTTCAAAATCATACTCATACAAAAAAATGTGTCCCGCAGGCGCCGAAAGTCTGCCAACAAAGAAGAGCAATGAGTTCGGTGCAGAGTTAAAAAAATGAATCGGAAGATTCAAATTTAATTTTGAACGCAGCTCTCTTAAATGTTCACTGACCTGCTCAGCAATCGCCCAGGCGTGATCAGCATCTTTGATCGCGCTCTGGCTCACTCCCGTTTCTGGTTCAAGGATGTAAATCACTCCAACGTTCTGAAGGGACTTAGCCACAAACTGTTTTACTTCTTCGGTCGTCGACCGAGTAATGTTCAAAACGACAGCAATTTCCAAACCACCACCACAACTTAAAGGAGTTGCCGTAAGCTTAGACGCCGGAGCAGGTTGGTTGGATACTCTCCACACAAGATCCTGTCCCCGCAGTTTTTGGACAGGAGCAATGTCAATCGCTTCCTTTGGAGAGATGAGAGAGCCCGTTGCGAAGGCAAGGGAACTGTGAACGTCAAGATGAAGATCTAAAGGTGAATTATTTCTTACAAGATTTAACTTCGCGAAATCCGAGATCTCCGCTTTCAGTTCTCGATTCCACATGTTCGGATCTTTTATGAAGCGCCCGTCAAAGTAGAGTTCAAGAGAAAGAATTAATTCCGAAACATCTTCGAGGTGTTCATAACTTCGAAAGAAACTTCGAATAGCCATTTGCTTAGCGGTATGTGCTGCTCGTTTATGAAACGCAGAGATCAATCCATCCCTTTGAAGTTCTTCCAATAGCTGTTCTTTGGTGAACTGACTACGGCCTTCCTTGCAAAGTCTAAAAATTAAACCTGGATAGGGATCACTCGATTTACTAAAATCAATCGGCGTTAGCCCAACATGCAAGAGCCTTTCGTTCAAAGACTCTTTCAATCTCGCAAGACTAGGTCCTTGCTGAATCCGTAGGGGAATTAGTGTAGAATACAACTCGTCTTCACTTATTAGCTGGAGATGATTCATCCAAGCCTTTTTTACCTTACCAAGTTCAGACTTTGGGCCACCTGCAGATTGGAGTTTTTCGATACGAATCGCACCATCGTCAGTATTGACGATCTTCGAAAGCGGATCATTTGGATTCACCACCCAAGGAGTGTAGAGGTGAAAGCAACTATTTTTCGCAAAATCGACGTTAGACTTACACAGCTCATGCAGCCGTTGCAGAAAAGAGACTTTCTTTGCTCCAATAAATTTTGGATCGATCAAGTCCAAATAGCCGACACTTCCACTGTGATCGACATGAAATTTGAGCTGAAAAAAGTCCTTTTCGATTTTTGCCCCTCGGCCACATCTGCGCGGTTCATTATATTGAACGTGCACATCATCAAAAGCTTTTGCGCCATTGATCTCATACCCAACTAGGCTCACCTTAGAATGACTTTCAAACAAGCGAGCTGCCTCAAGCCAGAAATAATATGCTTGATAAAGAAATCCTTGCTGCAGAGGAACAACCCCACGTGCCACTGATACTCCTAGGTCAAAATGTAATGCCCCATACTACTAAAACCCAACTCGTTCCGACCTTAACCTCTGTATTTTTTTCCAGCCAATTTAAACAAGGTCACTTTAAACACTTTTTTTCCCTTCTCCATGGAAATATTAAACTGGATTTGATATAACGCTTAAAGTCAATGCGCGGAGAACTTATGAAAGCTAAGATTCTACTGATCGAAGATGATGAATCCTTTGCCCGGTCCTTCTCGCTAATATTGCGAGAACAGCCTGTCGAAGTTGTATGGGCTGCCGACGCAAAAGCTGGTATCCAGGCCTATAAAGCCGCTCCCTATAGCTTTGCCACCGTTGTCATTGACTATGTCCTACCCGATCTTAAAGGGAGCGAGGTCTGCCAGCATCTCCGCAGGCTGCACCCAGAACAAGAGTTCCTTTTTACGAGCGGACATCGAGACCTCGATATTTTAACCGATATCCTTGAAACTGGGACCAGCGGCTTTCTTCGTAAGGGCCGCTCCCCAGAAGAGACTCGAGAAAGGGTTCTACGCTCACTAGAACAATACTCCAAAAAGACCCGAATCATCGGAGCCGATAACTATTCGCCAAGTCAGGCCGAGCTTGAATTGAACATGGCTGGAATGACAGGTTGTTCGAAAGGCCTCTACCAAGTCGTGAAAGACGTTCAAAACTACAAGCAGTCTCCGTACTCCACACTGATTGTCGGCGAAACTGGCGTTGGTAAAGAGCTGGTCGCGCAGGCCCTTGTGCCAAAAGGAAAAAACCTGATCACCATTAACTGCGCCGCCTTTCGAGACAAAGAGAATCTCTTGGAGTCGGAACTTTTCGGCCACGTTAAGGGCGCCTTTACGGGAGCTGACAAAAACACTGTCGGTTTGGTCGCACAAGCTCACAACAATGTCTTGTTTCTTGATGAACTCCATCACCTTTCGATATCCGCTCAAGCGAAGTTACTTCGCTTTTTACAGGAAATGAAATACCGTCAAGTCGGAGATGGTAGCGGCAAGGAAACCTCCGTCAATTTCAAACTCATCACTGCCGTACAACCTGATATTAAAGAACGGGTTGCCGATGGTAGATTCATGCAAGACTTAATTCGTCGTGTGAATGATTTGGTCATTCAGGTCCCGGCTTTGAATGAACGGCCAGAGGACATTGAACCCCTGGTTCGAAAGTTCCAAAATGAATTCAACACTGACAAGCCTGTGGAAAAAAGAAAACAATTCCGTATCTCTACCATCAACGAGATGATGCGGCACAACTGGATTGGCAATATTCGCACACTTAAGGGAGCCATCAGACAAATGCTCACCGATTGTCAGTCTGACATTATTGAGCCCAAAGACTTTAAAAACTATCTTCTTAATAAAGACGTTTTGAGTTCAAACACCGCGATCATGCCCAATGTAGAATCTATTGAAGATGCAAAAAATGAACTCGAATCAAAAATCATGAAAGAAGCTCTAGCACTTGGCAGGACCCGTTCTCAAGCTGCCCTACGGCTGGGCATGGCTTTGTCTACATTTACTCGACGTTTGAAAGAACTTGGAATCAACCCTGAACTGTACTTAAAAACCTAAACGCTTAAACGGAGGAAAATTTTATGATTGCAGCACAAACATTAGTGGGACTTGCTTGTCTACTTTCAAAAGGTGGCACTGTAGACCAGGCCCAACTCCAACAACAACTCACAGAGCCCCAAAAGATACATGTCGTGGATTTAATGTCTAAAGACCCCTGTCTGCCTGAAAACTTTGAAGCTCTCATCAAGCAAACCGAAGAAAAAATGAATTCTAATAAAGGTGAAATTCCAGAAATTCTGGCAATGCCGACAGTTGATTGCATCAAAGGCGAGTAGTACATGGACAAAAAGCTCTACTGGATTCTGCCCACTTTGATTGCAGGCGCCTTGAGTTTTGCGTTTTGGTCCACAAAGGAGAAGAGCGTGTTACAACCTATAAAAGAACTTAAGGTCAGA
>DATBTE010000237.1:0-8815 GCA_036559425.1 Pseudobdellovibrionaceae bacterium | reverse complement strand
AGCAGATTGCTGGAGAATATCCAGTCAAAGTCATTGGCTTTAAAAAAAGTTTTGAGATCTGAAGTGAGACCATCTTTGAAATCAATCCCAGGCTGTAAAAAATTTTGCATGTCTGCGTTAGCATCTAAGGCGGATTTTCGAGGAGCCTCTATATGATTGATGAAATCACCGAAGCCGCAACCAACATCCAATACATGACCCTGGATTTGAAACTTCTTTTGTAAGAAAGGCGCAAAGACTTTCCATACTAAGGTTCTTTTCGCATCCAAACTGTAGCGAGTCTGTGTGTAAGCGGCTCTTTTTTCATTCATCTGCGTTGGACCTTGTTGAGATTTTGGGCTATTATTCCAGCTAATGACTGAAAATCAAATAATTCACTCTTTTGACGCTACTTTTTCTGTTGAAGGAGAGCTGTTTATCACAGAAAAATATCGCGATCTCTATTTCGCAATGTCGGAGCGACCCTTTATCTCTCGCGGAGCGGGGGTGAGCTATCCGCTGGCAAGTGCTGGTGTTGGGGTGCGCTCGATTGTGAGCTTGCAGTTCAACCGAATTCTTGAATTCAATAATGAAACTGGTGTGGTGAAAGCGGAAAGCGGGCTCTCCGTCGGAGAACTGTTGAAATTTCTTTCTCAGAGGGGCTGGTGGCTGCCAGCGATTCCAGGTCATCCCTCGATCACCCTCGGTGGCTGCGTTGCTGCCAATGTTCATGGCAAAAGCCAATACCACAGCGGACTTTTCGCCGATTCTGTTCTAGAGATGGAGTTGTTTCATCCAAGGCATGGAAAAATTCTCTGCCTTCCAAAATCTTTGCCATTCCAGCTGACGGCCGGAGGCTTCGGATTGACCGGTCACATCCTCTCGGTTTCCATTCAATGCAAACCCTTGACTGGAAAATCTCTTGTGAGAACTTCGCTTCCCTGTGCCAATATTTTTGAGTGTATTGAGTTAATGCAGAATGAAAAAGATCAATACCAACAGGTTTATTCCTGGAATGATTTGAACCAAAAAGGTGAAAAGTTCGGCGCAGGTTACGTTTATTACGAGAAATTTGGGGCGGAGGCAGTTCCGGACATCCAGGAGTTTAATGTTTTATATTCTCCACCAAGAAGCAGTTTAATGGATCAAGTGTTCGCTTGGACCTTAAAAAATAGAATCAGTCAGGCGTATTCTATGAAGGAATCCTTTGCACCGAAATCACAGAGTTTAGGTATTCTGGCTGGTGCCTTTCCCATAAACGGTAAAGAAATATATCATCGCCTGTTTGGAAAAAATGGTTTATTAGAGTCACAAATCATTATTCCGCATGCGGAATTAAAGCCAGTGATTGAAAAATTATCCCTGGCCATCGCGGAATTTGGAGGCGCTGTCTCCTTGGGCTCCTTAAAAATATTCCGTGGTCAGCAAAATTATATCAACTTTTTAACCGATGGAATTTGTTTAGCACTCAATGTTCCGAACTCAGCCAGAGCCCTGGATCTTTTTCGAAAAATTGATGAGATCTGTGAGGACCACCATTGCCTATCTAATATCGCTAAAGACAGTCGTCTTACGCAAGACGTGGTGGCGGCCACCTATGAGGGTTATCAACAGTTTAAAAAAGATATCTTCGATTTTGATCCCTCTAAAACTGTCAGTTCTGCTCTCAGAGTAAGGCTGGGCTTATGAAACCAACTTCCACCGCTTTGATAGTTGGCGGATCTTCAGGTTTAGGAAGAGCTTTGGCGGAGTTACTGGCAAAAAAAGGCTTTGGTCTTGCCTTGGTTTCGCGGGACAAAGAGGACCTGCAAGCCCTGCAATCTTCCTTGCAAACTGTCCATGGCGTTCGAGTATTTATTTATCCCACCGATTTGCTGGATCCAGCACTGAGTGCAGAAAGGGTCGTTGAAAAGGTGAGTGAAGATCTGGGCAGTATTGATTACGCCTTTTTGGTGGCAGGCGGCAGTTTCACCGGAGACGAAAAGGTCCCTTCTTTAAGTGCCTTCAGTCATTCGCTGCGGCTGAACTTCGAAGCTATAGGTCTTTTCATGAATGCGATTCTTTTACTTAGGGAAAAGGCGGTTTGTCGTTCTATTCTCGTTATTTCAAGTATCGCAGCCGTGGCTCCTCGAAGTCAGAATAGTTCCTATGCCGCAGCAAAAAAAGCTTTGGAAAGCTACGCTATTTCTTTGCGGCACTATTGTTTTCAGGCCCAGATTCCCACCAACATTCAAGTTGTGAGGCTGGGTTATATGGAGTCAGGATTTACGCGCGGAAAAACCCTCTTGTTTCCCATCGCGAAGCCGCAGGCTGTGGCTCAATTCATTTTTAAATTGAAAGATCGTGACTTCGGACTTCGGGTCTTCCCAAGTTTTTGGAATCTCATTCTTTTTATCTTAACAAAGTTGCCTTGGGCAGTTTACAAAAGACTTCGCTTTTAAAGGATGGGCAAAAATGACTGATAATACCGTAGCAAAAAAAATAGACATCACTCTTTTTTTTCCACTCTATAAGGACGAAGGAACTGTCGAGAGCATCACTGCCAAATCGGTCAAAATGTTATCCCAAATCACTGAAAACTGGGAGATCCTTATTATTGATGATGGCTCGCCGGATCGCGCGGGGGTGATCGCCGATGCGTTGTCGGCTGCGAATCCAAAGATTCGAGTCATTCATCACGAGACCAATTTAGGCTACGGCGCCGCGATTCGACGCGGTCTTGCGGAGGCTCGCGGTGAGTGGATCTATTTTACAGATGGCGACGATGAGTACGATGTCTTTGAATTTTTACGCATTCACAAAATCAGAGATTTTTATGATCTGATCATTACTTTCAGATATAAAAAACTTTATTCTTCAAAGCGGCAATTTATTTCAAATGTTTATAATATAGTTCTCCGTTTCTTATTTAAAATCCGTTACCGAGATATTAGTACTGGCTTAAGAGCCATGCGTAAAAGTCTTGTCCAAGAGCTTATCTTAAGTACGAATTCTCCCTTTATCGGAGCTGAATTGACCATCAAAAGTGATTTAAAGGGATATCGTATTGGGGAAATGGGAATTCAAACTTTCCCAAGACAGTTTGGTCAAGGTGCTTCAACTTCGTTGAAGAATATTGTGGCTACGATTAAGGACATGTTTAAAATTTACAATGAGATCTTCTCTGACACTTATGATTTGCCGAAGAATCGAAATCGTTGAGCAAGCACTATGAGTGCCGCAAGTGCAATGCCACTAGAGATGAATACATAAAAGTTTTCAGTGAGGATGAAAACCAGTTCATCCATTCTCCCTGCCACTGAAGGAGCGTCGATCGCTACCCAGGCACTGGGGCTTGAATCCATCAGATGAAGGGTAAAGGGTCCCTCTTGAATATGTGCATAAGCTATGCTCCAGCTTTCTTGGGGATCTTTAGTGATAGCCAGAGGGCTTTGTTTTCCATTTTGCTCAAGAGCCAGCTCCATTCCTTTTTCTAGAGGGAATCCGGCTATGGGAATGGCCATCACCGTTGCCGTCGGGTTGCCAGCGAAGGTGATGGAAGCCTTTCCTGTATTGTCATTGCCTTGGTTATTGTAACTGCCTAAAAGGACATGGGTGCGGCCCGGGGTTTTGGGGTCATAGCCATTTGTCACCAGGGAATCCGCAGGTTTGATGTCAGAGGAGGTGGGAGTGAAAGGTGTTCTGATGTTATGGGGCAATATTTCGCGGACTGAAGGCGAGGCTAAAATTGAAATTAAACGTTCTGAATTTGGATAGGGCACGTGAAGAAAAGACTTATCGCGCAGATCCTTGGCATCACCTGTTAATAAATGGTTTCGTGTGTTTATTTCTTGAAAAGAACCCGTGTCACGTTTATCCATCAGCTCTGACGGAATTTTCTCCATGGCAGGTAAGAAAAGGGCGATGGAAATCGCGAGGGTCCAAAGGGCCGTGCCCATCATAGTCCAAAAATGTCTTTTTTTTATTCGTTCGTAACTCAAAAAAATTAAGCAGGCAAAATTTATCAGAATAAAAATAGCGAACAAATCCAGGTAGCGGGAGGCGGTGCTGCCACCGGCTCGGCCATAAGCAATGCTCACCGCAGTCCCCAACATCCAAACGATCAGCGCCAACAAGAACCACCTTCGGTCCTTTGCCGACGGCCGAGTTTTCATCATGGATCGCACAAAAAGCAAAGCGGGTAAGTTGCGGATAAAGGCCGCTAAAAAACCTGAAGAGGCAGGCCAAGCAAGGATGGTTTTCAAGGCATCTAAAAATTGGAGCGGCGAGGCGGCTTTGAGAGGCGCATGATAGGCTAAGGTGGGAGTCAAGGCGGCTCCGAGGGCAAACAGGGCACTGAGAATGACAATGGCCACCAGTTGCTGAGGAGTTTTTTGCAATCCAGTAAAGTACAAAAACAGACCAATGGTTGCAGCCGCGGCCAGAGCGAAAATCCCTGAAGCCAAGGAAAAAAATGCGAGCACCGCAAAGCTGATTCCACACCACCAGCGTAAGGATAAGGGAGAATAGATCGTGGTAAGCCATAAGCAGGCTGTGCTAAACAATAACACAAAATAAAACACAGACTGTATTCCTGCCAGGGTGTTTTCCCAGGCGTAGGGAATACTAAATAGAACCAATGAAAAAATTAACAAGGGTGTTAAAAATTTTCGGCCAATGACCCGGGTTAATTGATCAACAATAAACAGGATGGCCACAATATGGAGTGCGGCGTTGACCACCATTTGCAGCAATGGATTCCACAGACCGTTGAGTTTCAGTTCAGCTAAAGCAAGCAGCTTTGTTATGAGAATATGGTGTTCATTGTGGGGAGTGAAAAGACTCTTCCAGGTGAGGGTCCCCTCAAGAAATGGTTTATAAAGATTGGCGGCTTCAGCATCCCACTGATCCCAATAGGGGGTTGCGTTCCCATAGAAATGGATCAAGGCTAGCTTGATCCCAAAAAGGATCATAGCAAATACGGCGTACTGTAAAAAGAGAAGGAAATTATGGCTCAGTTTCATTAAAATCTTTCAGCCAGAATATTCAAAATTCTTTCACAAGCCCGTCCGTCTCCGAAGGGATTTTGCGCTTTTGCCATTTGGTCATAAAGCGCAGGGGTGTCCAGAAGCTCTTCGACCGTGCTTAAAAAAGCCCTTGCTTCGAGGGGAATCAGCTTGGAGGTGCCGGCAGCAATCGCTTCCGGGCGTTCTGTTTTTTCACGGGCCACGAGGACCGGCTTACCAAGAGAAGGGGCTTCTTCTTGGATGCCCCCCGAGTCGGTAAGGATCAGATGAGCCCGGTCCATCAAATAGATAAAGGGCACATAATCGATAGGTTCACAAAGCCATATCCGAGTTTGGTCTTTTTTAGGAGGTGTGGTCTGGTCGATCCAACAGCTATGCCCGTTGAAAATTTGCTCGGCTGATTTACGCACCTGAGGATTCATATGTAAGGGAAGAAGGATTTCTACGTCTTCGCGTTGTGCCAGCGCCACCAGTCCTTTCATGATCTCCTCTATGGGGGCTCCGAAGGACTCGCGGCGATGAACTGTCACTAGAATAAGTTTCTTTTGCGGATTTAAAAAAGAATAGGTCTTATCAAACTGAAGTTTTAGCTCAGGGCTTTCCTGAATTTTTCGCTGGGCCTCAAAGAGTGCATCGATCCCTGTATTGCCTGTGACGAATATGTCCGAAGCTGGATAATGTTCGTGAACGAGATTGGCTTTGGCGGCTTCAGTCGGGGCAAAATGAAGTTTGGCGATAAGGCCGGTGCCTTTACGATTGAATTCCTCGGGGTAGGGAGAGAAGAGATCCCCCGAGCGAAGGCCGGCTTCAATATGAAAGACTTCGATGCGATGGTAAAAAGCCACTAGGCTGGCGATGAAGCAGCTTGCGGTGTCTCCTTGAACGACAAGGCCATCAATTGTGTGGGTTTCAAATATCGCAGAGAGCTCCCGCATAATCCCCACGGAAATATCAGTTAAGGACTGGCCAGGCTTCATTAAGTCTAAGTCAAAATCCGGTTTGATACCGAAGAAGTTAAAAAGAGGTTTTATCATCTCGCGATGTTGTCCCGTAGAGCAAACCAAGACATTGAAATGAGAATCTTTTTTGGCCCGGAGAATCAAAGGTGCAAGTTTAATGGTTTCAGGCCTTGTGCCAAATACTACAAGAATTGTTTTCACTCAGACAATTTAGGAAATCCCTCTTACTTTTGCAATCTCAATGTTTTTATGTGGTTATCTCTACGATCGCTAGAGCGCTGCAAAGCATTAAGCTGAAATAAAGTAGAAAGATATTAATGGAATCGGTAAGTTGATGACACATGAGAGAGTTTCTTAAGACCATTATTTTACAGAGAAGAATTATCTGGAGTTTAGCCAAAAGTGATTTTCGGAGTCGCTATTTGGGATCTGTTTTGGGTATTTTATGGGCCTTTTTATTGCCCTTGTTAAATTTAGGCATAATGTGGTTTGCCTTCCAACAAGGGTTTAAGTCATCGCCTATAAAAGGACTTCCATTTATATTATGGCTTGTGACGGGAATGTTTCCGTGGACCTTTTTTGCTGAAGCGGTTCAAAATGCCAGCAATTGCATTGTCGAGAAATCCTTTTTGGTTAAAAAAGTGGTTTTTGATGTCGAGCTTCTGCCTTTGATAAAAATTTTCGCCTCGGCCATTCTTTTTGGTTTTTTATCACTTGTGATGCTCCTTTTATTTTTGGTCTATGGTTATGGGCCGGATAAATATTGGCTGCAGCTTCCGTACTATGCATTCTGTCTGTGCTTACTGATTTTATCCGTTTCCTGGCTCACCAGCGCGGTCGTTGTTTTCTATCGTGACCTGGGGCAAGTGATTACGATGTTATTGCAATTAGGTTTCTGGGTGACCCCTATTTTTTGGTCACCAGAAAACCTTCCCGAAGATTTTAAGTTTATCATATTTTTAAATCCTGTGAATTATGTGGTGTCTGGTTATCGTGACAGCTTGATATCGAAAGTTTGGTTTTGGGAACTTCCCTTGCAGACCTTATTTTTCTGGCTGTTCTTTTTAGTATTTTCATTTTTTGGCCTCTTTGTTTTTAAAAGACTCCGCCCTCACTTCGCGGATGTGTTATAATTATGTCGTCCAAGGTTGCGGTTCGAGTTCAAAATTTATCGAAATATTACAAGCTTTATAAGAAGCCCTTGGATCGGGTGAAAGAGGCTCTACACCCTCTGCGTAAGCAGTATCATCGGGGCTTTGAGGCCTTAAAAAATATAAGTTTTGAAATTAACAAAGGACAGACGTTAGGGGTCATTGGAAAAAATGGCAGCGGCAAATCGACGCTCTTAAAGATCTTAACAAAAGTTTTAACTCCGAGCTCTGGCTCGGTCGAAGTCAATGGGAAAGTGGCGGCACTTCTTGAGTTAGGAGCCGGTTTTAATCCTGAATTGACAGGCATAGAAAATATTTATTTTAGTGGCACTTTGATGGGTTATACCGAAAAGCAGATAAAAGAGCGGATACCCCACATCTTGGAATTTGCCGATATTGGAGAGTTTTCCAGCCAGCCAGTGAAATTATACTCCAGTGGAATGTTTGCTAGGCTGGCGTTTGCCGTGGCTATTAATGTGTCCCCGGATATTTTGATAGTGGATGAAGCTCTCAGTGTGGGGGATGCCGCTTTTTCTTTAAAATGTTTAAATAAGATGAATGAAATTGCGAGAGCTGGCTCTACGATCATTTTTGTAAGTCATGATATTCAAAGTGTTAAGACATTTTGTGATCAAGTCCTTTGGATGCACGAAGGTCGAATTCAGGATTTTGGCGAATCCAATAAAACTTGCAGTGCCTATTTAGAGTATATGTACTCGAATACCTTGCGTACTCACGAGGATGAAGAGGGTGGTTTAGGTTGCCGCACCAAACTGAGCCGTTGGGGCACTGGCGAAGTCATGGTGACTGATTTTCACCTCCATTCAGGTAAAGTTAAAGATTATATCTTTAATTATAATGATGAAGTTGAAGTGAAGATCGAAGCCTTAAGTCATGTTGCGAATAGGGAGGGTCGCATTGGATTCTCTATAAAAAATGAGAAAGCTTTGGATATCATCAACTGGATGTCGGAGACCCTTTTATTTGATAAAGAACGGACCTATAAATTTGATATTTTCTTTAAGAATATTTTAGCACCCGGAAAATATTTTCTGATTCTGGTCGTTGATGATCTTCCCAATGGAAAATATTACGATTATGTTGAAAATGCGGTTTTATTTGAGGTTGTAGCTGATAAAACGATTCATTCTTTAGTTTTGCCTGATATGAGAGTGGTTTTCCAAAGCTGATTTTTAGATAAGTTGTAAGTAGGGCACATATGGATGTGATTATTGTCGGAGGTGGTTTTTATGGCTGTTGCTTGGCTATTGAAATGGCTTCCAAAGGAAAGTCGGTCCTCCTTTTAGAACGCGAGGCCAGCCTCTTGTCACGTGCCAGTTATTCTAATCAAGCGCGGATTCATGGAGGGTACCACTATCCTCGAAGTTTTTTGACCGGCGTCAGATCCAGGGAAAATTTCAAATTATTCGTTGAGGCGTTCGAAGGAGCTGTGGTCCGTAATTTTACCAAGCTCTATGCCATAGCCCAGAATTCTAAAGTCACTGCTAAGCAATTTTTCGAGTTCTGCAATCGCATAAAGGCTCCGATTAAAATGGCCAGTGGTCAGCACATCCAGCTGTTTTCAAAGGAAAGTATTGAAAGTGTTTTTGAAGTTGAAGAATATGCCTTTGACTCTCAAAGGCTAGCGCAGATTGTGCAAAAGCAAATGGCGGAATTGGGAGTCGAGGTTCGACGGAACTCTACTGTGACCGAGATGGTG
>DATBTE010000236.1:0-3585 GCA_036559425.1 Pseudobdellovibrionaceae bacterium | reverse complement strand
ATATTGTCGCGCGCCCATTTTTTCGCTTGTTCCAAAATTTCTTCTGGTTTTTGACCGGCTTGAGTTGAGAAACAAGGAATATTATTTTGACTCGCCAAAATCTGTAATTGATCCACGGCTGCTGGACGATAGATGTCAGCGGGAACCAAGCCTGGCTTTTTTCCAAGCTTTTGACGAACATAAAGACTGAGTTTTGCAGCCGTGGTCGTCTTACCAGCGCCTTGCAGGCCGACGAGAAAAATCACGCTTGGATTTTCGCGCACGTTGATATCAACAGCTCCGCCCCCCAAGACATTCACTAATTCATCATGAACGATTTTCACAAATTGTTGACCAGGATTAATATTGGAAAGAACCTCTTGGCCGAGAGCCTTTGTCTTCACTTTATCAATGAAAGATTTTACCACCTTAAAGTTTACATCCGCTTCAAGCAGACTTAAGCGAATCTCTTTAATCGCCTCTTCGATATTGGCTTCCGAGATCTTATTTTGACCACGAACCTTTTTAAGGCTCGCCATAATTTTATCAGACAAATTTTCGAACATCTTTTTCCTCTAAAATCTAAGCGTTAAGCTTTTTTTTACTATCATCCAAGAGAAGTTTCCGAAACCAAGACATGTAATGCGCAGGGTTATTACCAACGCTAAAAATATTATTCATACCTACCGCGCACGACTGATAGAGGATACAAAATGAATTTTTGGATTTTCACGTTGAGCCCAGTTCAGATCCCATTCCTGATTCAGTAAAATAAGTGGTTGATCAATCATATCACGATAAATGGTAAAACCTCCATTGAGCTGTTCCACAGGCTTGCCGTCCTCAGTGCGCGGCCAACGAGCCACAGAGAAAGGGAGTCTCGTGAGCTTCACCTCTAGACCGTATTCATCGTTCAAGCGATGGATCAGAACTTCAAATTGAAGTTCCCCTACGGCACCCACGATAGGATCTTGAGGACCATAAACCGGATCATAGAAAAGCTGAATAGCACCTTCTTCTGATAAATGTTTGAGAGCTTCCTGCATTTTCTGTCGTTTCAGCGCATCCCGAACCGAAAGTTTACCGAAAAGCTCCGGCGCAAACTTAGGAATATCTTCGAATTGAACTTTACTTGTAGCTGACACCGAATCTCCAATTGCGAAATTTCCCGTGTCCCCTACACCCACAATGTCCCCCGCATAGGCGTCTTCAATAGTGGCCTTATCCGCTGCGATAAATTGACTTGCATAGGACAAACGAAGTTCCCTCTCAAGGCGTGAATGTTGAACTTTCATGCCCCGATCAAATTTGCCAGAACAAATACGAATAAAAGCAATGCGATCACGATGACGTTTATCCATATTTGCTTGGATCTTAAACACAAACCCCGTGAAGTTCGCATCGCAGGGATCTATAGTAATATCTGCTTTAGTCTTTCGGGACTGAGGGCCGGGAGCATACTGACTGAAGAAGTTTAAAAAAGTATCCACTCCGAAATTTTGCTTTGCCGAACCGAAAGTCACTGGCGACAGCTCACCGGCTAAGAATGCTTGAACATCAAAAGGAGGCAAAGCCCCTTCAATTAATTCTAATTCGTCCATCACTTGCTCTGCGGATTCACGGTCAAGGTAATCAAATAAGATCTCGTTGTCTTTACCTGGAACGAAAGGAATCACTTTGTAGTCTTCCACTTCCTCCCGTCTCTGATCATAAATCCACAGCTCTTGCGAAATACGATTGTAAATCCCACGAAAACGCTGACCGATCCCTAAGGGCCAAGTCACCGGATAGCATTGCATGTTCAAAGTTTTTTCGACTTCATCAATCAAAGTGAGAGGGTCCTTACCTTCACGATCCAGTTTGTTTACAAAAGTGAAAATAGGAACTTGGCGAAGACGGCAAACTTCATAAAGCTTTTTAGTACGCTCTTCGACACCCTTAGCTACGTCGATAAGCATACAAGCGGAATCCACGGCCATTAAAACGCGATAAGTATCTTCAGAGAAATCTTTATGGCCAGGAGTATCCAGAAGATTCACCCGCAGTTGATTGTATTCAAACGTCATCACTGAAGAAGTAATGGAAATTCCTTTTTGACGCTCAAGCTCCATCCAGTCGGAAGTCACTGCTTTCGTGCCCCGCTTACCTTTAACTTCTCCCGTTTCATGGATCACCCCTCCATGATAAAGTAGTTTTTCGGTCAAAGTGGTCTTTCCCGCATCGGGATGGGAAATGATCGCGAAAGTGCGACGTCTTTGAATTTCCTTTTGAATAAGTGGGGGCGCTAGCATGTTTATCCTTCAACTTTGAGATCAAAAAACTGTTATAAATGATGGAAATCATTGGGACAAGAGTTTTATGACTAAATACATGTTCCGCTCTCTGCGAAACTGGTGCTTAATGGAACATTCTCTTGAGCCAGAGGAGGATTTATGAGCATCCCTAAATCTTTTTTCCTACTTTTAGCACCAAAGAATGAGAAACCCGGACCCATTCCCGGATTTGCCAAGGACATCCGCGGGGAAGCCTTAGAAAACGAAGCAGATGAGGCAGATATCTTAGGGGACCAAGACCTCACCGAAAAAATGGATCAAAGTGATGACGAAAATCTCGGCGCCAAGTCGAAGTCTCTCGACATTTTAGAAGAAGAACCTGAGGACTTCCTTGCAGGCGAAGTTGACGTGAAGGAACAAATGGATCGAGCGGCAAACGCGATGGAAGCCTCTATTCAGGGATTACAAAACCGAGCCTATGAAGACAGTCCCCAGACGGAATTAGGCGCAGCTTTCCGCAATACACCGGGCGGAATCGAAGAGGTGGAGATGAAGACTGACCAGGATCTAGCACTTCATCATCACAGTCCCCATGCCCGTAAAAGGCCTACACGCAAAAAGTCTACAACTCCTTCATAAGCCCTTGACGAAGCTTTTTATTATCCCTTATAAAACGCAAAATCAATTTCAACTCCCCTGGGTTTGTAGCCCAGACCGGATAATTGGAGCGCTTAAATGAATAACTATTATGTTACGGCTTTTTATAAATTCCTTATTCTTGAAAATCCTGAACAAGCTCAAAAAGATCTCGAAACCAAAGCCCAAGAACTCAATATTAAAGGCTTGGTCATTCTTGGTCGTGAAGGTTTTAATTCAACTTGTGCGGCGGTTTCCTTAGAAAGCCTGGAGATTTGGAAAGTTTTTATATGTGAGTACTTCAAAGTAACGGATGTGTTTTTTAAGGACTCAGCGTCTCCGAAAGCTCCTTTTCGTCGTTTTAAAATCAAAATCCGAGAAGAAATTGTGACCACAGGGATTCCAGAAATCGCGCCCCCTGAAGGAAAGAATCATCACTTAAGTCCGCTGGAGTGGAATAAGGTTTTAAAAGAAGAAAATGATTTTGTAATGATTGATACGCGCAACTGGTATGAATTCAAGATCGGCACTTTTAAGGGCGCACTCAATCCAAATATCGAAAAATTTACCGACTTTCCTGAGTATATTGAAGCGCAGGGAATCCAAAAAGATAAAAAAATGTTAATCTTCTGCACCGGCGGCATTCGTTGCGAAAAAGGCATCCTTGAACTGCAAAAGCAGGGATATGAAAACGTTT
>DATBTE010000235.1:0-31678 GCA_036559425.1 Pseudobdellovibrionaceae bacterium | reverse complement strand
CTTTCCAAGCTTTGGGCCCAAACACTTTTTGAGTTTGTCTTGAAACTCCTCTTGAAGTGGCGAGCGCAGCTTCCTATTATCTTCAGTCCCTGCAGAGCTTACGTTCGGCTTCAGGATCAGGCTTTGGCTTTGCTCCCTAAGAGGAGTCATTTCTTCTTGCTGTTCTTTTTGCTGCTGTTGTTCTTTCAGTCTTTGTCGAAAAAGAAGGTGCAAGAAAAAATAATCCACAGCAAGGCTAATAAAAAATAAACTGACTATAATAAGGCTCCAGCGAGTCCGACGCTTACGCTCCATAATAATTTAATCCGCTAGTTTTAAATCAGGTTTCCAAATATCCCAGCTTTCACAAGCTTGCGCCCTCGCTGAAGGTCCCTGCACAGTGCCCCAGCGGTATTCCACTTCCTCGAGAGGATTGTTAGACATTTGGCCCAAAAAGAGCCTTCTTTTTGCTTCAGCAAAATCAATTTTTTCGCCTGGGGAAAATTCCACCGGGCACCACGAAGCTGTATCCATATTTGACACCTGCATGACACTGGTTTCTTTTTGCGCGGATCTCTGAATCAATGGGAATACCTTATTCAGTTGAATTTTCATATCCTCCGGTAAAGAATTTTTGCCGTGAAGGATGTCTTTGTAAGACCGTCGAAGTGCCGCCATGTCATCAAAAAGTCGTTGATCCCGATTTGGTGTGGAATACGTATCGTAATTTTCAAAACTCATACATTGATTAGAAGGCAGGGAGCGCAGAAATGTCAAACCGTCATTCACAGCGGTGATGCGGTCCTTGAGCGCATTGCAAGCGGTCAGAGACAAACGGCGGAGCATTTGAATACTGGTTTCTTGATGCAAAGCCAATTTGTTTTGAAGAGTTTTCTGCCATTTACCAAGGGGAATGGAAAATTGCTCTTCGCTGTATCCGGGAGTTTCCCAGACGGGGCGATTGATAAATTCGAGAGGTCTCCAATAACGAAACCCTGCATTGCTTGCGGCTGAGAAGTCGCCTTCAAACACCCATTTTGGATTCGGCCAAGAAACGCGTTCTTGAAGACTGAATCCAGATTGACGACCAACGGTCGAGTTAAAGATCAAATGAGGCACTCCAATAGCTTGGATTTCTCGAATGGTCCAAGAGTGGTGATTCACTTTAGTGGTGCGAATCAATCCTCCAGAGTGAATCCAATCGCGGCTCACCGGCACCGGGAAAGTGTCATTAGGAAGTGAGGTGGTGCTTACGATACCCATGACATAAGCTAAAAAACTTCTAAAACGCTTTAATTCGTCCGAATATCTATTCCAGCGGTTCATCGAGTTACTAATAAGAGCGCCGGTTGAGGTCGGATCCTGAAAGGCAAAGGGCAGTTTATTTTCAAAAGAGTAGATCAAGCGCATCGAATAGACTGTATCGGCGCAATCCGCACGGACTCCATAATAGGGATTGTTTTGACCATTCGGCAGCGAAGCGCGAGAGAAGAAGTCAGCCGACCAAGTCTTTTCAACCCATTCTGTATAATTTTTTTCCCACTGTGCGTCCCAGGTATTCACTGTGGTCCACACTTCGGCATCGGCCTGAGGAGTCCAAAAGGCGAAGGTCATCAAAAATAAGAATGAAAATTTTACTAAGCTCACAGAACGCTCCTTAGAAGTTTGGATCAGCGGTTGGGGTCGAACTGACTACGGATGAATCATCTCCTAGATTATTTTCTCTATTTCTAGCAAAAAGTAGGCCAAGAAAAATGGTTAAATAATGTGCATGTGACGAAATCGTCATTTTCTATTTCATAAAAATACACTGTATATTCACAAAAGTTAATTTCTGTTTTCTGGAGAGACCGGGGGGCTTCTGTATGATGTGGAAATCGAAAATCGACGGGACGCTAGAGTATGTTAGCAAATCCTGGACAAGCTACACGGGACTTTCTAAGGAACAAAGTATTGGTCTGGGCTGGCAAAAAGCAATTCATATAAGCGACTTGAGCGGTTTTCTAAGATCTTGGAATGAATCGATGAAAAGCGGTGAGTCTTTTCAAATCGAGTGTCGAGTACGGCGACACGATAATCAGATGCGTTGGCATTGGCTGCTGGTGGTCCCGGAGTTGAATACTCTTGATATGCGGGTGGGCTGGATTGGCACTTGTGCCGATATTCACGATCGGAAGCTGGCCGAAAGAAAACTGGTCGAGGCCGAGAGGATGGCCGTGTCCGCAAACATTGTAAAAACTCATTTTCTGGCAAACATGAGCCATGAAATTCGCACTCCCCTGAGTGCTATTTTGGGATTTGCAGAACTCATGTTAAGTCCTCACTTAAGTTTTGAAGAACAAACTCATTATGTCCACACTATCCATCGCAGTGGTCATCAGCTTTTGAAAATCATTGATCAGATTTTGGATATTTCCAAAGTGGAATCAGGGCATATGGAAATTGAAAATATTGATGTGAATCTTGGAGACTTACTCCGTGACTTGAGAGATTTACTGATGGTGAAAGCGAAATCGAAAGGTGTCGGTTTGGAATTTCGTTTTAAATCCCTGGTTCCTGAGCACATTTTTTCGGACCCGACCCGGGTGCGGCAGATTTTGATGAATGTGATTGGCAACGCCATTAAGTTTACTGAAAAAGGCAAAGTCGTGGTTGAGGCCGAATGGATTGAGGCGACACTTTTACGTCCTTCAGTGCTGGCTTTCCGCGTACAAGACACGGGTGTCGGAATTGAAGAGTCTCATACTCAAAACCTCTTTCAACCCTTTGTGCAAGTGGATAGTTCAAACACGCGGCGTTTTGGTGGCACAGGCCTGGGATTGGCACTTTCTCGAAAGATCGCTCAGGCGTTGGGCGGGGATGTCCTCTTAGAAAAAAGTGAGAGAGGTCAGGGAAGTGTTTTTGTGATTGAGATTGAAACAGATACTTTACTAGATTCAAAATTTACTGACAAAGTGGAGGATTTTATCGTGAAAGATCTAGAATCTCCAGCGGCTGATGAAGCCCATGCCCTTTCAGGGAAGAAAGTTCTTTTAGTGGAAGATGCCCCCATTAATCAACTGCTGATCAGTCGCTTTTTGACGGGTGCGGGGGCCCAGGTGGAAGTGGCGGAGAATGGGGTTTTGGGAGTGCAAAAAGCTCTTGCCGGAGACTATGCTGTCGTCTTGATGGACATCCAAATGCCGGAAATGGATGGGTACGAAGCGACAGCTAAACTTCGCGAGCAGGACTATAAACGCCCGATCATTGCTTTAACCGCCCATGCGCTCAAAGAAGATCAAGAGCGCTGTCTGCAGGCGGGATGTTCGGATTATTTAACCAAACCGATTGACCGTAAGTTGTTGATTTCGAGAATCTTACATTTTACATCTGACGTTGGCGTTTTTCCACCGCTAAGGCCGCCTCCCGAACTACTTCGCTAAGGGTCGGGTGAGCATGGAAAGATCGTGCCAGATCTTCGCTGCTGCCCCCGAATTCCATGCACACGATCACTTCATGGATCAGCTCCGAAACGCCGGGCCCTACCATGTGGCAACCGAGAATGCGATCGGTGGTTTTATCAGCGATAATCTTTACAAATCCCTCTGTAAAACCTTTCGCCCGGGCGCGGCCGTTGGCCATAAACGGAAACTTGCCGACATTGATTTCAAGGCCCTGAGCTTTGGCCTGCTCTTCAGTCATTCCAACAGAAGAAATTTCCGGATGAGTGTAAATCACTCCTGGAACTGTCTCGTAATTGACATGGCCGGCATGGCCCGAAAGAAGCTCTGCTAAGGCCACGCCTTCTTCTTCGGCTTTGTGAGCCAGCATGGGCCCAGCCACCACATCACCAATGGCATAGATACCCGGAACATTTGTTTGGTAGTGCTTATCGATAATGATACGACCTTGTGGGTCTTTTTGAATCCCCACCTCTTCACATCCCACTCCAGCCGTGAAGGCTTTACGGCCGGTAGAGACTAAAACCACATCCGCAGTCATGCTTTGAGCTTTACCATCAGCGAGTGCTTCGTAAGTGATTTCCACCCCTTTACCAGTGACTTTCGAACCTGTCACTTTTGTGGAAAGGAGGAACTTAACTCCGGCTTTCTCCATATTCTTTTTAAGGACATTCATGCAATCCTGATCCATAGGACCGCCCAAACGATCCGCATATTCAATCACTGTCACTTGGGAACCCAGGCGCCCCCAGACGGAGCCCAGCTCAAGGCCGATCACGCCGCCGCCGACGACGATCATGGTTTTCGGAACCTCTAACAAGGTCAAAGCGCCCGTGTTGGAGACAATCTTTTTTTCATCATATTTTAAAAAGGGGAGTTCGACTGGAACTGATCCCGTAGCAATCACGATATTTTTAGTCAAGATCACTTGCTTAGAGCCATCAGCCGCAGTGACTTCCACTGAGCCGGCTTTCAGGATTTTTCCAGTTCCTTGGAAAGAAGTGATTTTATTTTTTTTAAATAAGAAAGAGATGCCATCCGTGTTGGATTTTACGACTTTGTCTTTACGAGACATCATAGTCGTTAAATCCAGCTCCACTTTTGAAACCTTGATGCCATGGCTGGCGAAATCATGTTGAGCGGCTTCGAAGTGCTCCGTACTTTCAAGCAGGGCTTTAGAAGGGATGCAGCCCACGCGGACGCAAGTGCCGCCAAAGGTGCTTTCTTTTTCAACGACGGCGGTTTTAAGTCCTAATTGCGAAGCGCGGATCGCTCCCACATAGCCACCAGGTCCAGAGCCGATAATTACCAGATCAAATTGAGTAGATTCAGACATGAACATTTCCTTTGAAGTAAAGAGAATACCTTTATGGTATACGCTAATTGAGCCTCTTTGGCACGCGGGAAGCTTTGCATTACGGACTTCCTGGTTCCCAAGGCAAACCTCCCTTGCTAGACTTTTGCTTATGCCAAATCTAATCTCATTTTCGCCTCCTTTCAGTGATCCCAATGCTATGGAACCTCTTTGCAGTGGGGAAACCCTTCTGCTGGAGGCGGATCTTCAATTTAAAGATTCTTCTCTTTATCTTGAGTTTGGTTTTTTAGAGCAAAGCGCTGAGCTTTTCGAATTGCCTAAAACTTCCGCTTCTTGGCCAGAAGCTCAGGTTCCACGGCAAGACGGCCTTTGGCAGGCCACGTGCTTCGAGGCTTTTTTAAGTCCCCTGGGCAGTTCAAAATATTTTGAATTTAATTTCTCTTTAAACCCTGCTTGGAATGCTTATAAATTTGAAAGCTATCGCCTGCCTCAGCCGGCGGCTCCCACTGAGGAGTTTGTTTTGAAAAGTATGGGCTGGGATGCCGTGAAAAAACGCCTTTTGGTGGAGCTTGAAAATAAAACTTTCTATAGTCAATTTCGTGTGGGGTTGACGGCGATTCTTCTGGAGAAAAATGGCACGAAACACTACTGCGCTCTTGCTCACAAGGGCACTCAGCCTGATTTTCATTTGATGAAGAGTTTTATTTTACAGCGAGGGACTGAAGAATGAAAATGGGTGTGGAAGTTCTTTTAGAGGACAAAAAATTAATCCAGGTTTTGAAAAAGAAAAGGGTCGCTCTGATCTGCCATCCTGCTAGTGTGGATGAAAAGCTTCGTCACAGTTTTGATCTTCTTCATAAGACCATCGGCTTGTCAGCAGCCTTTGGTCCCCAACACGGAGTCAAGGGTGAAAAACAAGACAATATGATCGAGAGTGAGGACTTCATTCATCCGGACTATAAAATTCCGATATATTCCCTCTATGGCAAAGTCAGAACTCCCTCGCCAAAGATGATGGAGACTTTTGACGTGGCGATTTTTGATCTGCAAGATCTGGGCTGCCGTATCTATACTTTCATCACCACTTTGCTTTACGTAATGCAGGAATGTGCTCGACGTAAAAAACAAGTGATTATTTTAGATCGTCCTAATCCTGCGGGTCGCGAAGTCGAAGGTTTTTCTTTGCGCCCCGGTTGGGAGTCCTTTGTTGGAGCGGCTGAGTGCCCCATGCGCCACGGTCTGACTTGTGGAGAGATGGCTTTATTTTACAAAGAGCATTTCAAATTGGATCTCGATTTGAAAGTCATTAAAATGAAAGGCTATCACTGCGAAAAGAAGCCGGGATTTGGCTGGCCCATGGATCGCGCTTGGGTGAATCCCTCTCCGAATGCCCAGACCTTGAATATGGCTCGGGCTTATTGCGGCACCGTGATGATCGAAGGCACCACCTTGAGTGAAGGTCGCGGAACGACCCGGGCTTTGGAGCAGGTCGGAGCGAGTGATATTGATTTCACGGAAGTGTTAGGACGAATGCAGAAAAAAGCACCGCAATGGTTGAAGGGAATTATTCTGCGGGAATGCTTCTTTGAACCGACGTTTCATAAGCACGAGAAGAAACTCTGCCATGGTTTCCAAATCCACGCGGACATCGCTGCTTATCAGCCTCAGTTATTTAAACCCTATCGTCTGATCGCCTTGATGCTGAAGTGCATTCGCGAGATTCATCCCAATTACGCTCTCTATCGTGATTTCGCTTATGAATACACTGTAGGGAAATTAGCCTTCGATGTGATCAACGGCGGACCAGAATTGCGGGAGTGGATCGAGAACCCCAAGGCCACCCCAGCGGATTTAGAAAAAGCTTTGAAGAAGGACGAGAAGGCCTGGCTGAAAACCCGGAAGAAGTTTTTACTTTATTGAGGGTACGCCGTACCTTTTTCGGATGCGTTGCGTTTATCTAATGCAGCACTCGATACACATTTTGTGTAATCCCCAAGGGCTTATGATTCAGGGTCAGTAAGTAGAATTAAACTGTTCACCAAGACCTGTACTGCGACCATTTCATTCTTATTAAAATGATCTGGAACCCGTTTCACTTTAAATCTGAGAACGTTTGAGTCTGCTGGAGTTTGAACATCAGTGAGTTGGTTTTCACGCTTTAAACGCTGGAGATAAGTAGTGGCATTTTTGAAATTTCTATCGGAGTCGATATTTGTTAGAGCTAGTTTCGTGCTCGAGGAGATGACCAGGCCGGAAAAGCTAGTAAGGGAGGTGCTGTGGTCCATACCTACAAGGGCGTTCCAGTTAAAGGCCTGATCATGTAAAAAAATATTTTTGTCTTTATAAAAACCTTTGTCTGCGAACCCCTTAAAGATCGGTAAAGCTTTGCAGCCAATGACTCCGATCCATTTTATGTTTGGATGGATTTTTGTAAAGACTCTAGAAACATCCACACCTTTAGAATCAACGATACTTCCGCCCATTCCTATCCCTGAAGCTTGAATTCCGCTATTTGAATGACTCAGCCAGAAGACCCCCACGCTTTGGGGGTTATTCAGTGCCGAGTACAGATCTTCCTGGGTGGCTTGATAAATAACTCGTGTTTCAAAATCACTGGAAAACTTCGCAGAAAAACTCTTGGCTATAGGAATGGCGATATTTTGATACTGAGAGTGGGTAAGGCCATAAATTGAAATAAGCAATGTTTCCTTTTAAATTGAAAAATCATAAATCAGTGTCATTCAATATACTTATGATGCTGTTAATTTTTTTCTGAAGGTCTTTCTTTATTTGCTTAAATTGTTCAGGGGAAATCTTAAGGTTCCCAAATCTCCAAGCGAAACCCTGAGTTTCATTGAGGGCTCTTTCGTGGGCGTCAAAGTCTGCTTCCATCCTTTGAAGGTCAATCAGTGCGAGTTCTAATTCCTGTTTAGTCGATGGAGAATATCCATGATCCTCTTCCCAACCATAACCCCAACGCCAGGTAAAAGGACTATTGATGGCTCCAAAGAAAGTGGGAGTACCACCGATGATAACTCCAAGTTTATAAATTGAGCCAACCATCTTCAAGGAAGGTATTGTTCTCTGGATACATTGTTTGAGATTTTCGTCAGCTTGATTTTTTTGAGTTTTAGTTCCACCAACCCAATATTCAAAGTCATGGGCAATACAACAATGGATATAACTTGTTCCTAAAATGGAATCTGGAGAACCGCTGCAGCCGTCGCTGTGAAAAGGGTGGAGGTTTTCAGCGCAAGCCCAAGAGGCGCTCATTATTAGGACCAGGGCTATAAATCCGTTCTTCATAAATGCTCCATTGAATTATTTGAATATCTAAACAAGGTGGGCTTTTAACAAGCCTAGGAACTCAACGCCACTGAATTCTTGAGCCATGTTAAAATTATAGACGGAAATAGAATCTTTACTTCGGCCGAGCGAAAAGCTGGGTCTTTTCTTGAGACAGTTACAATACCATTATTTTCCGGCAATCCGGGTGTCGCTGAAAAATTCCCCTTGGCCTAAAGTCTGGCTTCATAATGACGAAGAGAGGAGGAACCTAGACCAAAGAAGAGGTGTATTTATGAATGGCATCAGGAAATCGTTATTTCTGTCTCTTATCCTTTCGTTCACTCCCGTTTCTTATTCTCAATCTGAAACGTCGACGCATAAAGAAGCCTCCCATGCAGCCGCCGATTCTGGTGTGAATGCGAAGACCTCTTTTAGCTGGCTCAAAAATGGAAATAGCCGTTACGTAAAAGGTTTCTTAAGAAAAGATGGGCAGTCCAATCGAGATCGCCAACGTCTTGTGGGCGGTCAGAAACCCCACGCGATTGTTTTGTCTTGCTCAGATTCTCGAGTTCCCCCCGAAGTCCTATTTGATCAAAAACTAGGAGAGATTTTTGTGGTGCGAACCGCCGGTGAGGCACTGGATAATGCCGCCATCGCGAGTGTTGAGTATGCCTTAGAACATATCGGTTCTCACTTGCTAGTGGTGATGGCTCATGAATCTTGTGGCGCCGTGAAAGCGGCCTTTTCAACTCTCAAAGGAGAAGATGCCGGTTCGCCTGCTCTGAATGCCTTGGTGAAGGATATTCACCCGCGCATCAGTAAATTTAGCGGCAAGGAGCCTTCCCAAGGTTATATTTCAGAAGCAAGAGCCAACGCCTCAGGGGTTGCCCGCGATTTAGTGGCACGCTCTAAAATAGTTTCTGAAAAATTAAAAAGCAACGACCTGGTGATTGAAACCGCTGTCTACCATCTCGGTTCTGGCTTGGCGGAATTCTATACTGAGAAAGCGGATCGCGGACTGGCGAGTGATAAATAATGTGGACCTGGGATAAATTTGAGTTCTGTCCTCACATTTTTATGTCGGGGGTGCATTCTGAATATTTTCTATTTCTGGTCCTTCAGTTGATAAAATATCAATGATGTCGTCTGAGCAAGTGAAACTGTAGTGTTGTATGGGTTTATCAACAATGCCAAAAGCGACCTTTGAATAATAGCGAAGGTATTCTGAATCACTATAAATTTTGAATCGCTCACCAGTATAGGTTCCACCGTTTTCAGCGCCAAACGATTCGTCGAGACGTTGAAATGCCAAAGGTTGAAAAAATCGAACAACAACTTTTTTCGAAGTATCCCAAACGAGGGGGTAGGCCTGCCCTAAATTGACATTGTCGATAATAAGATCTTCAGGTGGCTCCTTTTTTGCACCAACAATATGAAGTTCAAGGATCATACTGGCTTTGTATTCTAATTTTTCTAGAAACCAAGTTTCTTCCCAATTAAATTTATGATTTTGTGTTTTTTTGCTACTCTCCTTTTTCATGATCACCTATACCTGATTTTAATCCGAGTCGAGTCGTCAATGCGATTTCCTGTTTTTTCTGGCTGCATTTCTAGAGTGGGGGCTTGTCCATCTTTTCTCGGTCGCTTGACAGCGTTAATTCCGTCTTTGCCATGTTTAATTTCAATATCATCCAACTTTTGTGATGGCCCATCCAGTTTTTCAAAATCTTTGTCTAATGCCTCTGTTCCCCCCGACTTGGTGTATTCCCGAGTTGGACTATTTTCATTTGTAGAAGTTTTCTTTGTCCTTTTATCAACAATTCCTTTTTCTCGTAAAGGCTTTTCAAGTCTATCGTGTTTTTCATTGAGGACTTGGAGTCCTTCTGCAATCTTTTTCTGAACCTCTTGATCCTTTCTCCCGGAACCAGTAGTAGATTCCCTTTATTGTCAAATTCGATTCTAGAATTAAAATTTGGTTTAAAGGGTGGGCCTGATAGCTGACTCGAAATCGAAAAGCGGTGCATTTCAGGTGGCTGAATTGGATCATTAACCTGCAAAGGTTCTTTTACTGTGCTAGATAAATTTAAAGCTGAACAAGCCGTAAATAAAAAGATTACACTTGAGAGACAAAATAATCGCTAGTATTAGTCTGTATGTGATTGAAAGTAAATTCAACTATTTTAAGCCGGCCTCACTTACGTGGCTACCTTATTTATTATTTGGTTTTCAGTCCCTTAGTGAGGTCTCGATTCAAGAGAAAAAAATATCTGGAAACTTTCTTGGATTATGACCACGTGTTTAAAATTTAACTTCAGCGGCAACGTAACGTTTATTAGGAAGTTCTATTAAAAGATCCACTTTTTCTTTGGATCTCACATAGAAAATTCGAACTGGTTCTCCTCGATTCGAAAAATTTTTTGAAATTTCGACTTTAAATTATTTTTCCGCTCCATAATTTTTCTAAAAACACCTGCCAGGGCAGGCAGTGGACTCCGTCAGTCACTTTCTCTAGAGGATCATTAGAGACCAGATAGAATTTATTTACCAGCCCTTCTTCTTGAAGAGCTTTTAATCCTTTTAAAAAATTCGCCTGAACTTTTTTTGCCGATTTGACTTCAATAGCCACGGCATCTCCCAAAATAAAATCCACCTCGAACTGACTGGTGGATCTCCAATAACAAAGTTTTATCTTGTTTTTCAGCTTGTAAGAAAGAAATGCCCGAAGCTCCATTGCTATAAAATGCTCGAAGGCTTGACCCCAGGTATTGCTTTTTTCATCGAGGGTGCCAATTTCGGCCAAAGTATTGCGAACACCGGTATCAAAAAAATAGAACTTAGCCGTTGAAATGGGTTTTCTTTTTTTCGACTTCACCCAAGGCTGGACAAAAAATCCCAATAAGGTGTCCTCCAAAATTGAATAATACTCCCGGATGGTGACCGCGCTGACGCCGACCTCATTGGATATGTTAGCAAAGTTAAGTTGTTCTCCGGAAGAGAGGGCCGCCATAGAAAGAAAGCTGGAAAAAGCAGGAAGTTTCTTTACCAGGCCCTCTGCTTGAATTTCCTCTTTGAGGTAGGTGTTGGTGTAAGCGTTGAGAAAATCGTCGGGATTTGCTGAAAGATAGGAACTCGGTAAGCCGCCAAACTGAAGATATTTTTTTAGATTAAAATCATCGATTTCACTCCAAGTCAGTGGGAACAATTCCCTGGAGAGAGCCCGGCCTGCTAACATATTTGCTTGGCCTCGTTTCAGTTTCCGGGCGCTGCTTCCAGTGAGGATAAACTTGAGTTCTTGCTCCTCAATCATAAGATGGACCAGATTCAACAATTCAGGAATTCTTTGAATTTCATCAATGACAACTTGATTGACGGGCTTCGATATAATCATATCCATCAGTTCAGAGGGGTTTCTTTGTAAACGAAAATAAAGTGAGGAATCTAAGAGATTGATATAAAAAGTTTTCTTTTGATCAATCACGGTTCTTAAAAGATAGGATTTCCCTACCCCTCGAGGGCCAAACAAGAAAAAGGATCCATTTTTTAATTCAATAAAGGGGTCGAGTATTCTCGCATAGACCTTTTTTTTCATATCTATATATTATTGGTATATTTAAATCTAAAGTCAAACTTTAGTTTATCATAATAATCTAAAGTTTGACTTTAGATTTCTAGCCCATCGTCCGGGGGGCTCACTTCTTCAATGAAGAGAGATAAGGCAGATACCCCGCTCCCAAAACACCTGCGGTGTTTTTTGTTTTAGCGATTTCAATTTTACACTCAAAGGCCGGATTCATTTGCTGGATCATGCTTTTATAGTGGGCTTTTAAATCCGCAAAATAGAGGCTGCGGATTTTAATCAGTCCGCCGCTCAGGAAGATCTTTTCTAAATTATAGCCAATGGAGAGATTGTAACAAAGGCAAGCCAAGGCCCAAGCCATATCCTTGTAAAGAATTTGATATTTTTCATCCTTGGTATTTACTAGCTCCTCTACGGACGTACCAGTGAAACCCATCTCTTTCGCGCGACGGAGGAGTCCTGTGCCTGAAGCCACCCCTTCAACAGTGCAGTGATGTAGGCCGGTGGGGTTTTCCTGAAGCTTCTTATAATCGATAATCGTATGACCATATTCAGAGCCACGGCCGCGACTTTGCACGGGAAGGTGCTGGAAGATCACGCCCGAGCCGACGCCTGTGCCGACACTGACCACAGCGTAGGAAGACATTTTCTTAGCGCCACCCACCCAGCCCTCGGCGAGAGCTGCCGCCGTGGCATCATGTTGAAAGAAGATTTTGGTTTTAAAACCACGGCGTTGAATATCCTTCTGCAGGAGCTCACGAATGGGAACAATCTTCCAGCCGGGATAGTTGACGGGATAAGTGAGCTTGCCCTCCGCCGCATTCAAAGGACCGGCGCTGGCAAGGCCCACGCCTTTGAAGTGCGGGCCCGTGGTCTCTTTGGGGAAACGATTTTTAAAATCCATGGTGATGTCAGTCATCAGGCTGATCACTCTTTTTTGAGTCCTCAATGCGGAAGCCTCCCGCTTCATATCAACGGGGACCTTGATAAAATCGAGCATCTCCCCCTTGTTATTTAAAAGGGCGGCGGCAAGTTTTGTACCGCCAAGATCTAAGCCGATGGTGTAAGTCATTTTCTTCATAAATTAATTCTTTAAAAGCACCACTGCAGAGAGCGGTGGGAAGATGACACTCACAAAGCCATTTTCCACCGTGAAATGCTCATTGCAATGTCCTTCCAGA
The DNA here is from genome assembly GCA_036559425.1 of Pseudobdellovibrionaceae bacterium. Classification (GTDB taxonomy): domain Bacteria; phylum Bdellovibrionota; class Bdellovibrionia; order Bdellovibrionales; family Bdellovibrionaceae; genus JACMRP01. The sequence goes on along the minus strand of DATBTE010000235.1, from coordinate 18,898 downwards.
ATATTGCAATAAGTCCCGGGACTCATGGTCGTTGAAAAAGTGCGGGTGATTGGGTTGGTGGAAAAATTAATAGCGACAAAACCATTCTGACCACGACTGAAAGCTACTAAGTCTTGGCCGTTGCTCCACCAGTGGTCCACGCGGAAGGTGTTGTCTGTTTGATTGCGGAAGTTGACCATCGCGGCCACCTCAGGAAGGCGATGTTCACAGGTCCAAGGGGCCTTACAAAGAGATTTGGAATCTAACACGCTCAAGGTTCTAAAGTCAGAGCCGACGGGGGGGCCTGCGTTCATATCATTAAATTGATATCCGGAGAAAATCTGAGGATAGCCATAGGGCCACGCCATCATGAAAATTTGAGCAAGGCGATAGAGGGGTTGTTGGCTGGAGTTAAAGCTGAGCACTCCACCGCCACGTTCTAGATCATGGTTAGTGACAAAAATTACGGAGCTATCGCTCGCGGGAAATCCATCCGCAATATGGAGAAGGCTGTTCGTATCTTTATGTTGAAAGCCCCGTGCCAGGATATGGGGGAAATCATAGGCCATAACATCGCCTACGGAAAAATACTCATTGTATTGAATAGGGCAGCCGGGATTATAGATCACTTCTTGGTAAATATAAGCCGGTCTTTTGAGCTTGGCTTTAATGGCCGCTAAGTCCACGGCCGGAATATGCTTAGCAGCATCCAGTCTAAAGCCCGTCACTCCCAAATCTAAAAGATGATTGAGATAATTGGCTAAGGTGTTGCGCACCTTTTCAGAGCCTGTCGCCAGATCGGCAAGATCGAGAAGTTCGCAATTTTGAACCTCGTAACGATTGCTGTAATTCTGGATATCATCGTTGCCGTTGAGGCTGCAATGATTAAAATCCGCGTAAGAATAAAGGGGGGAATAATCATAATGAGAATAGGGGGTGCCGCTAAGGCCGTTGCCTCCAGCCATTCCGGTCATATGATTTAAGATAGCGTCAGCGTAGATATCTACCCCGGCTTTTTTGCAGCGCTGAACCATATCTATAAATTCCGCTTCATTGCCACTGCGAGATTCTAACTTGTAACTCACCACTTGATAACGTTCCCACCAAGGGCTGTTTTGCGTGCGGATATGTTCATGGGGAGGGGAGACTTGAACTGCCGCAAAGCCGGCCGGTCCCAAATAGTTTTCACACTCTAAGGCGACATCTTTCCATGGCCATTCAAAGAGATGAACAAAGGCGGTGCGGGGGCCGGCGTGCACCTGGAGAGAAACCAGTAAAATCCCCAGGGCGCCTATCGCTAAATTTAGCAATGATTTTTGAAATCTGAGCCGTTGTATAATTCCATTCCAAGGCATTTAAACTCCTTCTTGAAGTCGTTGATTTACTCCTGTTTGTTTATCAAATAAATGCGATTTTGTCAGATCTATCTTTACGGGGAGGATTTGATCCTTTCTAAAAAACTCCGTGGAGTCTGCAAAAATTCTTAGGTTCTGTCCTTCAAGGCGTCCGTGCAGCATTTGCTGGCCTCCGAGGTTTTCCGAAAGCTCCACCTGGAAACTTCCTAATTCGAGTTCATTCGCCTGGGGAACTCCATTGCTGATTTTAAAAACCTCAGGACGAACGCCTAAAATTTGTTCTGGTTTTTTAGCTTCAGGCCAGGGAAGTTTTTTCACTAGAGGGCCTTCCATGAAATTCATTTCCGGAGAGCCGATAAAGCTCGCGATAAAAAGATTTTTAGGTCGATGATAAATTTCAGAGGGAGTGCCAATTTGCTCGATTTTTCCGTCCTTCAAGACCGCAATGCGGTCTCCCATGGTGGTGGCCTCCATTTGATCATGGGTGACATAGATCATGGTATTTTGCAAAGTCTGATGAAGACGTTTGATTTCAACCCGCATTTGACTGCGCAGGTGTGCATCCAAATTTGACAGAGGCTCATCAAAAAGAATTATAGAAGTCTGGCGGGCTAAAGCTCTGCCCAGAGCCACCCGTTGGCATTGACCCCCAGAAAGTTCTTTAGGCTTTCTCTCTAAGAGATGATCAATTTGCAAAAGCTGCGCGATTTTTTTTACTTGGGCGGAAATTTCGCTGGCAGAACGCTTTTGTAGCTTCATGGCGAAGCCCATATTTTCGGCCACATTCATATGCGGATAAAGCGCATAATTTTGAAAAACCATGGCCACATCGCGGTCCTGGGGTTCCATATTTTTAATGGATTTGCCATTGATTTTAATATCTCCGGCATCCATTTTTTCAAGGCCCGCCAAAGTGCGCAACAGAGTGGATTTACCGCAACCGGAAGGACCCACCAGGACTAAGAATTCACCTTTGGCAATTTCCAGATTGACGCCGTTGAGGATGTGATTGTCTTTAAAGCTTTTGGTGATTTCAGAAAATTCAATGTGAGTCATAGTTATCCTTTCACACTTCCAATAGTCAGACCGGAAATCAAATAACGTGAAATACTAATAAATAAAATCAGAACTGGAAGACTGACGATGAGGGCACCCGCAGCATAGAGTCCCCACTGAGTGGCGAGGCTGGCTTGGAACGAACGCAGCCCCAACGGCAGCGTATACATCTGTGGATCTTGCAGGACCACCGCCGCAACCACGTATTCACTCCAGCTCGCCATAAAACTAAAAAGCGCGGTGATGACAAGAGCCGGAGCTGATAGAGGCAAAATGATTTTACAAAAGGTCAGCCAGCGGGAGCAGCCATCCAAAATGGCGGCCTCTTCGAGTTCTTTTGGGATCGTGTCATAGTAGGCTTTCATTTGCCAGACGCAGAAAGGGAGCGCTGTTGAAGAATAGATCAGAAAAAGTCCCCAAAAACTATCAATCAAGTGAAGCTTGGAAAGAATAATATAAAACGGCAGAATCAACATCGTGGGTGGAAACATCTGGGTGGCGAGCAAGGAGAACAGCATCATGTTGCGCCCGCGAAATTGAAATCTCGACAGAGCATAGGCACTGGTCGAAGCGAAAGCCACTCCTAAAAGAGTGGTGCCAACGGAGACCAGTAAAGAGTTTCGCAGCCAGATTAAAAAATCCGTCTGAGTAAAGAGATCAAGGAAGTTTTTCATCGTGGATGTCGAAGTGATGATCTCGAGTGATTGGGACTGAAAGGCATTGTCCCCCCGCAGAGAGATGCCTAAGACATACAGCATGGGATAAATTGAAAAGACCGCAAAAAGCAGGATGCTGAACCACGCAAGAATTTTTTGAATCGGCAGGCTTCTCATGATTTTTGCTCCTTTTTGAATTGCGCGCGCAGGGATCCGAGACTCCAAAGGATCAAAATCAAGAAGATCAACATGGAAACCGCAGCGGCATAGCCATAGCGATAAAGGTTGAAGGCCGCTTTATAAACATAGCTCACGAGGATATGAGTTTGATCTCCCGGTTCCCCGGCATTGCTGACCAACCAGACGATATTTAAATTGTTAAAAGTCCAGATGCAGCCGAGCAAAGCGGCGGGCACCATCACGGGCATCAACAGGGGCCAAGTGATGTGACGGAATCTTTGCCAAGCATTGGCTTTATCCAAATAAGCGGCTTCATAAAGGGATTGGGGGATCGATTGCAATCCACCCAAAGCGACGATCATCATAAATGGAAAGCCCAGCCACACATTGGTTACGATACAAGCGGTGAAAGCCGTGAAGGGTTGGCTTAGCCACTGCACTGGAGACAAATGTAAAAACTGTTGAAGGAAGAGATTGATTGGCCCGTATTCTTGATTGAACATCCCCCGCCAGGTCAAGGCCGTGATGTACTGAGGCACCGCCCAGGGAATAATAAACAAAGTCCGCCAGAAAGCTTTTGCTGGGAGAACTTGGTGAATCACCACAGCTAAGAAAACGCCGATGGTCACGTGGAAGAACACATTGGAGACGGTCCAGATCAAGGTTTTGAAAAAGAGCGTATAAAATTTCGGGTCACTGAGGGCTTCAACATAGTGATGGACTCCGATGAGGGACCAATCTTGGAACGTGCGCAGACTAAAATTTGAAAGTGAAATACAGATATTATAAATAAAAGGATAAACGATCACTGCGAAGATCCCGATGAAAGCGGGCAGCATCATAAAGTAAACGAAACGCTGAGGGCCCCAGAAGCCTTTTACAAAATCAATCCCGGCGCCGCGAGAAATCCACAGCAACCACAGAACCGCCAAGAGAATGACGATCTTAATCACCCAAAGGGAGGCGTCAGGTTGAATGACTTCATTCATATTGCTAATCTGCGCTTCCGCCATACTTTGCGCGGCCTTTGCAGCCCCTTCTGGAGTCACAGAGCCCGCAAGAATTTTCTGGTACTGAATGCGCAAGCTATCCCACACCCCCCGGATTTCAGGGACCACGGGCATCGCTGTTCCCACGGTCATGATATCAGAAGACACTTGCAGCAAAGGATTGTTTTTCACCTGTGGATTTTCGCGCAGCGAGATAAGAGAAGGCAAAACTCCCACGCGTTCTGTGAAGAGAAGTTGAGTTTTTTCAGAGGTCAAATAATTCAAGACTCTCAAGGTGGCAGCCAGGCGCTCTGGATCTTTGACATTCGCGTTCAAGGAATAACCCGCCGTACCCACCAAAGGACTTGGCCAGCGACCGGTCTCGGAAATCATGGGAATGCGGGCAATGCCGAAATCCATGTTGACCGCTTTATAGTCCCCCCAGGACCAGTCTCCGTTGATTAACATAGCCGCTTTGTTTTGCTTAAACAGAGCATTGGCGGTTTCATAATCGCACTCTTTAGGAATGATTTTATATTTGTCACGAAGATCTAAAATAAACTGAAAAGTCTTAAGCACTCCTTCCGTGTCCAAGTTTGGTTGCGCGCCGTCTTTCATCAGCGCTTCGCCAAAAGCGGGAATAAAGGGAGCAATAAAAAAAGGCTCGGTATAGTTAAAGACCAAGCCGAATTGGTCGATCTTTCCATCCCCATTAAAATCCACGGTTAATTTTTTGCCGATGTCAATCAGCTCCGCCGTGGTTTTGGGTGGAGTAGAGACAAATTTCTTATTATAGATGAGCATAAGGTGGTTTCCCACCAATCCGCCCAGCATATAATGTTTGCCTTGATAAAGCGGGATGGCGAGGGGATCAAATTTGGCGAAGGCCTCTGGATGGACGTCGAGATTATATATTCCATCGAGCGGTTGGATGATCCCCATAGTGGCAAAAGGACCGATTTGGTCGCTAGGACCATATACCAGCTCGGGACCGCTGCCACCCATGGCTGCGGCTTGATAACTTGAGCGAAGTTCTTCAGTCTCACGATAAGTGGCTTGAACGGTGATGTCTGGATTTTCTTTTTCAAAATTTTCAATGGCTTCAGCCAGGACTTGGCGATGTCCATAAATCATCTGATGCCAGATCTGAATTCGCATCTTTTCAGCATGAGCGAGAGGGGCCGTGAAGGTCATGATAAAAAGGGCCGACAAAAGAATTGTTATATATTTAAAGTTCCGCCCAAAGTTCATCTTAAAGTTCAACTTAAAGTTCATCGGTGGCCTTTGAGTGAAATATTATTTAATTTCAAAATAACCGTGCTGCGACCAGGAAGGTGAATGGTGCCCTGATTTGGATCTATAGCCACCTCAGCTAAAACAGCATCGACTTTTTCATTCAAGAGTGGATGAACTGCCCAGTTATTTTTTAAAATCCTATTTGAGAAGTCGCGGCCATAGCGAGAGGCGTTGAAAAAAATCAAAAGAGATTCATTTTGATTCTGCAAAAGCATCGCAATCAAGCCTGGCTCTGGCTGAGTCTCATTGTCGATAAAAGAAAGATGTTTTGAAATTTCATCCAAGGTGTTGAGTTGAAATAAGCTTGAACTTTTTCTCACCTGAAGCAAAGCCTTCAGATAATTATGAGTCTTCGCGATCAGATAAGGAATGACTCTCAAACCGGGGTCTAAGAGGCGAGGATGCCATAAAGCCCAATCATCAATATTTTTCCAAGCGGGTGGAAGACCTTCTCCCCAATGATTGGTAGTGCCGGTCCAATCAATACGATTGAAAAAGTCCCCTGAATCATAGCTGTCTTGGTCTCCGTTTTTGGAACGTAACAGATCGGTGCCGGCTTCCATAAAGGGAATGCCTTGGCCCAAAAGTGGAATTGCCAAGGCGAGCTGTTGAATGCGCTGACGCTCATCCGCAGTGGCCAGATCCGCATTGCGCCCGGGAGTATGGAAAGGAGCTTTAGCTTGAATCGCATCCCAAAGAGTATAACCATCGTGGGCTGAGACAAAATTAATAGTTTCCAGCGCTTGCGAAGCCACTCCGACCGGAGCCCCGCGGAAGAGTAAATTCCCGGCATGGATCCTCGAACCCAGGTGTTCTTTGAAAGAGAAATCGCGCAAATTTCCGGCTAGCCCCGCTTTGATCACATCGCCTAAATGTAAAAGCTTGTCCCTTTGGTTGGCCTCATCAGTGGGTGTGTTGCGATTGGCAGGTTCATGATTGAAGTCAAAGAATAAACCGGTGGCAAAGCCTTGATCAGATTTTTCGGCGGAATTGCTGGTTCCCCCGCGAACCGCGTCGCGCAGCCGATCGTTGAAAAAACCATAATCAGTCCCATAGGAGTTTTCGAGATTCATGGATTCAGTGGGTGCAAGATTAAAGAGGGAGCCAAAACTCCAACCCTCTCCATAGAGAATAATTTTAGAACCATCCACTCCATCTTTTGGCATCGTTAAAGCACGCAAAGCTTGCCGAAGACGCTCCATCGTGGCGATGGAGTGAAAAGACATCAGATCAAAACGAAAGCCATCGATTTTGTAGGTCTTAGCCCAATGAAGAACCGTATCGATCATCAGCTTTTCCATCATGTGATGCTCGCTCGCGGTATCAAAGCAGCACGAGGTCCGAAAAGCCTGGCCGTGATCATCGAGACGGTAATAATAAAGAGGCACGATTTTATCAAACACTGAAAAAGCTCCCAGAGCATTTTCGTAAGTATGATTGAGTACCACATCTTGCACCACGCGCAAGCCGGATTCATTCAGGGCCTTGACCATTTGGCGGACTTCGAGGATTCGTGCGGTGCCCTCTCCGTTAAGGGCGTAACTGCCCTCGGGGGTCATATAGTGAACGGGATCATAGCCCCAGTTGAAAGGATCACTGGAACGAATGCCGCTCAGGACACTTTGCGGCTCTTTCAAGTTGGAGCTTTTGCCCGCATAGTTTTCCCAGCTTGATTTATCTTCGTTCACACTGCCAAAATCATTGAAGGGCAGCAGATGCAGATGGGTCATCCCCACATCTGCCAGGGATTTTAAGTGGCGCATTCCCATGGAGTTTTTTTCAGTAAAAGCCAGATAGGTCCCGCGCAGTTCTGGAGGAATTGTGACATCGTTGACGCTGAAGTCACGGAGATGAAGTTCATAGATCACAGCTTCTTTAAGGTTATTCAGGGGCGGCTTTTGCAGATTATTCCAATCCGGCGGCAGTAGGCCGCGATCGTTGAGGTCTGCCAATTGGGAGCGAGTGCCGTTGAGACTTAAACTTTTGCTATAAGGATCAGTGACCAGATTTGTTTCTACGCGATCCGTAAAGGGTTGGTAGACCTGCACTTCATAAAGATAATAAAAGTTTTTGAATTCAATCGGCAGTGAAAGGCTCCAGACCCCGCCATCTAAACTCAGGTTAAGAATTTGCGCTTGCTCAATGGGAGTTATGGCATTGGCGAAAAGGAAAACACGAACGCGTTGAGCGGTGGGAGCCCAGAGTTTGAGATTGCATTTGTCACTGATGCACTCTCCGCCAAGATCCTGACCTTCATAGGTATACAGTTCATCCAGGAGCCCTGCGTACTGAATCGCGGATGAATCTAAGATCTGTTTAGTGTTGGTAACGATAAAGAGTTTCAGCGCCCGAGAGATGAGATTTTTAATCTCCGTTCTGGAAAGCATGGAAGTATCTAGCAGAGCTTGATCATCTTTCAGAGAAAGCAAAGGCAGGTAAATGGTGGAGCCTGTTCTGACGGATTGGTCTCCATCCATCAAAAAAAATTGCGTACTATTGCTGATGTAAGTTCCAGGAGCCAGTTTGTATAGAATTCTTGAGGAGTTCAGCCACCGCGCTCGTACGCCTACGGCCATCGCGGGAAAATTTTGAAATAGAATAATTAAAAGCAGGCAACAGACTCGGTTCAAAATCCCCTCCCTAAAATGTAAGACCGTTTGCATAAAGTGTGGCCAGGCGAAGACTTTATGAGTATCCCTTACATTTTTCAAGAGACTTATTTTTTTGGGGAATATTGCAACGGATTAGCAGAGCTGAATATAAGAATGAAGAGCGAGAATAGCGCGGAGAAAAAATGAAAAAAATGTTTGTACTTTTGTTTTCCATTTTAGGAATGAATTCGTCGAGCTTTGCTCTAGAGGCGGATTTCAACGCGTATCTTCGTGGAGGCACTGGGCTCAATCTCGAGGGCGGCCAGCAAGAATGTTTTTATAACATTGGAATCCCTGGTAATTTCATGCGTTTAGGGAATGAATGCGGATTTTATTCAGAACTTGCTTTTTCTTTTAACAATAAAAAAGCGGAAGAAGGCAATGCGAATTATTTTAAGACGCAGCTGCGCCTAGAATTTAATTCGAAGGGCACGCGTCAATGGGAGCCAAAAGGTGACCGTGACATAAATCAAGTCGAAGCCTACGTCCGTGCTGGTGGATTTTCTGAAGTTCCCGGAGACTTCTGGATAGGAAAGCGTTTCTATCGTGATGTCGATCTTCATATTTTCGATTGGTATTATTTTGCAGACATGAGTGGCGTCGGCGCAGGGGTGGAGAATCTCCCTGTAAGTGCGGGTAAATTTTCTTTCGCCCATCTCATTCAAGCCAATGAAACTCTCACCACTTCCGTGGGAAGGCCCGTCCTTCAAGCCTTGGATTTTCGTTGGAAGGATCTTCAGGGGTTGAATTTGTGGGGAGTTTATGCTTGGGCGCCGGCAAGTTCAGATGTTGCAAACAATTATGTGGCGAGTTCGGGTTACTCTCTTGCGGTACGTCTGCAAGGAATGGTCTTACAGGGTAACAATAATTTCACTCTGCTTTATGGAAAAGGCACCGTGAAGGATTTTAATATTTATGCGAACAGTGCCCTGCCTGCGACGGATGAGAGTCCGAACAAAGCTTGGACTTTCCGAGTGGTTGAGGACTGGAATGCAAATCTGAGCGAGAAGTGGGCACTCATGGTGGCGGCCGCCGCCGAAATTGGTGACAATGGCACGCAGACTAAAAATCATCGCGAGTGGCAAGAAGTGGGAGTGCGACCCACCTACTTTGTGACGGATAGATTTCAATGGGTTTTTGAAGCAGGTTACTCGCAAATTAAAAACGATGCTGAAGTGGATAACAACGGCGAACCTATCGGAGTCAGGGGACTCGGTCGGATCAGCGTGGCGCCCCAATTATCCATTGGAAAAGGAATATGGATGCGCCCTGTGATGAGAGCCTTCCTGGCGCATTCTTTCTGGACAACTTCGAACCGCAGTTTCATTGACGATGCCGCGCCCACATTTAAAGATAAAAATGCCGGCACCACTTTCGGTTATCAGTTTGAGGCTTGGTTCTAGATTTTTGAGTTTATTTTTTTCTAGTGCGGTGCTGTTTAAGAACTTCAAAGACGGACTGAAGCAATTTGTTTTCACTCCACTGTGAAATGGGCAGGGAGTATTTTCGACGCCAGTTCGGATACTCTTTCCAAGTCCCAGGAATATTTTGTGGAGCTTCTTCGCCCCACAGATCTTCCACGGTGACGACAAAGTACTTTCCGGAAGCTTTGGCCATGGTTTCATGCAGCTTCAGGGTTAGGTTTTCCGGGGCGGTGAATTTGGACCAAGCTTCTATCTGATTTTTTCGTTCGGCTTGGAGTTTCACTCGCGAATCGTCGCGGAGAATATTCAGACGGCACACCAGATCCAGATCTGTTCCTTTCACGAAACTAGCCCACATCGGAAGATCATGATTGTTGAAGCTGATCATGGAATTTTGTGGAATCAGTGAAAAAGCCTCTGCGGGTTTTCTCCAGGCTTCGAGTTGCAGAACCCACATGCCGTTGATATTTCTCTTATGCAAAAGCTCATCTACTGCGGCGGGAACAGTGCCTAAATTTTCTCCGACGATATCGGCTTTGGCTTTGTAGGCCTCTAACATGGAAATGGCGAAAAGATCATTCTTGGGAAAACGCATATAAATTCCGTCATGGGCGGTCCAGCCCTTAGGAATAGTAAAGACACGATAAAGTCCCATCACATGATCCATGCGTAGAATTTTACAGTACTTTAAATGATTACGAAGACTCTTGCGCAAATATTGATAGCCCTCATCTTGATGCGTGTAGGGATTGAAAGCGGGGAAGCCCCATTCTTGTCCTTGCTGAAAAACTTCCTCCGGCGGTGCTCCCACGGAAACTTCTTTAAAGAAAACCGGTTTGAATTCTTGGAAATCAAAACCCGCATCGTTCACGCCCACCGGGAAATCAAGATAAAGACCCTGGGGCAGCGTCTCTGAAATTTCTCGTAGGGATTCATTCATTTCAAATTGCACGAAGCAATGGAAGCGCTGTTCACTTGCCTCCGGAGAACGAAATTTCGCATAGGCATTGATCTCGACATTGTCTGCAACGAAATCCGTATAGGCCTTTTGATTTTGCTGATTTTGCGCAAAGAAACTTTCAGCAAGCGTTTTTAAAACGCGCTTTTTCAATTTGTAAACACGATGGTAGTCCACATGGGTCGTGGCGCGCAGTTCGCTGAGTTCTTTTTGAAATTCAGCGGTCTGAATAAGTTGGCGAGCTTCCGCGTGCTGATATTTTTCGACCAAGGCTTCGACATCTAAAAAGATCTCGTTCCAGAATAGACGGGTCAGAGCGGAGTAAGGACTGGGATCACAATCCACGGGATCCAGATTCACCGCCAATAAAGGCAAAGTGCCAAGCCATTGAGCGCCAAATTCTCCGCACTTCTGCAGTGCAAGTTTCATTTCTTTGAGAGAGCCGATGCCCCACTCACTCCCAGTGCGAAGAGCATAGAGAGGTACAAAAGGGCCCCAGGAATGCTTTAACTCCGCGGCAGTCTCCAGTTTTTCCGGAGCACAGATGAGAAGACTTTTAAAGGTTCGCGAGTCTGTGTGGATCGTCAATTGATGGTAACCCAAGGGCAAAGTTTTGTTCCATTGCACTTGCAGTCGCCAATGATCGCCCCGGTCCGTTTCCGAGTGGATTTGCAGAGGCAGCGCAAGCTTACTGCCATCCTCCAGCAGTGCTTCGCCTTCAAGTTTCGTGGGCTTAGCATTCTTCGCAAAATAGAGCGTCAGTGCAGAAGGTTGGCCGCCCCAAAGTACCAGGGATTTTGCCAGTCCATCTTCAGTGTATTTGTCACGGCGGCGTCGTAAGAGTTTTCTCAAATCTTCATCCGAGTAAATCTTTGTTTGAGTGAGATCACTTAGAACTTTTAATAGAGATTTTTCCGGAGCCCAGATAGCACTCTGAATATTATTTTGTCCATTAACCAGATAAGAAGCCTGTAGCCCCCATGCTCTAGCCGTATTACGAAGAAGTATTTTATTAAAAGTCATGACGCGAAGACTAGTCGGCAAGGGCTTTCGGTGCAAGAATTAACAAAAAAGCCTGATCTCCCAACCAGGCTTTTTGCGGCGCACTACTAGAAGGTACGCCGTACCTTCTAGATCTCCAGGAGAAGTCTTTCTGGGTCTTCGACGCCTTCTTTAATTCTTACTAGGAAGCTGACGGCTTCTTTGCCGTCGATGATTCTGTGGTCGTAGGTAAGCGCCACGTACATCATCGGGCGAATTTCTACTTTGCCGTTGATCGCCATGGGGCGGTCTTGGACTTTATGCAGACCTAAGATCGCGCTTTGAGGAGCGTTCAAGATCGGAGTCGACATCAAAGAACCGAAAACTCCGCCATTGGTGATGGAGAAAGTTCCACCGCTCAAATCGTCAATGGAGATTTTTCCTTCACGGCCTTTGCCCGCCAGATCACGGATGGCCATCTCAACCCCTGCCAATGACAGGGTGTCCGCATCCTTAACATTAGGAACCATCAGACCCTTTTCTGTGGAGACCGCGATGCCGATATTGTAGTAATTGTGGTACTCAATATCGTTTCCGGTGATAAAGGCATTCACCGCTGGAAATTCTTTGAGAGCCTCAACAGCGGCTTTCACGAAGAAGCCATTAAAGCCCAGATTCACGCCGTATTTTTCTTTGAACTTATCTTTGTACTTCGCACGAAGCTCGTTGACCTTTGTCATGTCGATTTCGTTGAAAGTGGTTAAAAGAGCCGCTGTGTGCTGAGCTTGCACTAATTTTTCAGCAATGCGTTTACGGATGGTGGTCATAGGAACGGTTTTTTTATCGCCCTGTTTTGATGGACCTCGGGACACCGGTACAATCACAGTGGGGGGCTGAGGAGTTTTTACCGACCGTTCCTGGACAGGTGAAGGGGCGAGCACGTCTGCTTTTGTAAGTCGTCCCTCTTTGCCAGTTCCTGAGAGAGTCGAAGGATCCAAACCTTTTTCCGTGACGATTCTGTTCACCGCAGGAGAAAGATGTTGAGACGCAGGTTGTGAGGATGCTGGCGGAGGTGTTGTTGGTTTTACAAAAGCCGCTGCAGCCGCCGCCGCTGCCGTTGCATTGGCACTGACGTTGGTGTTAGCAACTGACGTTGGTTTGGCGTCCGTATCGAGGTAGCCCACAGTGGCACCAATCGCTACGGTTTGTCCTGCCGGAGTGGTGATGTGAAGAACGCCGTCGTTCTCGGCAACTACTTCCACGCTGGCCTTATCCGTTTCGATATTCATCAAGATTTCGTTGCGCTTGACGAAGTCGCCTTCTTTTTTAGTCCAGCTGCCAATCACCGCTTCGCTGATAGACTCTCCAACTGCGGGAATTTTTAAATCGATTTTCATAGTAGTTACCCCTTAAAGCATCCTTGAATAATTTCATTTTGTTCAACTTGGTGTCTGTAGATCGAGCCAGTCGCTGGTGAGGAACGTTCTGGACGGCCTACATATTTGATTTCAAGCTTTAGACCTTGCTGTGTTATCAATTCCGTGAATTTGAAATAGACATTCTGGTAAGCGCCCATGTTTTTAGGCTCCTCTTGAGACCAGATCAACTTCTTCAATTTCGGATAAGATTTCAAGACCGCCGCCACTTGTTCCGCCGCGAACGGATAGATCTGTTCCAAACGGACTAAAGCCACATTCTCTTTTTTGTTCTTTTCTCTTTCTTCCAGCAGATCGTAGTACAGTTTGCCACTGACGAAAACCACGGTATCCACTTTCGACTTATCGACAGTGTCAGGAATGACTTCCTGGAATCCGCCATTCGCCAAGTCTTCTAAGCTAGACACCGCGCGGGGATAACGAAGTAATTTCTTCGGACTCATCACGATCATAGGTTTGCGGAAATCGCGTTTGATTTGGCGACGAAGCGCATGGAAGATTTGTGCTGGGGTCGTCAGATTCATCACCTGCATATTGTTCTGAGCGCACAGTTGCAAGAATCGCTCTAGTTTTGCAGAGGAATGCTCGGGTCCCTGACCTTCATAGCCATGGGGCAGAAGCAGAACCAGGCCGCACATTTGCTGCCATTTAGATTCCGCACTACAAATAAACTGATCGATGATGATCTGGGCTCCATTGGCGAAGTCCCCGAATTGTGCTTCCCACAAAGTCAGGAAAGTCGGGTCGCAGGTTGCATTGCCATACTCATAACCTAAAACCGCATACTCTGACAAAATGGAATCATAGACACAGAATTCAACTTTATCTTCGTTGACGTGATCCAAGGCCATATAGCATTCGTTGGTTTTTATGTCATAAAGGCCCGCGTGACGATGGGTGAAGGTACCGCGCACACAATCTTGACCGGTCAAGCGCACGGAGGTTCCCTCACTCAAGAGAGAGCCGTAAGCCAGAAGCTCGCCCATGCCCCAATCGATCGGCTCTTTTCCAGCAGCCATATTTTTACGGGACTCCAGCAGTTTAATTAATTTTGGATGGGGAGTGAAGCTCGCAGGGTATTCTCCCAGCTTCGTCCCGATCTCTTTCAGAGTCTTGATGTTGATTTTCGTGTTCACTGGTTTCAAGAGCTCATCGCCGGTCCCTTTGCGAAGACCTTTCCAGAAGCCCTCAAATTTGAAAGGCTGGATTTTTGGCGGTGTCTTTTTCGTGTCTTCGTAAATTTTTTGCAGAGAATCCATGCGCTCTTGGAAAGAGTCCTCATAGAATTTCTGATCAATCACATTTTCCCGGATCAATTGTTTGCCATAAATCTCGCGCAGAGTCGGGTGCTTTTTAATAATTTCGTACATTAAAGGTTGGGTGAAGGCGGGTTCGTCTCCTTCATTGTGTCCAAAGCGGCGGTAACAAACCATATTCACCACCACATCGCGGCCCCGCTCTTGACGGAAGCGCAGAGCAATGTCCATGGCGCGCACACAGCTTTCAGCATCATCGCCATTCACATGGATCACCGGCGTCGCCAAGACTTTGGCGGTATCGGATGCATAGTGGGAAGAACGGCCGTTTTCAGGATTGGTGGTAAAGCCCACTTGATTGTCGATCACAATGTGGATGGTGCCTCCCACGGTGTAACCTTTCACGTGGGACATTTGGAAAGTTTCTAAGTTAACCCCTTGGCAAGAAAAAGCCGCATCTCCGTGAATCAAAACTGGAATCACGGTTTTACGCTCTTGAGTGTCATTTCTGCGACGTTGAGCCGCCCGCGCCATCCCCAAAACCACAGGATTGACCGCTTCGAGATGAGAAGGGTTGAAGGCCAAAGTCACTTGGCATTTGCCGTTGGCGGTGTCTTTTTGCGCGACATAGCCCAAATGATATTTCACATCGCCATCGAAATCATCAATAGGAACCGCAAGCTCTGTAGGGCCATTGAAATCCGCGAAAATATACTCGGTGGCTTTACCCATGAAGTTGGCGAGCACATTCACGCGACCCCGATGGGCCATGCCGATCATCACTTCTTGCACTTTCACTTGCGTGCCGCGCTGGACCAGGGTTTCCAACATAGGCATCATGCCGTCGGCGCCCTCGATAGAGAAACGTTTGGTGCCCACGTAACGAGTGTGAATGAATTTTTCTAAAGACTCAGTTCGATTTAAAGAGACGAAGGTTTGTTTTTTCTCTTCGTTATTCAACTTAAACGGGGAAGCTTCGAATTCTTTGATGAACCAGTTACGAACCTCCGGCAGGGCCTCAGCCACTTGGACGCTGATGCGACCACAGTAACAAGAACGCAGATGGGCGATTATCTCCCGCAGAGAAGCATTCGGTTTGCCGATGATCTTTCCAATTTGAAATTTTTGTTCCAAATCTTTGTCTGAAAGATTGAATCTGCTCAGAGACAACTGGTCTGAAGGAGCGGGGGTGTTGGTGAGGGGATCCAATTGAGCTTCAAAGTGGCCGTAGTTACGGTAAGCCGAAATCAGATGATAAACATCGAGTTCTTTTTCAGAAAGGCCCAGACTGCCTTCTTGACCGAAGTCTACCCCTTGGAAGAAGTGCTGCCAATCTTGGCTGACGCTTTCGGGATTGGTTTTGAACTGTTTATAGAGATCTTCAATAATTTCTAAATTAGCGCGACTTGCAAAATTCACAGGAGGTCCTTTTGATGCTTCGTCTTGTTTGACAATTGAGGGTACTGTTTTTTCAAAGTCTTGAGTCTTCGTCATTAGATTTTTGTGCATTTTTGTACATTTTTATGCGCGGCAAAATGCAAAGCTTTTGACGGAGACCCGACCCACTCATGATAATCCCTTTTTTCAAAAAGGAAAACCTAATATCAGTCCAAAGAGGACTAAAGCAAAGCCTGGAGACCCAATCAAGATGTACAAAATGGTGCTTATTCGCCACGGTGAGAGTCAATGGAATCAAGAAAATCGCTTTACGGGCTGGCAGGACGTAGATCTTTCAGAGAAAGGTCGAGCCGAAGCTCAAAAAGGCGGCAAAGCTCTCAAAGACAAAGGTTTTAGTTTTGATGTGGCCTACACCAGCGTCCTGAAGCGGGCCATCCATACTCTCGATTTTGTGCTCAATGAATTGGATCAAGTGTGGCTTCCTGTGCATAAAGATTGGCGCTTGAATGAACGCCACTACGGCGCCCTTCAGGGATTGAACAAAGCAGAAACCGCAGCCCGTCATGGGGAGGAGCAGGTGAAGATCTGGCGCCGGAGCTATGACACTCCACCTCCACCGATGGAGGTGAATGACCCGCGCCATCCCACCAAGGACCTTCGCTATAAGAATGTGAACCCTCAGGAGCTTCCGAGTGCGGAGTCTTTGAAAGACACCGTGGCGCGCTTTCTCCCTTTGTGGAAGAACACCATTGCGGCTGAGATTAAAGCCGATAAAAAAGTTTTGATCGTGGCCCATGGAAATTCTTTGCGAGCTCTGATGCAACATCTGGAAAACATGTCAGCGGATGAAATCATGGGCGTCAATATGCCCACAGGCATCCCTCTGATGTATGAGCTGGATGCCAATCTCAAGGTCATAAAAAAAGAATTCATTGGGGATCCGGAAGAAGTGCGTCTGGCGATGGAAGCTGTTGCGAATCAAGGGAAGGCCGCAAAAAATTAGGGGAGAAGTTATATGTCCACTGACTACGGAGTTTCGATGTTGAAATATAGTTTTCGAAAGTACCAACCTTTAAGTCTTCGTCTTTGGCACTGGTTGAATGCAGCGGTGATCTTGGGTCTGTTAGGAACAGTTCTGCTTAGAAAAACACTTTTAAGCTGGCGTACAAACTCAACCTTAATTCAAGAGAAGTTGAAAGAAGCGGGCACGATCATTACTCCTGAGTTGGCTAAGGACCTTGCCGTCGCAATACGCAATCCCTTGTGGGACTGGCATATCTATTTGGGTTTTGCCTTGGGGGCTCTTTTGCTTGGGCGTATTGCAATAGCCCTCTTTATTGAAAAGAAATGCCCCGGGGTTCATGCCTTCAAAAGTGCTATGGGTTTAAAAGATCTTCCGCCTCACGAAAAGGCAGAAGCCCTTCATTATACATTGGTAAAAATTGGCTATGCGTTCTTTTATTTGTCCACCGCTCTGATGGTGGTTACGGGGTTCCTACTCAATTTCAAAACGGCGATAGGCTTGTCGAAGGATCTTGTGGGTGTGACCAAAGAGATCCATGAACTGATGATGTGGTTCTTTATTTTCTTTGGTGTGGGGCATGTTTTAGGAGTCGTTATTGCGGAAAATAGCAAAGCCCCAGGGCTTATCTCGGATATGATCCATGGGGGCGATCCCAAGATTAAATAGCGAGCAGCAGTCAATTACATGAACTGCAAAAGCTCCCAGAGAGCGGGAATGTGTTGAGGGTCCCTCAAAGTACAATTCCTCATAAGAAGTGGGACGAAAACTTCTTGGGGAGTGGGACCTCCGTGTTGACCTTTGCTTTCATTTTTAAAGGAAATCCCCGGTTTTGGAATAATCACGGCGTCGGGGTGACCTGGGCTTTGAAAATAGTAAGAGAGATTACTTAAAAAATAGGGATAGTAAAGTTGATTGAGTCTTTCATCCAAGCTCTCCGGACAAAGCAAAGGCCCACTGCCTACCATCTGCACAGGAGCTCTTTCCTGGGTGACTGAAAATGCCAAGGCATTGCCTTGGCATTGGCGGGGGCCATAAGCAAGCTTCAATTCTAAGGAGTCAGAGTTTATAAAAACATTGTTTTGTTCCCGATAAGTCACAATATCAATCATTGGCAGAGAGGCCAAATCCTGCATGAAGGAAGACTTTCGCTCGCTCAGCCAACTCGGTGGAAAATAAAGACTGAGATAACGTCCTTCATTGAGCACTTGGATTTGGGGATTGATATATTTTAAAGTCTGCTCCAGATTCAGGGACTTTGAAATTTTCTGGTCGAAGCCATGATCCGCAGTCATAAGCGCAAGAATTTTTCTTTGCTTTGAAGTTTCGATTTTAGTCAGAGTTTTGAAAACGCCTCTCAATTCATGATCCAGATACGTTAAGTATTTCCTAACCGTCTGGGATTTAGGTCCCTGATCATGACTGGTTAAATCAATCCCGATCAAATGAATAAAAATAAAATCAGGCCAGACCTTTGGATCTGTTTGATTCAAAAGGTCCTCTAGGGAGCCAATAAGTTTTGAATCCACGTAATCATATTTTTTGTCAAGGATCGCAAGGCCCGCCTTTGCATCTTGGGGAGCCATGTGAGCGCTGGAATCGGCGATAAAATTATAATCAAAACTTACGGTCTTAAGACCTTTTTTCTCAAGCCGGGCGAATATATTACGACCCCGGATCAGGTCATTTAGTTTCTGATTATTCACGGGAGATTCAAAATCCAAAGATTCCCCCTCTTTCAATATTTTATTGCCGTAAAGCTCATTCTGATCTACGGTCCTCTCTGTAAGCAGAGATCCCACCCCGGGAAAAGTCAGAGCCGGAAATGTGGTACGTGCCACATGCAGTTTATCGGCGTTTGCAATAAAGTATTTCTTGATTTGTGGCAAATTCCCCGCGGCCCATTGTTCTTGAAAAGTCGAAAGTGGTAGGCCATCAATTAAAAATAAAATGACCGTTTGCTTCGAAGTCTGGTGGAGGCCGCGATTCACTAAATTCTCATTGTATTCCTCAGCCACATGACCGTTCGAGGCACAAGCAGCCATCGCGCAGGCCCAGAGACTGAAAAGTAAGAGTTGCAGTAAGCGGTATTTCACAGAGAGCTCAATAAGCAATTCAGCGGCCAGGCCACAGCGAAGCTACAGACAAACAATTGAGTTTAGCAAGAAAGAGAATATAAGAATTACGCTATGGTTCATAAGATCGACGGACTCTTGCCTCTTTCTTCTTTTTGTGGGGATAGGGGTTTGAGCAGACTTGAGG
>DATBTE010000234.1:0-1864 GCA_036559425.1 Pseudobdellovibrionaceae bacterium | reverse complement strand
TTTGGTTTGACGATTGTCTTTACGATGTTGATTTCACTCTTTGATGCGTTCACGGTGGCGCCTATGTTGTCGGCCTATATGGCCTCGCCTGCGGAACATAACAAAGGCAATGGATTCATCGCGAGAATTCTCAAAGCTTTTGATACCTTCCAAACTCGTCTGGAAGACCTCTATGAACGCTTTCTGGTGAAAGCACTAAAATATCCGAAGTCAGTCTTAGCGATTGCGACTTTTGTCTTTGTTGCAAGTATGATGACTTTACCATTTATTCCAAAGACTTTCTTGCCCACAGCGGATAATGGAGAGTTCTCTATCACGGTGGAGTTGCCGGTAGGGACCTCCTTGCAAGGAACCGCCAATTTTACCAAAGGCATTGAAGATATCCTTAAAAAGGATCCCACCATTGATATGGTGCTGACGACAGTGGGCTCCGCCAATGGAGAAGCGAATAAGGCCAGCCTGTTTGTTCGCTTGGTCGATAGGAAAAACCGTCAACTCACCACCACGCAAACGAAAACCGTGGTTCGTGAAAAGGTTCTTCCTTTTAAAGAAAAAGCCATCGTGGAGGTGGGAGATATCGATGCGGTGAACAGTGGTCAGAAACCCTTTAATTTAAATATCACAGGTGATGACTTGGAGTCTTTGAGTAAATATGCCAACACCTTGAAAGAACGCCTGAGAAAGATTCCCGGACTGATTGATGTGGATACAAATTTTCGTTCTGGAAAACCGGAGTTCCACGTGGTCTTTGAGCGTGAGAAGACAGAGCATCTCGGTGTCTCCACGGCAATGGCCGGAGCGGAGCTTCGTTATCGCACTGAGGGTGCGGAAGCGGCGGTCTTCCGTGAAAATGGCATTGAATATAAAGTGCGGGTGCGTTTGGAAGAAAAGTATCGTGATCTCCGCGAGCAATTCAATTCAACCTTCGTGCCAAATTCCAATAATAATATGATTTCCCTCAATCGTATTGCCAAAGCGGAAGATGCTTTCGGTTACTCGCAGATCAACCGTCAGAATAAAAATCGTTTCATCAATCTTGCGGGAAATTTAGGGCCCAACGGCTCCTTAGGTGGAATCACCACTGAGGTGCAAAGAATTTTGAAAGAAGACCTGCCACCGCCCCCAGGAGTGGATTGTCGTTTTCAGGGACAAGCGGAGGATTTTCAGGATTTGATCTCCAGTATGTTGCTGGCCATCTTCTTAGGAGTCTTGTTCATTTACTTGGTTTTGTCCTCTTTGTATGAGAGCTTCGTGACGCCTTTTACGATTTTACTCGCTTTGCCACTGGCGATGTGTGGAGCCATGGTGGCCTTGTTGGTTTTCGGTAAGTCCATTGACATCTTTTCGCTCATTGGGATTGTGCTGCTGTTAGGTGTGGTGGCGAAGAACTCTATCTTACTCGTGGATTACACCAAGCAAATGGAACAACAGGGGTTCAAACGCAATGAAGCCTTACTAAAAGCCAGCCGTACACGTCTTCGTCCCATTCTTATGACGTCCTTGGCTTTAATCGCCGGGATGATTCCGATTGCCATCGGTCTGAATGAGGCCAGTGCGATGCGGACTTCCATGGGTATCGCCATCATTGGGGGTTTGATCAGTTCGACCGTGCTGACTTTGATCGTGGTCCCAGCGGCCTATGGATTTATTGATGATTTCCGGGTGGCGGCAGGAAGATTTTTCAGTCGCTTCGGCGGGCGTCATCATTCTCATGAAGTGAGGGAGTGATTATTTGTTGAGTGTTTTACTGCTAGTATCGAGACTCTTACAGGACTGTGTTTGTTTCTAAAATGACAACCGAACTTCTCTGTAAAAATTCTTTTTCTTGGGTAGGGATCGGGCGAAGTTAAAGTCTTTCAATCTG
>DATBTE010000233.1:0-4919 GCA_036559425.1 Pseudobdellovibrionaceae bacterium | reverse complement strand
CTCGGGCCTTCTGAACATCTGTCAAGCGAATGGCAATGTCCGATATTCGACTCGGAGTTTGATTGAGTTTTTGCACATCACTGAGAGCTCCAAAAATAGTTCCTTCATCAAGAGGTTTCACTCCTAACTGGAAAACGCTGACAATTTTGAAAGGTTGAGGACTGCCCTTTCCGACCGTCAAAAAAATGCTTTCCCCCTGAACCGCGCCAATTTTAGTTAAGAAATCTTTTCCCACAGCAATTCTATTTCCGGTGGAACCGATATCCGAAAATTTTCCCTTTAACATATAATTTTCTATATTGGCCACTTGTCGCTGTTTGTCTGGCTCAGAACCAATAATACGAACGCCCGCCGTCACCTTTGCATAGGTGGCGATAGCCTGGACTACAAGTTGCGGAGACGCTGCTAAGACAATCGGGTTCTTTTCCAATCGATCCAACCAGGATCTCGGAGATAAAATATAAGCATTATCTTTGCGTCCAGAAGGAGGTTTAAGCCAGCGAATCAAGACGTCGGGATCAAAAAACGCAGTATTCAAGCTCTTCTCTGTCAGTATCTCCTCACGTGCATTGATTCGGATATGGGAATCATTGTTGACCAACTGATCCACTATGAATGCCTGAAATCCCAACATCATACCGGAAATTGCAATATAAGCCGCCGCCCCTAGGATAATTCCCAACAACGTGAGGCCTGTCTGCCGCCTGCGACTCAATAAATGACGAATGGCCAAAAAAAACATGACTTACTTCTTTCGAATCAGCAACTCATCGTCGACTGAAATATTATCAGAAACAACTTCTCCCCACTCCCCATCAATCACGCCTAATTTCACTGAAACTTTTTCTTTTTTTCCGTTACGTAGACGCTCTACTTGACCGGCAGAAATTGCTCTGAGAGGAATTAATAAAGCATCTGATTTTTTTCCCACTAAAATGGCGACGTCCGCTGTCATTCCTGGTAAGACTCCGGAAGGCCAATTCTTTAACTCAATACGAACGATAAATTGATTTTCACGAGGATAAATGGATTTAACCCATCCCTCCACTCTTTCGTTACGCAAGCTTTCAAAAGATATGAAGACTTTCTGGTTTTCTTTGACAGGCAAAACAGACTGCTGTTCGAGGCTCACTTCCAAATACAGATGTTTAAGGTTAGTGACCATAATAATAGAACCCTGTGGTGGAACGATTTCACCCTCTTTATATGCAACCACAGTGACCGTGCCTTCGATTGGAGAGCGCATGATGGATTGATCTAGTTGCGCCAGCGGCTGGCTCACTTTCACAAAATCCCCTTCTTTAACAAAAAGCTTACGTATTGAAAGGGTTATTCCACTTCGCATGTGATAGGTCTGATCTGCAGTTACCGTCCCCAATCCATAGATGGTCTCTACGACTTCACCACGCTTAGGTTTTAGATATTCCCTGGGTTTAAAAAAAATCGCAAAAAACGCTATTCCAAGAAATAAAATCGCCAGGCTTAGAAATAAAATAATTTTTTTCTTTATACTCATAAACTAATACTAGTAAACCAAGTAGTGAAATACAATACGTTATCATCACCTTGTTATTTACAAACATCCCTGCCTAAAAACAAGCTGAGAATTTCGGCGCTCATCATTAGACTGGCCTCTTGGAGGATGGGGCAAACAAATTACCAAGGAAATAAAAATGAAATCAGAAAAATCTGAACTGAACAAACAAGAAAAAGAAGTGATGATTAATTACAAGGATCTTCGCCTCAATGGGATCCTGGCCTTACCCCCTGCCGCACAGGGCATTGTCATTTTTGCCCATGGAAGCGGAAGCAGCCGCTGGAGTACTCGTAACAATTTCGTAGCCCGGCAATTACAAAAAGTAGGCCTCGGAACATTGCTCATGGATCTCCTTCTTCCGGAAGAAGAAGATGAACGGGATAATGTTTTCGATATAGAACTTCTCGCTGAAAGACTTATCTCTGCAAAAAATTGGCTTAAGCAACAAGCTCCAACCAGGCATCTCCCAGTCGGCTATTTTGGTGCTAGCACTGGAGCCGGCGCCGCTCTTTTCGCAGCAGCCCTACAGCCACAAAATATTTTTTCTGTTGTCTCTCGAGGAGGACGCCCCGATCTTGCTGGCGCAAAACTCTCTCATGTTCAAGCCCCTACATTGTTAATTGTTGGAGGCGAAGATACCATCGTCATTGATTTGAACAAACAAGCTTATTCTCATTTGAATTGCAAAAAGAAATTAGAAATTATTCCGGGAGCCACCCATCTCTTTGAAGAACCTGGCACATTGGGACAAGTGGCAAATTTGGCTTCGAACTGGTTTACTAAATACTTAGAAGCTCAGGAAATACCCATAATTCCCAATCCTTGAGCTAAAATCGGAACACAGGAGAGAATTTTCAATTTTGGAAATTCCTTGAATTTAGGATCAAGCAAGGAAAGATTAGAATTTGTAACCACGAATTCATCAATACAAGGAGCGCGTAAAACTTTTTCGACATCTTCAGAAAATAATCCATGGGTAGCCATGACTGTCACAAACTTTGCTCCATGCTGACGGGCCAAGTCCGCCGCCCTTAGCACTGTTTTTCCAGTACTGATAATATCGTCATATATAAAAACATGAGCATCTTTGACAGCTCCGACCAAAGCTTGTCCCCTGAGCCCTTCTTTCTCGCGATACTTCTCGACGATCGCCATTGATATTGATCGAGGCTGTGATCTCGACAATGCCGTTTGCAGATCTCTGCAAAACTTCTCTGCCCTCTTCAGTCCTCCTAAGTCCGGGGACATCACTATCAGGGGAATATCAGGAAAATGTTTGGTACTTAGATAATCACAAAACAAAGAAGAGGCTTCCAAATTAATGCTGGGACACCGAAAGGCGTTTTGAAAAGCGGCGAGGTTATGTATATCAACAGTCACAATCCTTTGAATACCTGCAGCTTCGTAAAGCTGTGCTAGATATCGAAGTGTGAGGGGATCCTGCGCTTCTTTTTTTTGATCGGAACGGGAATAAGAGAAATAAGGCAAGACCGCTGTAATGGGACCTGCCCCTTCATCTCTCAAAAGACTTATAAGCATAAGAAGCTCCCAAATTTTATCGCCTGTGCTTTTCGCCGATTCAAAGGCCATTGAGTGAATAATCCAAATATTTTCTCGAGGTACGGCAGCCATGGGAGTCAATTTTACTTCTCCGTCAGAAAACTTTTCTGCTTGGATTTGCTGAATCTCAGATCCAGATAGGTCACAGAGTTCCTGCGCTAAAAGCTGACTGCTTCCCATTCCGAAAATTTTAGGGAGAGACTCCGGCGTATTGCTTAGATTTCTTTGCATTTTTAAATCTCCGCCGGCTGATTCTAGATCTTCTTAAAGCGAAATGAACTAGGTATTTTGACATAAACTTACTTCAAATATTTCATTACATATGCGACTGATAAGAAGCATCTCTTCAGTAAAAAAATAATGATAGAATAAAATAAGAGGTATTTTTATGGAAAAAATTAATTCCCTAGATATTCTTGAAGCAGGAACGGGATTTATGTTTAGCCTGAGTGAGGCGCTTCACCAGCTTGAAAAAAAAGGTTACTCGGAAAACTTAAGCGCAAAAACAGATCACTTTGAATGTCGTTCAGGACGGTTTAAGATGTATCCAAAAGACATCCGTGTCGATGGAATTGCTCGCTTTGAAAACACCTCTGATCCTGATGACCAATCCATCCTCTATGCCATCTCCGCACCTTCCCAAGGCCTCAAAGGTGTTTATGTCGAATCCTTCGGAATTCACCAAGATGAGTTATCGAAAGAAATGATTGAACGACTGAAAAACCACCCGCATTAATTTGATTTTACAGGCTCTATGTTAATTTTTGAATAAAATGATTCAATTTGTTCCCGACTTCCCAAAGTTGTTCCCGGATGAGTCAAGGTGGCACAAGCGGCAGCCAGGCCCCAACGAAGAAGTTCTGCAGATTGATGCAACTCGAATTCCTCAAAATTATCTTTAAGCAAAATTTTGTGTTTCCAAAGCTGGGCAACAATGGCGCCCACCATTGAATCACCTGCGCCGACCACGGAGCGAATTTTCACTTTGGGAATTTCACCATACCACGCAAAGCGCGGAGTCACCAACAAGGCTCCTTGCTCTACCGAAGAGACGCAAATGAGAGGAATTTTTTTGGAAAACTTTCTAGCTTCGCGAACGACACTCTCCGCAGAACGTAATTTTCGACCGACAGCTTCTTGAAACTCATGAAGGTTTGGTTTGATCATCAGTGTTTCTCGAGCCAATATTTTTTTTAGAATAGGCGCCGGGCAATCAACGATGGTGAAAATATTTTTACTTTGGCAAAGGTTGATGATCTCTTGAAGATCCCGCACTGAAATTCCGTCCGGGAGACTCCCGCCGATCACCACTATAGCTGGTTTTTTAATTTTCGAAAAAAATTCAAAGAGTGCCATTCGTTCTGGGGATTGGATCATCGGACCTGGAAAACTCAAGCGCGTTTGTAGATGCGAATCCTTTTCCGATACTGTAATCCCAATCCGAGTGCTGCCTTGAATATTTATAAATTTATGGTTAAGGCTTTCTTGATTCAGAAGGAGTCTTAATTCTTGACCTACACCGCCTCCGAGAAAACCGGTGAGCGTGACTGGCGAACCCAAACGGTGAAGGATTCTCGCAGCGTTAATTCCATTCCCACCTGGACACCTTGTTTCATTGTGAACATAGGACTTTTCATTCGGTATTAACTTATCAACTATTCCACCAAGATCTAGAACAGGATTTGGAGTTAAAGTATAAATTCCCATGTAGCTCCTTAATAGGAGGCCAATTTCGCATCGACCTTCGAATGTTTTCACTCTAAATTGACTACAAGCATGCTTGCTGTATAACAATACAGACTCATATGCCATCTTATAAGCC
>DATBTE010000232.1:0-15073 GCA_036559425.1 Pseudobdellovibrionaceae bacterium | reverse complement strand
AAATAATTTCTGCAAATTATTCGCTGGATAGCAACGCAACGGCTGACACTATTTTAAAACGGAATTTGCATGCGCCTTTATTATTTGCTCTCAGCGATCAAAATGGAAAATCGGTCGTAAATACTTCAAAGACAATTATTGGAACGCTTGAGTTTTTCAATCCATCACCTCTTTTGCTAGGTGCAGACATCTCGATGATGAATAGCGCATTGGGAAGAATTAGCGACATCGTTCGAGTCCATCTAGTTGATACTTCAGCATCGCCACTGCAGACTTCAAAATTGCCATCTAAAGTGGGAGATACCGTTTATTTGGTCGGATATCCGTCAGAAACATCAAATAGAACGAAAGTCGGCGCTCCCGATTCTGGCGGAAATTCTTTGAGAATTTCTGTTGGGAAAATTATTTCTTTTGCTGATTGGAAACAGCGAACTGGAAATAATTTTGGAGCTCAAACAGAAAGTCTTTTACAAGAAAACTTGGTTTTTTTTGATGCAGATTGTGAGCACGGTAATAGCGGAGGCCCGCTCTTAAATGCCAATGGTGAAGTTATCGGTATCATGATGGCTTTGTATCAGGATGTACAAAAGGGAGCCCCCTACCGCGTTTGTGGAGCGGTTAACACTTTAGACGAATCCAAACTCACAGCGTTGTGGAAATTGCAAGCTCAATAAGGAGCTTCAAAAACACTTGGTTTTCTTCTAATCCCCATCAAAAAGGGACATTCAACTGACCCTTTCGTTTTCGCCCTGAGCGCAAAGGTTCGCTTTCCCGTGCAATCTCAATCCGGATTGAGCTTTAATCCACGCAAACGCCAAATCTCGGGGTCTTGTTCAATCAAGGCCTCTATGTCGTCCTGAGGATTTTGCAAGCGCATCACCATAATGCGCTCTATCTCCTCAAGGTTTCTCATCTGATTCCGTATTCGATCAATTGTGCGATAGATTGAATTCATTAAAAGCTTTGCTGGTGGTTTAAACCCCCGAAATATTTTCAGCATAGAACGGATCTCAGGAAGCGTGAAGCCAGCCGCCCGGCAATGCTTTATAAACTCAAGCTCTGAAGTCACAGAAACTTTATACCGGCGATGGGATGTCTGCTTATGTTGGTTACGGGCAGGCTTGATGAGTCCTTGTTCTTCATAAAACCTGAGGGTCACAATTGGTATATTCGATTTCTTGGCCACCTCACCAATCTTCAGTGTGGTCTGCTGAAAAACTGATTTTTTGCGTGGATAGCTAAATTTGACTCGCGCAGGTGTTTTTCCGCGATTTCTTCTTTTTGCCATTTTTAAAATCTATATTTAACTATAGCTTTTGTCACGATATAGATTAGGAAGATGTGCAAAGAATTTACTCAACCTACTATAAGAGTCTGAAATTGTTAAGTTCTCATAGGAAAAACCAGTCCTTTACAGGGATTTCTCGAATTTAAATTCCAATAAAGAAAAAACTTTTGTGCTCAACACCCTGCCTGCTGGCGGGGCGATACAACTTTTCACCTGGAGGTCCTTTATACCAGACATTGATTTGGCGATAAAATCATCGTCTCAAAAAAGAATTGGAAAAAAGAAAAGAAAATACAATAAACTGCGGCGCTTAAGGCAGCCGGAGTTTTTCTTGCTAAAGACAATCTGGCGCTGGAAAGTCTTAAACTATCCGTTAGCAAAAGAACTTTGTTTTAAAAAAATATCAGCAAACAATGCTTACAGAAAAGTCAGAAGACTTATCCACGAGGGCTATATAGAAGAGGCCCTCAGTACAAAAATAGATCTTTATGCCCTACGGCTTACGCAGAAAGGATTTAATAAAATTAAATATGACATTGGTTATGTGACTCAAGAAAGATATTTACCGCAAAGTGTGTCTCATGATTATTGGGCCATGGCATTTCAATTGGGAGAATATGCTTTTAATCCAAATAAAGATGTTGAATTTGTGACTGAGCAAGAACTTCAGGTCACTGATAGCAGACTTTTGCCGGACTGGATTCCAACAGTTACGAATCACATTCCGGACGGTTGCACCAAAATAAAGAATGCAGAAAATAGTTCATATATTGCTATCGAAGTGGAATTAAATGCTAAGCCCGACCTGCGCTATGTTCATGCGGCCTATTATTTTGAAGGAGTTAATCGAAAAATAGACACAGTTCTTTGGCTTTGTGACGGCAACTGGTTGATGGAAAGAATATTTAAATTATTTTTAAAATTAAACCTCAAGCGGATGGAAATTCATCACTTCGTACTTTTGGAGGATTTTAAAAAATATGGATGGGATTGCCAATTAAGATCCGGACATGAAAAAAACAAAATCATCCGTGACGTGTATGCACCAAGGCCCCACCAATTGCCTGGTCAGACCCGCCCAAATCCCTTATCAGGAAAAATGCATGAGCTCTTCTTCTCTTCAAAGAAAAGTCCATGGAAACCAAAGGTTTAAGGTCGAAATGAATTTGTCGCCAGTTTTTAACACTATACCCAATTGGGTATCATGGCGGTTTATAACTCGTGCATAGCACACAATAATTAAATCATTATTTTGTATCGGAGGGAGCCATGAAGAAAAAATGGAGTCCCAAGTTTCCTGTTATTAAGAAGAGTCCTGTTAAAGATGAACGCTTTGAGCAATTGCTTGCCGAGGTCGGAGAAATTTTATACAAACGACTCTGCCAGCAAGTCCAAAAGAAAAGTACATCCACTGAACCCGCTTTAAAAGAATTGGGAACTAACCAATTTAAAAAGGCGATGTCCTCATGAAAAACAAAAGCAACCAGAAATCCCAAAGCGGTTACAAGATCGGTCTTTACATCCGGGTCTCATCCGAAGAACAGGCCAGTAATCCCGAAGGCTCGATCAAATCCCAGGAGTGTCGATTAAGGGAGTTTGTAATACACAAAAACTCTTTTGAGAACTTTGGCGAGATCGTCGAGCTTTATTGTGACGCCGGGATCTCAGCCAAAGACACCAATAGACCGGAATTTCAGCGCATGATGGAGGATATTCGTGGTGACAGAATCAATATGATTTTGATCACAGAGCTTTCCCGCCTCACGCGTTCCATTAAGGACTTTGCGGTTTTGGTTGAAATGTTAGAGGAGATGGATTGCAAGATCCACTCTCTAAAAGATAATTTCGACACCTCAACGGCGGTGGGTTCTTTTTCCATGTATCTCGTTGCAAATTTGGCTCAGTTTGAGCGAAAGCAAATTGGGGAAAGGATTTCAGCCAACTTCTTAAGCCGATCAAAGCGCGGTCTTTATAACGGCGGGAGTGTGCCGTTGGGTTATCGCGTGAGCGACAAGCGAGATGGCAGGCTTGTGGTTGTGCAAAGTGAGGCTGAAACTGTCCGGGAGATCTTTAAAACCTTTTTGACGGAAGGCACGTTGGCTTCCGCCACGAAGGCTCTGAATGCCCGGAAAATTCAGCTTATGCGTAAACGAGAAGGCGGCGGAAAGCTCCGCACGGGCCAAGTGATGCTGGAAAGCCTTTACCGAATGCTCACGAATAAGATTTATATTGGAGTTCGAGAGTACAAAGAAAACGGTAAGGTTTGCGAGGCTAAGGCTCAATGGGAAGCGATTGTAAATGAAGAGGTTTTTAGGCGAGTTGGGGAAATCTTAAAGAATAATAAATCCAGAAAGAAAACTTCTCCCTTAAGGCATCCTTATTTGCTCTCTGGTATTTTGCACTGTCAGTGTGGCCACAGGCTTTCTGGGAAGTCCGCCCATGGTAACGGCGGAAAGATTGCCTACTATGACCACGCGTGGGCCGCAAAGATTGAAGGCGTGAGTGCCAAGAAAGGGACCAGGTGTGATCCGCAACGGGTTTTAGCCAATAAACTTGAGCCCGTTGTCTGGAGTGCGGTGAAAGATTTTCTGCTGATGCCGGAGTTTTTCAGTGAAATCCTTTTAGAAGCTCAAGCACAGACAGAGTTAAACACCCCCAAAAAGGAGATCGAGCGAAAGCAGAACAAGATCTACGAAATCAATATGCAGCTTGATGCCCTTAGTGAACGCCTGGGGCTTTTGCCAAAGTCAGTAAATCCTAAGCATGTCTTTGATCAAATGGAAAAACTTTCCCTTCAAAAGGACACTCACGAAGAGGAAGTGAAATCTTTAAGATCGAAGACAGTGCAAGAAAATGCCGTTGATATCGGTGATTTCGAATCCTTTAGATCCGTCATAGTAGACCTACTTGCAAACGAAGCTGATCCAAAAGTAAAAACCGCCATCATCCAAAAGGTGGTCCAAAAAATTATCATCAAAAACGAGGAAGTGGAGATCTACTTCTTCGTTGGCGAAAGACATTACAAGCGGGAGCTCGAGATTTCGGGCTCCCGTCCTTCATTTAATCCGATTGTACCTAAATCCCCAGAAAAAAGACGCACGTCTCCACTCCCTGTTTTTCACGGGAACCTGGAAACTTCTCAATTTTTAGATTTGAGGCCGAACTTTTTGAATGACGCTGGTTCGAACAGCTTGAAAAATGGTAGTGAGAGGCGGACTTGAACCGCCGACCTACGGATTATGATTCCGTTGCTCTAACCAGCTGAGCTACCCCACCACATCCTTAAAAAATTAGGCACGCTGCGTTTCCGCTGCGGCTTCATTTCTTCGAGGAGAAACTTTTCTAGCGACACGTGACGCTTAAGTCAAACATAAAAAATTCTACAGAATAGACTTTAGTATTGACGAAAGTACCCTCTCTCAAATGCAATTGAAAGCAAAGCTTTTTCTATTGAGGGAAAAAGTCAGAGGAAGCTGTGACTTCTTGGAAACATATTTCCCGGAAGTTGCTCAAAAATAAAGCAACCATAGGATCCACTAAAGGAAGGGGGACCCTCGCTATGCATCTAGGACTTCAACTCAAAGGTGTTGTTCTCACAGCAGCATTCATATCCATTCACCTTGTCGGCTGTACGCCGGATAAATCAGGCAGATTCGAAAGTGGCCAACCGGTGGGAGTCATAGACACAACTCAGACTCCCGGTTTGAATATCGTCGGCGAAGATCTTCAGCCGTTGGCTGGAGCAAAAATCCTCATCGGCCAAGACCTCAATGATCCTTTTTTGAACAATTATATGGTCGCGGATAGTTCAGGACACGTAGATCTGCCCAGCGGATGGCAAGATGCGCAAACCGTGACGATTGAGGCTCCGAACTATATCAGAGCCAGTTATTTTGCTCAGACTCCCGCTGATCGGACTTATCGTCTGCGAAAAAAACGCAGCACTCTCATAAATCAGTATGAATTGAAGGGCTTAACCACCGGCCACGATATCACCGATCGGGATGGGCTTGTGGATTTCAGCCTGGTCATCCCGGCGATGACTCGGAATGATTTCTTGAGCTTCAATGTGAGTACCGTGATTAGCCCGCAAAATGATAAGATCAGCATTATGGGACAAGAGGTCGGTATTCCCAGCAATGTGACTCTGCCGAAACAAAAAGAATCTTACGTTATCCCAGTGAATTTCGATAAACCCAATTATCGCATTTACTTTGGTGATGGCGGGACGCAAAAAGTTTTTTCTGCTCGGGGACGATTTCCGCTTAAAAAAGTGGTCGACAAGCTTCGCAATAACGACCCCTTCTATGAACTCATGAATGATTTTGTGATTTCAGGCGGGGGGGTAAAAGACCTCAACCTCACCACTTCCAGTACGGATGCCGACCTTTCCGTGAAAGATCTTGATTTTAAAAACAAAGTGGACGTCACGGCTCCCACAATTGACAGTGACGAGACCCTGATGGTGGTGGGTGTGGCTCATATGGCTGAATATATGCTGCCAACCGATGTGAAACTTATAAAATCTGGAGAAAAATTAGGCATTACCACCTTGGATACCAAGGGCTCTGTGTTTTCTATTCTGAAGAAAACCAAGGACATGGATTCCAATGATCCTGCAGCCGAGCGTTTGAGCGCGGTGTTGATGCCGGCTCTCCTGGGGGTGTCTCCGAAATTCTTACCAATTATGCAAGATCCCACTCTGACGTCCAATGGCGATATGTTAGTGCCTAAAATACATCCTGTCGCAGGAGTGAACCCAGTGGCGACTTATGCCGTGATTTCTCAGGTTGAGAACCTTCCTCAAGGAGCTAAGAAAGTGAAGGTGAATAACAGCTATTGGGAAATGTATGCGCCCCATTGGATGGAAGTGGTCAGTTTGCCCCGATGGCCAGAAGGCAATCACATGGCTGGCAAAAAACATTGGGAGATAAATTTGGTTGGAAGTCTCACTGTGTCTCAAGTTGATCTCGGCCCCGCCATGATCAATAATGCTACTCATGTCACGCATTCCTCTTTGGACTTCTAGTCTCATCATTAGTTGTGTTTTGCTTGCAGGGTCTGGTTGCAGTCTTTTCGACCGGCAACTAGACCCTGAAAATGCCATTCTTAAGCAATCCATTCATCAAAAAGTTTTTTTCGCACCTTATGATAGTGTGTGGAAGGCAGCTCACACTTCGATCAGGTATCCCATTGCGGTGGAAAACCAAGATACAGGTTTTTTAGAAACAGAATATATCAAAGGAGTGGACGGCTTCTTGCCACCGGAAGTTTCCAAGCCGCCTTCCGCGGGAATCCGCTACAAATTAGTATTTAATTTTGCGAAGGGGAAAACGGAAGGACGAGAGTCCACTCGCGTGACTCTGGAAAAGAAAATCGAAAGACTGCGGGATTTTTTCTCGGAAGCCGATGGATTGGCTTCCGATGGGTTGGAGGAAAAAACACTTTTTTATCGCATCGAACGCGAAATTGTCATTGCCGAGGCTCTTAAAAAAGTGCAGTAGCTCAATCATCGCTCAAAGCTTTCGGTGTAAACTCGGAAGCTTTTAATTCTTGATCCACTTTAATATTTGAGAGCGCCACTTCCGTCGCACGCTTATTTTGCACATTGCGGATCTTGATTTTTTCGGCACGCCATTTGCCATTCCCCAACTTTTTGTAATTACTGAATTCAATCACTTTAAGGAGCTTGCCCTGTTTGTCATAGCATTCCGATTTATTCGGCAAAAACTCGTGGGTCGTCACGTAGCTGATAATCTTAGAGTAATTTTTGGAAACCGGGCTCACGTCGCTTTCAATGACATAATAGCTCTGATTTTGTATTTTCACTTCCTTTTTGAGGATATTTTTAGCGCTGCTTTCGGTACTGATATTGAAATCCTCCGGGTTCAGTTCAGAGCCCAGGATGGAACCGGATTCTTTCGAAGTCGAGGCTAGACGGCGAGTTTGTTTGTTTGAAGGAAGATAGAGCCATTTTTCTTCTTTGCCTCCCTTGTAGGTGGCCAGTAAAGAAATGCCTTTAAGGTCTTTAGGGATTTTCATCCGCACCATTATGTAGTGTTCCTTTGGTGAAGGACTGAGGCGCAGGATTTTCATACCGCGCTCTTTAAAACTTTGATCTGCCTCGATAATTTTCATCGTGCCATCGAACTCTTCATCTTTGGCTTTGAGACGGTTGGAGATTTCTTGTGTGATCGTATTGAGGCTCATTGCAAGCGGGGCCGCGAGAGCGGCGCGGGCGGGGAGAGTGCCGAAAAATAAAAAGCTTATCATTAAAAAGACCAGCATGAATGTCCCCTTCAGTTGTTTGTTTAAGATTTTATTTTTTTGCTGAATTAAAATTGTACTACAGAAATGGAGAAACAAGCCGTTAACAACAGAGGTGAATCAGGATGGATTATTAATCATGCTATTACAGCCTTTCCCGGGGAACAAGATGCTGAATATTCAAATTAGACTTTTTATAGTTGTTTTTATTTGTTTTTTTTCTGCGGTTGATGTCTTCGCAAATTCCGTTGTGGAAACAGAATTTGCGATGCTGTTGCCACGACCTTTTCAACAAAGCCTTATTGAACAAGAGTGGCAAACCCTGCAAAAAGATGAATTTAAACTGGACTGGGGGCTCCCTGATCAAGTTTATGATACACCCGATGTGAAAGTTTTTTTGACTGGCTTACAGCTGAATTTGCAAACGAAATTGCGAAAACCCAATGTGAACCCTGAAGGCGAAAGCGTCATTCTTGATTCCCAAGACCTCGCTGCTGATTTAAATATTCAGGCGGTGGCGATAGACCAATATATCGAAAGGGAAATTGGCGGTATCATTGGCCGTTTTCATATCCAAGCCCGTTGTGAAGGAGTGCAGCTTCACATGAAGGCCGGTCAGGGAGCCTTTGTCATGAAACTCAGCCCCGTGTTTGAGCGAGGCCTGGTGCGAGCCCATGTTGATGACGTGAGCATCGCCTGGACGGCTGACGCGTGGAATATTACGGATATGAAGTGCACCGGAGCTCAAGGTTTTGATGAAGTCGTCAAAGCGGAAATTTTAAAGCGAACCAAAGATGCTTCTATCATGGAGCAACAGAAAACGGCCTTGATAGGATCTATCCAGAACTATGTGAACGAACGCTCGGTTGATTTGTCAAAACCTCGAAATCTAACCAGCACACGTTCTGATATCCAGATTTCCATGCGCATCGATAACTTCGTGGGAACAGAAAAAAATGCTTTGGCCCATGGAGTTTTTCGTGTCGAGTTTACAAAGTTAAGCAATCAAGTAAAGAGCCCAAAATACGTTTTCTTAAAGCTTTCCAAACAAAGTTTCGAAGACAGTTCCTCCACGGACCCCTTGCTGCGCGTGCCGGAAGAATTTGTGGTCACCATGACGAAGCAAGCGTTCGCGGCCAGCTCTTGGCTGCGGAGAATGAACTCCAGTCAATTGCCGGGTTTTTCTTCACTGATGGAGTCTCGCTTTAAGCAATTTTTTGTGTGGCGCGAGCTGACGAATTTTTCTCAAGCCACGGAGTTTTTATTTGATATTTACTCACCGAAAAATGTTGCGGTTTCGGGAAAGAATTTAAAATACCAAGTCAAAGCTCCTTTGCAATCCCGGATGTATGCTCCTAAAAATGGTCGCTATGTTCCATTTATGAATTTTGTAGTTCCCTTTTCAAGCCAAGTGCAGCTGTCGGTGGAGCAGAGAAAGATCTTTGCAAAATTCACCGGAGTTGCTCTGAGTTTGCAAGAACGCTGGGAGCCTTCTTATGTCGAGCGATATGCTCCCTCTCGGACTTTTGATCGGACCACGATAGGGCAGAGGATACAAAGTTCGGCAGAAGGAAAGGCGACGTCTTATGCTCTGCCGCCGATTCCGCTGACAGAGACTCTGAATCTGCAGTTTCAAAAGGTCCTGCAACCAGCGCGAAGCTCGGACGTGGTGTTTTATCTGAAGTAGGGCTAAAAACTGCGACCTAGCGAGAGGCGATAGTTGTCATTTTCGTTATAGACTCCCAACGGAGTGTCTTCACGGCCTGAGATAAGTTCAGCGCTGAGTTGCAGAGTCCAGACATCCGCAATTCGTCGGGCGAGGGAATATTGCTGAAAATGACTATACCGAAGGGAATCATAGAGGCCCAGGGCCGTGAACGTCCAGTTGTCTCCCCAGGTGAAGCGACCTCCGGCCATCCACGCCCGGCGAAAGATTTCGGTCACCGAGAGATTGGAGGCATTTTCTTTTTCCGTGTTTATAAAGGAGTATTGAAGAATTCCTACCAATAGTCCTTCGCTGCCAATATTGAAGTTTCTTTCGAGGCCAAAAATGTTTTCATGGGTCCACCCAGGCAAGAGGGGATCGTCGCCGAGGCTTTGCGAATAATTTGTGACGTACTTTAAGAGAAACCCGAACTGGGAACTCACCCAAGAAAAACCTCCCACTCGCTGGCGATAATCCTTGATTCTCAAAAAGACATCGGGATCCGTTTGCAAAATGAGTTGGGGTGAAATTTGAATGACTGTACCGGTGACTTTCGGTTGGATGAGAGGAAAGGTGGCGACGCCTTCAAAACCAGTGAAACCCAGATCAATGGCCCCCAGGTTGCTATTGAAATGCCATTGCAATCTCAGACCTACATTATTGTCGAGAGCTTGATTCAGAGTCTCGCGACTTTCATAAGTGTAATTCAAGTTCTCGGGCAAAAGCAGCACGACATTGTTCTCAATGCTGCGAGGAATATAAATTTGCCGTGGCAGCCAACGACTCTGAGTCCCTGGTAAAATCGAACTTCTACTTCGAGGGATGTAAATCAGTTCCTGCTCACTGCTTGTCGAAGCGTGGGAGAAAAGCAATGACCAGGCCCCGAGCTTCACCGAACGAAGAGGGTCATAATATTGACGGCCGTTGACCACGTCTAAGGGGTTGTACCCATCAGTGACTCCCCAGTTGAGAATATTGCTGCCGAGTTGGAGGCTGGAAGTCTCACCTTTGTATTTAAAGTAAGCTTGACCGATATCAAAAAAAACTTGCTCTTCTTTAGACTTATTTTGCGGATCCCATAAAAAGGAGGGTCTAAAGTAGCCGCTAAAGGAATTCGAGAACTTTCCACTGAGGGTCGGAATCAATTCCAGACGATGGAGGGTGTTATTCGTATCTTCGCCATAGGATTTGGGCCAGTAGACACTTTCAATTTTGGCGTCCGTCGTGAGGTCCCAGGAACTTTTAGCCAAAGCATTAAAAGAAAGCTGAAATAAAAATAAGTAAATAATGAGAACGCCGATGTAGCGAGGCATGGTTTAAAGAAACATAGGGGTAAGCTTCTGGCTATCTATGAGATGAGAAGACTTTATCCTGCTTTAGCGATAAAAAGCGATAAAAGAAGTCAATTGTGTCGAACTTTTAGACAGAGACTGCGAGCGTCCTATAATGAGAATCTTACACACCTTTTAAGCTCCTTTTGCAATATACCCACTGCTCTCTGTGGCACGAATGTCGCTAAAAAATCTAGAGCTTTTAAAAAATGGGGATGCAAAATAAGATATTTGCTTTCGTGAGCGGGCTTCGTTAATTTGTTGGACGTATTTGGAGATGTTATGAAGAAGTGGTTTTGCTTGTCATTGATTCTGATCTCGGGAGTTGCTCAAGCGAAGTTGAGCGACCAGCAGTCCATGAAATGCATTAATGCGGATAAGCTTACCCATTTGGAGTTTCAGGATCTTCAAGCCGCTTATGATATGCGCTTAGTGAGCGCGAAGGATTTTTTTCGAGTCATGGATGCGCCCAATTGCGCTCAATTGAAAAAAGACCTTAAAAAGCTTCATGGCAGCGCGCTGGCTGCTTTTCCTCAGACTAAATTAAGTTTTCATTCTCACAAGAGTGGCTCTGACAGCGATTTTGCTGAAAGTCACACCCCACAATTGGGGGCGCCTCCTCCTCCCCCCCTGTCTGAGGCCGATTTTGATGATGATTTTAGCGATTTCCGTTAGGATTGGGCTATCGACGTCTTGCGTAAGCCATTCTAAGGATTGAGCTTTCAGCTGATTTTCATTACCATGTGAGACGCAAAATCCATGTCAATAAATCAACTCGAAAGAGGCTTCTATGTCGGCAAAAATCGAGACCACTCCAGAAATGGTCAGAAATGTTTATGCAAAATCTAAAGAGCGTTTAGCGATTGTTCGTAAGCGTTTAAATCGTCCTCTGACTTTGGCTGAAAAAATTGTTTTCGGTCACTTGGATGATCCGCAAAATCAAGAACTGGTTCGGGGGTCTTCATTCTTGCAACTTCGCCCAGATCGCGTAGCAATGCAAGATGCCACGGCGCAGATGGCTCTTTTGCAGTTCATGCTGGCGGAAAAAGAGGAAGCTGCAGTCCCTTCAACGGTTCACTGTGATCATTTGATTCAAGCTTACCATGGGAAAACCGAAGATATGGCGGCCTCTAATAAGGTGAATGAAGAGGTTTTCAACTTCTTGGCCACCTCAACGTCTCGTTACAATATTGGCTTCTGGAAACCAGGTGCCGGAATCATTCATCAAGTCATTCTTGAAAATTACGCCTTTCCCGGGGGATTGATGATTGGAACAGATTCTCACACTCCGAATGCGGGCGGTTTGGGAATGTGCGCGATTGGTGTGGGCGGATCTGATGCTTCTGATGTGATGTCAGGTTTGGCTTGGGAAGTAAAAAATCCCAAACTTATTGGAGTTCACCTTAAAGGCCAAATGCATGGATGGACTTCCGCTAAAGACGTCATCTTGAAACTTTGCGGAATGCTCACGGTCAAAGGCGGAACAGATAAAATCGTTGAGTACTTCGGTGAAGGTACAAAATCCATTTCTTGTACCGGTAAAGGAACCATCACCAATATGGGGGCCGAGCTGGGAGCGACTTGCTCAGTATTCCCTTATGATGAACGTATGAAAGCTTATTTGGCATCGACGGCTCGTGCTGAGTTGGCTGCTGTGGCTGATCAAAACAGGGACCTTCTGACCGCAGATCCTGAAGTCGCCTTGGATCCTAAAAAATATTATGATGAGGTTTATGAAATTGATCTCTCGGCTTTAGAGCCTCACTTAGTGGGGCCTCACTCTCCGGATATCGCTCGTCCTATCTCCGCGATTGCCAAAGAAGCTGCTGAAAAAGGTTGGCCGACCAAATTGTCTTCCGCGCTGGTGGGCTCTTGCACCAATTCTTCTTATGAAGATATCGGTCGCGCGACTTTCGTCGCTCAGCAGGCCTTGGAGTGTGGCGCGAAAATGAAACAGCCATTCCTGGTAAGTCCGGGCTCTACCCAAATTCAGAACACGATTCAACGTGATGGCCAAATGGCTGTATTGAATGAAGTAGGGGCAACGGTTCTGGCGAATGCCTGTGGTCCTTGCATTGGTCAATGGAAGCGGGATGATATTAAAACCGGAGAAAAGAATACGATCGTGACTTCTTTCAATCGTAACTTCCGTGGCCGCAATGATTCAAATCCTGAAACTTTGGCCTTCATTGGCTCTCCAGAGTTAGTCATGGCTTTGGGCTTGGCAGGTCGTTTGGATTTCAATCCGATGGTGGATGAATTAGAAACCCCTAAGGGCAAAGTGAAATTAAAGGCCCCGGAGGCTCCAGAGCTTCCAGCAAAGGGTTTTGTTCCAGACATTGAAGGTTATCAAAAACCAGAAGGCAGTACGGCCAAGCTGGCGGTGAATCCAGCGTCGGACCGTTTGCAATTGTTGCAACCCTTCCCGCGATGGGATGGTAAAGATTTTGTGGATCAATTGGTTGTGGCAAAAGCAAAAGGCAAATGCACCACGGATCATATCAGCCCGGGTGGCCCCTGGTTGAAGTATCGGGGTCACTTGGACAATATCTCTAACAATATGCTTTTAGGAGCGGATAACGCTTTCACTGGCGAAATTGGTAAAGGTAAAAATCAACTCACCGGCCAAACTCAAGAGTTTGCGAAGATTGCTCGCGAGTATCAGAAAGCCCATAAGGGTTGGGTGATTATAGGGGATGAGAACTATGGTGAAGGTTCCTCTCGTGAGCATGCAGCGATGTCGCCTCGATTCTTGGGCTGCACTGCTGTGGTGACCAAGTCCTTCGCGCGGATTCATGAGACCAACCTGAAAAAACAAGGGGTTTTGGCTCTGACTTTTGCGAATCCTGAGGATTACAATAAAATTAAAGAAGACGATCATGTGTCTTTACTTGATTTGGCGAATATGGCTCCAGGTAAAAATATAAAAATGGAAATCAAACACCAAGATGGTTCGAAAGAAGTCATCGATTTGAAGCATAGCTATATTCCTGACCAAATCAATTGGTTCAAAGCGGGATCGGCATTGAATTTGATTCGCGCCGCGAACAAAAGATAGTTTTAGAAACTTAAAGTTGAAATAAATAAAAAACCCCTTTCAAAAGAGAGGGGTTTTTTTATTTTACTGCATCTTCGTGATTTCGCCTTATGGATGAGAACTTTTTTTTCTAAGATTCTTGCAAGAGGGTTCTATGTCTAAAGTTATCGCTTTGATTTATGCTGATAAAAAAATTCCTGCGGAGATTTACGCCGAAGCTCAGCGTTTGCAAAGTCAAGGAAGAATCGATCTGATTGATGTGACGGAGATTACTGTGAAGGATAATGGAAAAATTAAGTTCGAACAGGGAATGACTCTCCCTTTAATTGGCTGCTCCTCTGGGCTTTTCTTACCGGCTTTTGTGGGGCTTATTTTTTTCCATCCTCATTATATGGCCAATGACAACGTTCAAAAGATGCTGCAGGACATTTCTCTGGATCAAAACTTTATTAGGGTTCTTTCAAGGGAAGTTCTTCCGCGAAATTCCGTGCTTTTTTTGTATTTAAGAAATCAAAATACCAGTCAGATCGCTGCGGCCATGACTCGGCATGGAGGAAGAGTGGCTGAGATTTCTTTAATGGCGGGGCAAGAAGAGAAACTACACCGGCTTTTCCGAGGAAAACCCTTGCCTGATCCTCAACACACTATGAATATTTAGTGTTTGAATCGGAGGATTTCATGAAAATATTTTTATTGGCAGTCATTCTTATTTCTTCATTGGCTCTATCGGCAGAAAGTTTTGCCGAGGAGAAGCTCATCGTAGTTTCAAGTTTTACGGAAAAGGCGGTGGAGCCTAATATGGTTTTTTTCAATGTCGAAGTATGGAGCAAAGCCGTTAGCGCCAAACAAGCGCAGAGCCTTAATGCCACTGAGTTTCAAAAAATAAGAAAGACCTTGGATGCGTTTAAAATTAAAAAAGAAGATATCCAAACTGAAAATTACTCTTTGAATCCAGAATATATTTATGATCAAAAAACTCAGCAAAATAAAATGATGGGCTTTCATGCATTGCAAATTCTTAGAGTGACTTTGCGGAAAACAGAGGAGATGGGTTCGTTTTTGGATGCGGTGATCACCTCGGATCCTCAGAATGCCTCCGGCGTCAATGTGAATTCAATTCAATGGGATACGGACAAGCGCCAGCAAATAGAGTTAGCAGCGCTCAGTGATGCGGTCAAAAATGGACGCCTTAAAGCCGATGAACTTGCTAAAGCAGCAAATGTAAAAATTAAAGGTGTCTCGATGTTAAGCCATGGTGTGGCGGCGAGTTATAGTCCGATGCCAGTCGCAGCAGTCAGAGGCATGATGAAAGAAAACACCGAGGTTATGGCCGGCCAAATAAAAATTCGTGTCGATGTGACCGCCCATTATGAAATACAGTAATTAAAATTTATTAGGGGACGGGGAGTGGTTGCTCTCCTCCGCCATTCGCAGTGTTATTCCAG
>DATBTE010000231.1:0-8053 GCA_036559425.1 Pseudobdellovibrionaceae bacterium | reverse complement strand
GCGTAGAGACAACGCGTGCTGGAGTCCCACTTCCAGCCTCCGCTGACATAAGAATTTTTCAACGGAACCACGTGATCAATTTGAATATCGCTGGCTTGTGTGTACTCTTGATTTGAATAGGGATCATACCATTGACCGCTCAGGACAGTGCAACCTTTATCATTAAAGGTCACCGGAATCTGAGAGTCGCGAATCAAAACGCGGGCTCGCGTATTGTAACAATTATTTTCTCTACGGTCGCGCACCCAGGTCCCATAGTGGTTTTTACGATTATAGGGAACATCCGGGTCTTCCAACTCTTCGTTATGATGAACCCAGTTCATGAGACTTAAGCTAAAATCCAAAACTTTTGCAGCGGAGTCTCTCACAACCTCCGACATGGCATTCATCGGATTTAAGGAAAAGAACCCCTCAGTTGAATCGCTATGAATGCTATGATTGAATTTTTGCGCTTCTGTTTCTTCAACCGTGTAGTAATCAGGCGAAGAAGCCTGGACTGAAAATGAAATTAAAAAAACTAAATTGATAAAAGCAAGCTGTGTAACCATTCGTGGTGCCATAGATTCCAATTCCTTTTAGAGTTGACTGCCGCTACTTGATCTAAGTTCATTTAATGCGACGGACTCTTGTCTAGGCAAGCTTTTATTTGTTATGATTTTCTTCTGAATAGACAATGCGTATGATGCAACTACCCACTCCAATTTTTATTTGCTAACATGGTGTCATGACATATTCCAAACGAAAGATCATGACCGTAAGCATATTTGCTTTTTCTTTAGCAATTCTCGTTGCTTTCACTCTAGATCAAAATCTCTCTCTTTTTTTTAAACGACCAGAACTTGAAGGGATTTGGTTAAAAGCCCGTGCTGTCACGAATGTCGGTCTGAGCGAACATTATTTTCTTATTGCTATTCTGCTCTATTTTTTTGCACGTTGGATACGCCCCAACTCTCTGCGGCTGCGCGAGTGGTCACGAAATCTTTTCTTTGCTTTGCTCACCTCGGGGATTTTCGTTCATATCTTAAAATTTTGCTTCGGACGACAGCGACCCCATAAATCTCCAGATTTTAATCCCTTTGTTTTTCATCCCTTCACATTTCACTGGGATTTTCACTCATTTGTATCAGGCCATACGCAAGTGCTCTTTACGGTGGCAACCATGCTTTCCTTGGCTCTCCCCAAAGGAAAATGGTTATTCTTTATACTTGCTGCCTTCTTTGCATTTACACGGGTGATCATCCATGATCATTTTTTAAGTGATGTCATAGCAGGAGCCGTGGTTGGCTATACTGGAACTTTGACAGCAATTTGTTGGACTGAACTATGGCAGAGCCGGAGAGCAAATGTTCCAAAGATCTCGTGATTTGATCACAAAATGGGCAGAAGCCCCTCACTCAAGGCGCAATCTTGACACTTTGTTGAATTCGCCGCCGCCCTCTGATGCTTTATTGCGCAAAAGACTCGAATGGTTAACAGATTTGATTCAATGGATCCGTGCCAAGGGGAGAATTAAAACAGATTTGAATTTTCAATCCGGTCAACCGCAGGCTTTGCGCGCCAAATATTTACTCTCTGTCTTGGAATACAATCCCACCTGGAAAAAGAATGTCGCGATGATTTTGCGCTCCATTGTTCGCGACACCAGCGCCCTGGATTTATTCGTAAATATGGGAATGCACAATCAACAGGGTTTTAGCGCTGAAATGATAGATCGCTTGCATTATAAGTTTTTACCCCGGGCACCCGACTATAAAAATCTGGCTTCTTTTTTCAGCCAGACTTTTGATAAAGAAGAAGATTATTTGTGGATCGAGCAAATGGATAAAAAAGTCTTTCAGGAGCTTTTGAATCTTTTCTCCTATGAAGATAATGGAGAATTACAGTGGAATAGCTTTATTGTGGATGCCAAAGACGCCATTTTGCTGATCAGCACTCAGGTTCATGGCGCAGGTCTTTCGACGCCGATTCGCACCCGCCTGCTAGAAAAAAACTTTAAAGATCTGCCTTTTTTTGAATTACCGCAATTGGCAAAAAAAATGGTGGAGAGCCAAGACCTCCATCAGCGTTTGGTCTTTGCTCTGGAACTTGAAAGGCATATTGACCTCTGTCAATTGGCGATTTCTGAAGTTTATGATCATCTGAGTGAGTATGGTGTGAGTATCAATATCGTTTTCTTGCTCGATCGGATGGAAACTCAACTTCGTCGTATTCGTAATTTAATGGAATTGATTCTTAGCCATGAAAAAAATCCTGAAGCCATTTCACAATTTATATCCACTCTGATGGTGGAGAATGTCCGCTTCCATAAATTAAGAGCGCTCTTTGCGGACAACTTATCTTTAATATCTAAAAAAATCGTTGAACGCAGTGCCGAGACTGGGGAACATTATATTACACGAAATCGCTCCGAGTATGTTCAAAGTCTCCGAAAAGCCATTGGCGGTGGCTTTATTACGGGATTTACCACTCTTATTAAGTTTCTTATTTATCACATTCACACTTCGATTTTTCTCAGTGGTTTCTTGGCTTCTCTCAATTACTCCATTAGTTTCGTGGCCATT
Organism: Pseudobdellovibrionaceae bacterium; assembly: GCA_036559425.1. Classification (GTDB taxonomy): domain Bacteria; phylum Bdellovibrionota; class Bdellovibrionia; order Bdellovibrionales; family Bdellovibrionaceae; genus JACMRP01. Next base: position 5,492 of record DATBTE010000231.1, on the reverse strand, counting down.
CAACTCTTCGGTTTCACTCTTGCAACCAAGCAACCCGCGATGACGGCCCCTTCGCTTGCGGCAAAAATGCACAAGGTGAACGATCCAAAAGAACTGGAAACGTTGGTCGATGAGATCATCCATTTAATACGTTCGCAATTTATAGCGATCCTGGGAAATATTTATGCTGTCATTCCCACCATGATCGTCCTTTCTTTTGCTTGGCTTTTGGCCTTTCACAGTCCTCTTATAACTCCTGATCAAGCGCACCATGCTTTGCAATCTTTTTCCATCTTAGGAGGTATGGCTCCCTACGCCGCCTTTACCGGAGTTCTTCTGTGGTTTTCAAGCGTGATTGCGGGGTGGATGGACAATTGGTTTGCTTATCATCGTCTCAGCTCCGCCATTTCTCAGAATCGCCGCATGATCTTCGTCTTTGGAGAATCGGGAGCCAAGAGGATCGCTCTCTACTTTAAAAAAAATATCTCGGGTTTTTCAGGAAATATTTCTTTGGCCTTCTTCTTAGGACTGATTCCCGCCATTGGCACTTTTTTAGGCCTGCCGATGGATATTCGTCACGTCACTCTGTCTTCGGGGGCCTTAACCTCTTCGCTGGTCACTCTTGGATGGAGTTCCTTCTCTTCCTGGGAGTTTTGGCTTGCGGCGATAGGCATTATGGTCTGCGGATTCTTAAACGTCATCGTGGCATTTAGCATGTCGATGTTTGTGGCGATCCGCGCGCGAAGAATTCAGTTGCCCCAAAGAAAACAAATTTATAAAGCCCTCATGAAACGTATCAAAAAACAGCCTTTTGGTTTATTCTATCCGCAAACCACGACAAACGATGGAAAAAACCGTCATTAGTTTTTCTACATCCTGCGATTTTCTGCTTTTAAACTTTCTTTGTTAGATATTTAGGCAATTCAAGGAGGGGTTTATGAACAGGATGAGTAACATCCAAGAAGAAGCGGCCAGTGTCGTTGGCTCTTCAAATACTCAGCTCACTCAAGCGATTTCAAAAATTATCGATGAGTGTGGGGGGATGGATGGCCTTGTAAAAAGGTTTCAAGACAAGGGTCTTGGGGATGTTATCCAATCATGGATTAGCAGCTCTCCCAATAAACCCTTAACCGCAGATCAAATCACTAATGTGATGGGTCCCGGGCTTATACAAAAAATAGCAAAGCAAGTGGGCATGTCTCCTGAAAATCTGAGCCAACAATTATCAACCTATCTGCCGTTGTTAGTGGATAAGATGACTCCCTCTGGGGCGGTTCCTCATGAAGGGTGGTGGGCTCGCAGCCTGGATAAGGCAAAAGAGTTTTTTGGTTTAACCAAACACTGATGAAGCATTCAGCGAAGAGTCCTGAGACTCTTCGCTGAATTGTGATGATTATTAATATTTGTTAGTAGCCGTAATACGCACCAGGAACACCTACATGGCCACCGATGTAGAAACCTGCGCCAACGCCCGCGCCCACTCCCGCATTACCGTAGTAACCACCCGAAGCATATGGGTTGGGATAATAGTAACCGCCACCACCATTGCCGTAATAAGCATTCCTGTTTTGATAATAATAGTTGTTATAGTACCCACTATTTCCATACCCGTTTCCATAATACCCGTTATTATTGGCATAGGCCGGAACACACATATTGTTGTACAAAGCGGAATTGGGAGGACAAGTGCTCTGAGCTAAGCAGCCATACTGGGTGTAAAGTTGACCACCGGCACAACCCCCTCCATTCGGATTGACAGCTGTCATAGGCACACATTGATTATTATAAAGACCATAATTCGCTGGGCAGCTACTCTGCGGTAAACATCCATATTGGGTATTCACTTGGCCAGCGACGCAACCATTCGCGGCCGGAGGAACCACAGCAACTGGTGGAGGAGCGCTGTCGCCGCCACCGCCACCTTTAGCACAAGCGCTCAGCAAGACCGCTACGACTAAAGACTTAAATATTTTCCGCATAATTCCTCCACGTTCGCTCATTAATGCACTAAACCACTGCGCCATCTATTGCATGCTCTGTGCCGTGATCAGAGTGTATAAAAAGAACTCGGGAGATTTTCCATGACAAAAACTTAGACGGAGTGCCGTGAAAAGTTACTTTGCAAGCTCCGGAAGCGACATATGAACTGGTGATTTATAATTTTGCAAGTCTGTGAAAAAATCATAAGCTCATTCTTCTTTAAGTTTATGAGAGGCCCTTTCAGGGCGGCCTCTCAATTTTACACCGTCAAAATGTCACCAAATTCTTTTTTTTATTTTTATGACACCACTTCACTACCATAAATTTTTCTAATGATCCCACCTGTCCTTTTTTGATTGATTCACAGCTTTCCGAATGAGGAATTCTGGTGTCATTTTTCCCATAAAAATATCTTATGGATCTGATCCAAACTATCGTCTTGAGAAGAATTTAGAATTTTGATGAAACAGTTAAAGGAGAAGGAGGAGCTCATGAGAAATTCATTATTACTAACTCTATCGCTAACAAGTATTTTGACATTCATTGCTTGCTCAAAGACACCTAGGGGAACTGAAGGGAATCAAACCTCCATCTTTGCAGATTCCCATTCTAGCAAGGGAATTATTGGCGGCAGTAATGTTTCCACCAGCGATGACATCACTAAAATCACGGTACAAATTTTTACGTTTCAGGTAGAGCGGGATAATCTAGGACGTCTCGGCATTATGGGAGTGGACGGATGCACAGGTTCTATCCTTGCGGAGGATATCATTCTTACCGCTGCTCATTGCACCACCGGCAACCCGAATCATATTATTCTTTATTTCTCTTCTCTTCCGCCAAAGAACATGCAGGACTTCCTGCGTTCGATTCCCACCAACCCCATGGTTCGCCGGGTCGTCGGAGGTAAAGTTGGCAATAACTGGCCCAGACTCACTGCGGGCCAAGCCGCAGACTGGGGAGACATTGCTCTCTTGAAATTCAAAGGCGGCCTCCCTTTTGGATATCGGCAGGCACAACTTCTACCGCCAAACATTGAACTCAAGGCTCAGCAGCCAGTCACCCTTGCGGGCTTTGGCATTACCAATGGCGAACAAGAAACACAAGCGACACATCTTTTAAAAGTAGAGGTGAACATTCTTGATCCGAACTTTAGTAAGAGTGAGATGATTTTGGATTCCGGAAACGGAAAAGGCCCCTGCCACGGGGACTCCGGCGGCCCCGCTTATGTCTCCATAAATGGCCAGCGCTACATTTCTGGTACAACCAGCCGCGCTGATTTAAAAACAGATCCTAAAGGCCTGTGTATAGGGGATACGGTTTACACTAAGGTTCAACCTTATGCCGGTTGGATCAAGAGCGCCATAAAGACGCTACAATCGCCGACTTTCAAAGCGGCCATGATTCCACAGCCACAATAATTAAACGTAAGAACCGCGTTTGATTTTCTCAAGGATGAGTTTCTCAGTTTTAATCGGATCATTAGGATCCACTGAGAAAAAGCTTTGCTGTTCGCAACGGATCTTTTCTTTAATTAAGAAGCGCAGAATATCCGCAAGCTCTTTGTTTTTTTTATCGAGGAAGAAGGGATCATTCTCTAAAACATCCTTGGCTTTTTTTAGAGCCCGGGCCTCCGCTGGATCTGACTCTTTCACCTTGTAATGAGGAAGATCATACTTCTTCACGTCCTCAGGTAAAACACCCAAGAATCTTACATTGGGAGCCGAGAAATCCGCATTCCGAATCAAAGAGGCCGCAGAGCCGGCTTTCAGCGTACGGAAGATATTTTGCATTGTGTACGCATCCAGATCTCCGAAGAAATACATGGGCACATTCAGCTCGTCTTGGATCAGCTTACACCAGCCCCGCACTCCGTTTGAAGGAACCCCTTGAGCACCCATCAAAATACAGTTATTACGCTTGGTAAATCCCATTGTCATCAAAGTATTGGCGGTACCTTCAGATTCCACAACCAGGCAGAAATCAATTTTCTTCTTCGCTTTTAACTTCAAACTTTGTGGTTTATTTTTTGGCTGGAACGGAGACGTTCCTAAAGTGGAAAGATCCACGGTCGCCTTTTCACCGTCAGTCATCGTTTCTGTCACGATGAGCTGCTGAGAATAAGTCTGGCCGCCGCGATCGTTGGCAAAACAGTTTAATTCTTCACGGTAAACTTCAAGCATATCACCGATAAAATCGACGATCGCATCCGATTCAGGTTGATCTTCAAAATCCAAAGGTTTCAAACGAGAATTTCCCTTAATCAAACCTTTGCTGATATAGTACAATTCCCTCTTGGTGTTCACGGAACCAATGGACAGATTTCTAAGAAGTATTTCAAGCACAAAAACTACACGGGCCAATTTCTGCACTGAAGAAACGTTCAATTCAGTGCGAACAACCTTATCTCCCGGAGTCAAATAACCGACTTTAGAATTATAAAACGAGTTATCCAGGGAAGTCTTCACGGCCTCAAGGACGGGACGCTTCGAGTTCTCGAGATCTTTAAGCATTTTCTCCGCCAAAATTTTGGCTTCTTTAGGAATATCAATTTTAAGTTCACGAATGGCGATGAGCTTTGCCATTATTTACCACCCTTCTTTGTAGCAATTTTTTTAGTGGCTTGTTTCATAGTTCCCTGGAGACTTGCTTTCATAGTTCCCTGGGAGCTTTGTTTTTGCGTCCCCTGGGCACTTTGCTTTTGTGTTCCTTGGGGCTGTCCTTCCATTAGAGCCTCGTCCACAAGATCTTCCGAAGTAATGACATCGACATCCTCTTCATCTTCGTGGCCGACGCCTTTCTGACGTTCCCTTTTCTTTTGCGCTAAAAGTTTACCTTCCGCCTCTTCCAAATCGGCAATCGCCTCTTGAGAGTCACGGCCGAGAAGTTTCTTAAGCCCCTCTTCCGCTTTTTTCTTGCGGGCCTCATTCGCCCCGACGATCCGAGCTAAACTCTCCACCAAAATCGGGCCGAACTGCTCAATGTGAGCCAACTTCCTTTCGAGATCAGCTTCTTTAGATTCTTTTTTAATGTGGCGGGAAAGTTTTTGTCCTGCTTGAATCAAGGCCAGACGAATCTCAGCCACCAGTTCCTCAGAAGCATCAATGGTTTCTTTTGAAGCATTTTTAAACTTAATAAACGGAGAAACAACCGAGACCGCAAAGATATAAGGCCCAATAGGTAAGCTGTCTTTTGGCTGTTGCAGACCATAAGCTTTCCAGTTTACGGATTCGATGGCCCAAGTGATCGCACAGCCTGATTTATCAAATTGCAAAGGGACGCGATTGGCGAAACGAAGCAACTGCACAGGAGAGTCAGCTTCCAGTTGACGGGTTTTAAAGCGCGCCAAGGCGACTTCCACAACCACAGGTTTAAAATCACAAATACACGGCTTACGAGTGACAACTGCAAAGAAGTCCACTTCCCCAAGGCGTTGAATGGATTTTGAAAGAGATTCCTCTCCCACTGTCAAAACCGACTTCGTACTGGGCGCCATTAACTCCGTCGCTTGCACCGCTTGAAAGGCCTTTTTG
>DATBTE010000230.1:0-7275 GCA_036559425.1 Pseudobdellovibrionaceae bacterium | reverse complement strand
AAATTGGGAAGAGTCTCGGACCCAAGGTATTTAGTCGAGAAAAATCCCTGTTTTTAAATCCCAAGTACCTCAAGCAGACTCAAGAATTTTATCGTGACCATGGCGGAAAAACAGTGTTTCTGGCGCGTTTTATGCCCATTTTTAGAACTTTCGCTCCCTTTGTGGCCGGAGTCGGACGCATGCACTTTGGTAAGTTTTTTGCCTTCAGTGTTGTGGGGTCTGTTGTATGGATGAGTGTGTTTTTAGGGGCCGGTTACTATTTCGGGAACTTGCCTAGTGTCAAAAGTAACTTTCATATCGTAATATTTACTGTCATTGGGGTCTCTTTCCTGCCAATGCTTATGACAGCCCTCAAACACCGCTTTAGCTCTCATCTGTAAGATCAATATAACGAACATTTGTTGTTGCAATGATTTTCAGGATTTGGCACTGTCATTGCTACTAAAGTCCGGGTGGGTTCAATTTGAAACCAGGGTTTAAATAATAACTACTGTGACAAGGGGAGTCGAAGTGAGAGGGAAAACTCAAATCGACAAAGAAAGTCCAGAGTTCTTTAAAGGGGTAGATAATGAAAAGACTTTTTGTAATGACCGTTCTTACGACATTGGTGACTGCAGCACAGGCGGAGGAAGCCGTTCAGAGCACTGTAGCAGCCTCAACAACGACGACTGCGAGTGCCCCTGCAACAGTGGCATCAGCAACCAGTGGCACCACGTCTGGTTCTTTGCTTGAAGCTGAAACAGCTGCCAAAAGCAAATGGTCCTTCAATGCCTTGGCTCAAGCTGAAATAGCTTCGAGTGAAATGCACTACAGTAACAGCACTGATAAGACCGTAGATTTTACAAATGCTGTCGGTTTAGGATATAAATTTAACAAAGAAAATAGCATTGGATTTAAGCAGTATTTCGACGTGAAGCATGATGGGCAGAAAAAGACCAATAAAGCGGATTTGTCTTACCCTGTTCTCACTTATGGGCACACCTTTCAAGGGGTCGCCAAGTCTGATCCAGTCTCTGCTTTGTTCTGGTATTATGTACCGGTCACTGCAACAGACTACAAAGTTCAAAATAATGGTCTTTTAAGAATGGATGCTGAAGTGAATTGGACCCTGAGTCCAAAATGGAGCCTTTCTTATTATCTGAATCCACGTCAATCGCTGATTCCTACGGAAACAACATTGGATGACAATCCAGTGTTTGCAAAGACCACTCTGATTCACTTCGGAACTCTTTATTACAATGTAAATGATACGATTTCTTACTATTTGAACGTGGGTTTTAGACATGATTGGAAAACTGCAAGTTTGGATCTTGTAAAAGAGCAATATTTAACCAATCTTGGTGCTAGCTTCTCTTTCTTTGGCGGCAAATTAAACTTAAATCCTGAGATTGATTATGCAGTAGTTCTTCCTAGAAGTGGACAGAGTCTCGAGGTTGCTTCTACTTATGCGGAAGCAAACCTGAGCTATCTTTTAACTACTGCAGTTGTGTTTTAATTAGTTTATTAAAAAGACATTTAAAACCGCTAAGGAGCCTTTAAAAGGGCTCCTTTTTTTAAGAAGGCATCGTTTAGGCCGCAGCGAGAAGTTTGTGACCGCACTCTCCGCAGAATTTTTGGTTTTCTTGGCTTTCGGCTGAACAAGCTGGGCATTTGACTCCACCGGCTGAAGCTTTTTTAGCAGGTTTTTTCTCAGCTTCGTGCGGGTCTACAAAACCTTTTTCATTCCACTTGTCGACTTCGCGAAGCAAGCGCCAATTTTTTTGGAATCCACTGAATTCTTTGAAATCAAATTGCAACTGAACCTCATTATTGGAATTCGTTCTTCGTTTTGTAAAGAGCCCTTTCTTCTCAAGACGGGTAAGGGTATCTGGTGTAAAATTGACACTGAATTCGTTTTTAAAGTACTCAATAAGCTTCGGAAACTCCAAAGTGACTACTCCGAAGCGATCCATTGGCTGAGTTTCAGCAAAGGCTATAAGGCCACTGAGAATACTTGCCGAGGTGTCTTCGATTTTAAGCATTTCTGGTTTGTTCGCTTTGAAGTAATAGTATTGATAAAACTCAAAGAAATTTTCAATAGCTTCAAGATCGAAAAAATGAACTTTTTGAATGTGATCAGGACCCTCTGGATCTTCTGGATTTTTTCCCATTTCGTACATGGCAAGTTTCAACTTAACCAAGAGGTTCACACACTGCTCAAGGCGCTTTAAAGACTCGCCGAAAACCCGCTGTGAATACTGACGGAAGAGGCCCCACTCAATAATAACCCGGTTGTCCTTTTTTTCCCCTTTGTGGTTTGCAGTATGAAAGACAACGCCAAAAACTTTTGCCACCTGATCTTCAGGGCAGGGCGTGGCGTCCTTTTCCATGCGACTGGACTTTACATCTGCAGTGGCAATCTTAAGTCGGTCTGCCAGGCTTTTTATAATGATCTTCAACATTTGTTGGGCGGCTTCAAATTGTGTTTTGAAGGCCTCAGCGGTGATCTCAACTACTTTGGTTTCGGTCGTTGCAATTGCAGAGGTGGTGTGAGTGTTTTGTCCAAGCAAAACTTGTTCGCCAAGAATTTGTGCTGAACCTATCTGAAATAGATCCGTAGTTTTTTTATTGCGAGTCAGGCAAAGAGAGACGGCACCGGATTGAATCAGATAGATATTGTGAATTTTCTCTCCTTCAGTATAGAGGACTTCACCTTTTTTAAGCGTTCTTAGAGACATGATAAGCTCCTAAAAATTTTAATATTTTCAGTAATACTCATCGGAAAAAAAATAAAATTTAAAAGAACTTAACGCTTTCTCTTAGTCTAGTTTTGGCTTGAATGCTCTTTCAGGTAGGTCGCGACTTTATGACCATTAGGTAAAAGAGGGAGGGGATCAATAGGTCCTCGGTCTTTACGAATTTCAAAGTGAAGGTGAACGCCCGTAGCACGTCCTGTTCTGCCCATGGCTCCCAGAAGCTGTCCTTGAGAGATCTTCTGGCCTTCTTGAACCAGAATTTTGTCCATATGAGCATACAAAGTTGCCCAGCCTTTACGAGATTCAATAAGAATCATTTTTCCGTATCCACGGAACTCGCGACCTGTATAAATAATTGTTCCGCTTTGGGCTGCCAAAATAGGGGTGCCACGTTTTGCCGCAAGATCAATTCCCAAATGGGGGCGACGTTTTTGCGGAAGAAAGCCTCGCGTCATTCGAGCCTCATTCACAGGCCAATCAAATGAATCCGTATTATCAATAAATTCCGGCTTTTTAATCACTGCTGAAGCCACAGGCTGAAGTTCAGGAAGGCGGAGGGGTTCCTGTGTAATAGCACGGGAAATAGGAGTTTGAAAACTTGAGCAAGATCCGAAAACCATGAGCATAAAGAACGAAAAAAAAAGCCGAAAGACGTCACGTGTCAACATGAGCCAAGTATAGCGCAAAACTCTGTCAGACGCCAAAAACAATTCAAGTATTTGTGTCGTTAAGAGTCATAAATACTTGAATTTAAAGGGTGCTTTCGTCATTAGTCTGGATCATCGTCCAGGATTTTAATGGAGTCACTTATAGATAGGAAACTTTTTGCACATATCGGTAATATCTTTTTTAATGCTTCCTTTGAGTGCGGTGTCTTCAGGGTTGTTCAAAACCTGCGCAATCCATTTTCCGATTTGCTTCATGTCCTGAGTCTTCATTCCACGGGTTGTCAGTGCCGGAGTGCCAATGCGAATGCCGCTGGTTACAAAAGGTGAGCGTTTTTCATTCGGAACGGTGTTTTTATTCACCGTGATTCCCGCTTCATCGAGAGATGTTTCCGCAAGTTTCCCGGTAATTTCTCGATCGCCTAGATCCATCAAAATCAAATGGTTGTCAGTGCCGCCGGTCACTAACTTGAATCCTTGAGAAAGAAGTTCTTCAGCTAAAGTCTTGGCATTCACAACGACATTTTCAATATACTGTTTGAATTCAGGTTTTAAGGCCTCACCGAAGGCCACGGCTTTGCCGGCAATAACGTGTTCAAGCGGGCCCCCTTGAATTCCTGGAAAAATTTTTGAATTGAGGGCTTTGATTTTATCTTCAGAACATAGAATCATTCCGCCTCGAGGACCACGCAAAGTTTTGTGAGTGGTGGTCGTGATGTAATCCGCATAGCCCACAGGACTTGGATGAGCTCCACCAGCGACCAGACCTGCGAAGTGGGCCATATCCACCATCAATTGGGCACCGACCTCATTAGCGATTTCTCTAAATTTTGCAAAATCCAGAACTCGAGGATAAGCGCTGTAGCCAGCAATGATAAGTTTGGGCTTTACTTCGCGCGCAGTCTTAAGAATCGTGTCATAGTTGATTCTCTCTGTATTTGTATCTAATTTGTAAGAAGTGGCATTGAAAAGAAATCCACTAAAATTCACCGGGGAACCGTGCGTAAGATGTCCACCGTGAGAAAGGTCCATCCCCAGAACTGTATCCCCAGCTTTCATGCAAGCTAGGTACACGGCCATATTGGCTTGAGATCCAGAGTGGGGCTGGACGTTGGCCGCTTCTACGCCGAAAAGTTTTTTCGCTCGATCAATAGCCTGTGATTCAATCAAGTCGACATAGTGGCAACCACCATAGTAACGTTTGTTAGGATAACCTTCCGCATATTTATTTGTTAAGCAAGAGCCCTGGGCTTCCATCACGGCCTGAGACGTATAATTTTCTGAAGCAATCATTTCAAGGCCATACTCTTGGCGATCTTGCTCTTGCTCTATAAGTTTTGCGATTTCAGGATCGGTATTAATTAAAAAGGACATACTGGCGCTCCGAGATAAGTGAGAAATTAAGACTAAAGATAGAGTCCTATTCTACAGAGTGCTAACAGAGCTTTGCAACTCTTTGCGAGTGGCGTCCACCTTCGAAGGTGGAATTTAGAAAAGCATTGAGGATCTTTTGAGCTTCATCCCCTGTGACAGCACGGGCTCCTAAACACAAAACATTGGCATTATTATGCTGACGAGAAAGGCAGCTGACGTCTTCGTTCCAGCAAAGAGCGGCGCGAATCTGAGGGAATTTATTGGCACGAATTGCCATCCCCTGGCCAGATCCACAGATGAGAACTCCACAAGCTTCCACTTTAAAAGCATCTTCAGTGCTTGAAGCTGAACCAGTTTTTTCAATAAGGTGTTCACAAAGTTTTTTAGCGTAGTCGGGGTAGTCCACAGATTGAGCGGAGTAAGGGCCTAAATCTTCCCAGGGAAGTTGGGGATTGTTCTTGATAAACTCTTGTTTCAAGTCAAACCCTGCGTGATCTGAAGCGATGAAGATTTTTTTTATCATAACTTAGAAATCACCAAACAGGCATTGGTGCCGCCAAAACCAAAACTGTTGTTCATAACGTGATTTAATTTACCCTGACGGGCTTCATTAGGAAGATAGTCTAAATCACAGCCTTCACTGGCGTTTTCCAGATTGATTGTGGGTGGCGCGACTTGGTCCTTCAATGCCATGACACAGAAAGCACTTTCAATAGCTCCGGCGGCTCCTAGTGCGTGCCCAGTCATGCTCTTGGTAGAAGAAACCCAGATACTTCTAGAATCAGCCCCCATCAATTTCTTGATAGCAGCGGACTCAAGAGTATCTCCCATAGGAGTGCTTGTGCCATGGGCATTCACATATTGAATGTCTGAAGGTTTAAGTCCAGCATCGCCAATCGCCATTGCCATTGCCGCATATCCCCCAGCGCCTTCTGGGGCTGGTGAGGTCATATGGTAGGCATCGCCAGAAACGCCATAACCTGTAATTTCACAGAGAATATTTGCTCCTCGTCTTTCAGCATGTTCGAGAGATTCAAGAATAAGGATAGCAGCTCCTTCAGCGAGAACAAAACCATCACGCTCTTTATCCCAAGGGCGACTAGCTTTTTCAGGGGCGTCATTACGAGTTGAAAGAGCTCGCATGGCTGCAAATCCACCAATTGCCAAAGGGCAAATCGTAGATTCCGCACCTCCCGCAACCATAACGTCCATCCAACCATTGCGGATATAGTTCACAGCCTCACCGATGGAGTGGACTCCTGAAGCGCAAGCTGAGGTCACAGAATAATTAGGACCTTTAAGTCCATGGGCGATGCTCACTTGCCCTGCGGCTAAGTTCGTAATCACCATTGGAATAAAGAAAGGAGTAATGCGGCTTGGGCCGCGACTCATTATTTTTGCACACTGCTCTTCGATAGCGGGAAGTCCACCAATGCCGACGCCGATAATACAACCAGCACGGGGTCCCAGCTCTTCGGTAATTTGAAGCTTGGCCATCTCAAGAGCCATCTTTGTAGAGGCTAAAGAGTAGTGAATAAAGGTGTCCATTTTCTTTTGTTCTTTTTTCTCAACATAAAGATCTGGATTAAAGCCTTTAACTTCACCTGCAAAGCTCACATCGTGACCGGTGGTATCGAAACGGGTGATTTTAGCAATGCCGGACTTCCCCGCTTTCGCATTCTCCCAGCTTTCTTGAATAGAAAGTCCAAGAGGGGTTACAGCACCTACACCAGTGACCACCACACGTTTTTGAGCCTTTGCTGGGCGTTCAAATCGAGTGTTCATAAAAGCTTATGCTTTACCTTTTTTTTGCAAATAAGAAGCTACGTCCTGAACTGTTTTCAGCTTTTCAGCATCTTCATCGGGAATTTCCAGGTCGAATTCCTCTTCCATTGCCATTACAAGCTCAACGATATCAAGACTGTCTGCACCCAAATCATCGATAAATGAAGCTTCCGCTTTCACTTTTTCAGGGTCTACGCCAAGTTGTTCAACGATGATGTCTTTAACTTTTGGGTGAATTTCCATTATATCCTCCTGGTAAAATTCAATTTCATTAAAAATTAACTCATATACAAGCCACCATTAACATTAATGGTATGGCCTGTAATATATTTTGATTCTTCACTTAGTAAAAATTTAACAGCATTGGCGACATCTTGACCCTCCCCAATTGCATTGAGAGGAATTTTTTCAAGAAACTTTGTTTTTGCCTCTGGAGAAATAACATGGGTCATTTCGGTCGCAATAAATCCGGGAGCAACGCAGTTTACACGAATGTTGCGCGAGGAGAGTTCTAAGGCGACAGATTTGCTAAAAGCCTCTGTTCCTGCTTTAGAGGCCGCGTAATTCGCTTGCCCAGGGTTTCCAGTTTGTCCCACTACGCTGACAATATTTACGATGGATCCTTTGCGAGCCTTCATCATGATTTTACTCAGGGCTTTGGTCATAAGAAAGGTGCCGCGCAGATTCGTATTTATAACCGCATCAAAGTCTTCCGC
>DATBTE010000229.1:0-2774 GCA_036559425.1 Pseudobdellovibrionaceae bacterium | reverse complement strand
TCTCTCAATGGAAACGGAAAACAGCCTCTTAGATCAAACAACTGACGTCATTCAGGAGGCCTTACTTCAATTTATCAAAGATCACTTTAAGTATGGAAGATCAGCCAAAACCGCCTATCAATGGTCTGGCATCATGGGCTTCACCCCGGATGAACAAATGCTTATTGGCTCTTTACCTGAAAACTCCGCAATTCATTTGATGGCAGGATGCTCAGGGCACGGGATGGGATTGAGTTTTCATGCGGCCAAGGTCTTGGTTCGAAGTTTATTTGGTCACCCTATCCCCGCCCATTTGGCTCTTCAAAGGTTTTCCTTTGAACACCTGCCGTAGAAGCCCCTGTCCCGAATGGGGACATTTCCCTGCCAGACATTATAGAGCACCTATTTTCTATATTTGAGATATAAACAAAATGAAATTCTTAATCCTCCCTATTTATGCGAAGATTGAATGAATTGGGGAATATATGAAAAACACTTCGCGTCTTCTGCTTTCTATAATTGCTAGCTTACTCTGCTTCTTTTCATTTCAAAACTGTGGTCCGGCCAAACTTAATGGAGAGGCCTCCCAGAATGGCAGCTTGGACTCAGCCTCTCAGTCAACCTTGCCGGATCTCGTTGTGTCTGACTTTTCCCTGAACCCGAAGAATCCACAGGAAGGCCAGTCCGTTATCTTTAGTGTGACCGTCATCAATCAGGGACAAGCGTCCACGCCCAGTGGCCTCTCCACAGATGTCGCTTTCATGGTTGACGGCATTGAAGTCGCAAAGGCCAACCTTGTAGTCCCCCCTTTAAATCCAGGTGAGGCTGTCGCTTTCACCAGCAACCAAGGATCTGTTGGAACCAATGGCTGGATTTCAACTGCGGGCTCCCATTCATTAAAAGTCCTGATAAAAGGGAATAATCTCGAAGAGACTTCCACTGACAACAATCTCTTTGAAGCTGCCTTTACGGTTCAAGCCTCAGCGACCCCTTGCCAATTTGCGGGAACCTCCATCAATAGTGGTCAAGATGTTGTAGCTTACCAAAGCTCCAGCGTATCCTTCGGCTCAACCTGTAATTCTGAAGCCCGATCTTGCTTAAATGGAACTCTGAGTGGCACTTATCAATTTGCATCCTGCTCAGTGGGGACCGCAGCCAATTGCATGTTTAATGGAGCAACTATTGCCAATGGACAAAACGTTACAGCTTACCAAGCCTCCAATGTCCCCTTCGGTTCGATTTGTAGTTCCCAAACACGCACCTGCACAAACGGAACCCTGAGCGGCACTTATCACTTTAATTCCTGCTCGGTCCTATCCCCGTTGAACTGTCAGTTCAACGGCGCAACTATTGCCAATGGACAAAATGTTACAGCTTACCAAGCCTCCAATGTCCCCTTCGGTTCCATCTGTGGTTCCCAAACACGCACATGTACAAACGGCACTCTGAGCGGCACTTATCAATTTAATTCCTGCTCGGTCCTGGCTCCTACCTCAACGCCTTATACAGGGACACCGATTCCCGTTCCCGGCTCTTTCGAAGCAGAGGCCTATGACCAGGGTGGAGAAGGCCGTGCTTATCATGATAATGTGAAGGAAAATAGCGGGGGAGTATTTCGTTTTGAAGATGTCGACATCACTGATTCCACAGATACGTTGGGAGGAGGTTATGTCGTCAATAATCTCGAGAATGGAGAGTGGCTGGTATATACGATCAATGCAACTTCCTCCGGAAGCTATACTGTCGGTCTGCGGACTAGCCAGAGTTATCTTCCGAATGCAAACTTCCATTTAGAGATTGATAATGTTCCAGTCACCGGTTCCGTCCTGGTGTCAAATACGGGGAGTTGGGACACATTCCAGTGGACCTATGCCCCAACCATAACAATGACAGCGGGAACTCATCAATTGAAGATTGTTGTGGATACGCAGTATTTCAACCTGAATTCGATTTATATAACGAAGGTCCCCTAGTTTGCAAAAATTATTTCCTTTCAGCGCCGACGGTTCTCAGAGTGTCTGTAGGCTTTGGGGTTACGGATTCCTTCGTCGTCAAAGAATGGGTCGCGATTTGAGAAGTCTTGATAATCCTCATCACCGTGACGCTCACTCTCCCGGCGATCAAAGTGTTTACGACTTTCTTCGCGTGAAAAACGATTTTCAGATTTATTTTCCGCTCTTTCATTTCTTTGTCTTTTCATAATTTCTCCTGACGGAAGTCTGGATGGTCATTTTGCTTGAATTGATTTCAAGGCTTTTAAGTTCGACGAAGAGAAAAAAGAATGCAAAGATATCTCAGTTATGATTTATTGAAACAATAAGGATATTCTCATCAAAAATAAAAAAGGTCACAGTTTCCAGTGACCTTCAACAGTGTAAATTTTAAAGGTGTGCGTTTATTCAACCCTCGGCTCAATTACCAAGTCGATGCGACGATTTTCCGCGCGTCCTCTAGAAGTCTTATTGTCAGAAATCGCACCCTCTTCACCCAACCCCACCGCTTTGACTTGATCTGAAGCGATTTGACCTTTTTGAACCAAATAATTCTGCACCGCCTGAGCCCGCTTTTCAGAAATCTCTTTGTTTGCCTCCGCGGATCCCACCGAATCCGTATGGCCTTCGACTACAATTGATGATGCGCCCACAGTGCCTAAGGCCTGATCCACTTTTTCCAAAAGAGCTGTGCTCTTTTTATTGAGAACGGTTTGATTAGAACCGAACTGAACTCCTTTAAGTCGAACCTTAACAGCATTATTTTCTACAAAAACCTCAGCTTCATTAGGTTTTAATTGTCGA
>DATBTE010000228.1:0-4534 GCA_036559425.1 Pseudobdellovibrionaceae bacterium | reverse complement strand
AGCGCCGAAGAACAAGCGATCCTTAATAACGGCCGCACCCGCCTCAACCCCATTTAAAACATTCAAACGCCAAAGCGGACTCCCCGTTTCACGGTCGTAAGCCACAATTCCGTCGATAGCATTGGCTTCAATGACTAAATTGCCTAGAATTAAAGGCGTCATACGATTGATTTTGCGGAAGGCCAGATTGTCTTTTTCGGGACCTTGACGGGCCCAGACTTCACGAATTTGAAACTCTCTTTTTTCAGAAGTACGGTTTAGCAAAGTCTCAAAACTTGAGCACCCTGATAGAAGTCCTATAATGAATGACCCAAAAACAAAAAAAGAGAAGCTTCTCAAAGTAAATCCTTATTCAACAAGAAGCTGGTTTACCCAGCGTTCTTTTTAAGTTGTAACAAACGAAGATATTTTTCCGAATCTTTACCAAGACCTACTTCACCGGCTTGAGGATTTTTAGGATCTTGGGAGTTTTGGCTGACCTTTTTATAAAGTTCTTCAGCCTTTGCGAAATCATTCATTTTCTCATAACAGAAGGCAGACTTCAAACGAAGGGTGTCATGGAGGAAACTCACTTCGGAACGAGATAAAACTTTTTGCCATTGATCAATAGCTGTCTTGCAATCGTTTTTTTCAGCTAAAACATTCCCATATTGAGTCAGTACAATAGAGGAAATTAAATTATTACTGCCAGCTTGAGCGGCAACTTTTTCAAGAGATTGAGAAGCCTCATCCAGCTTCTTGTAACCCAGGTAAATTTCACTCAAATTTAAAGCTGCCATTTGCGCTGCCTTTGAAGAAGGATGGGTTTCCATAACTTGCTTAAAACCAGCCACTTCAGGGCCGTAATCTTTTTCAAGATCCCCCGTCGCTTTTGACTTGGCCACTGGCTTTTCCTTTGGATCTTTTGCTGGCGGACGAGTTGCATTTCTGTCGGCTTCTTCAAAATCACGCTTTTTATCAAGGTAGTTTTTTTCAAATTTGAAATAAGCTTCTTGCGCTTGAGTTTCTTTTCTTTCTGCCAGGCCACTAAAAATCGCCATGCCCCCGCCAATAACGACAAAGGCAAGGACACCTAGGACGACTGCGCGAGAATGGTTCGTGGTCCATTGAAAGCCCTGAGTGAGGGTTTTGAGAACTTGATCTGGGTTTTTTACGTCATCTTTTGAAAGCTTTGTGCTCAAACCGATATCCTCTTTAAAATAGTTAGATTAAGGAGATTATTGAATGATGACGAGGATTTGTTGTCAAGGGTGCTTTTAAAAGCCCCTTGAAAAGGAGAACTGCCGCATAAAGACAAAGGGCCGTTCTCACAAAATTTCTTAAAAAGGACTAAATCTTAGCGATTAAAGACTTCGCGCAGAGTCGAGAATGCACGACTTGATTTGCCCGGATGTCTTTGTTTAAGCTGACCAATGGTTTTCATGCGCTCTTCGGCTAAACGGTCTGCAGCAATATGAGTTCCAATATTGTCTCGTTTAGCAATCTCAAACACCTTCATGCAATTTTCATAAACTTTGCGAGTTTTATCAAAAGCGCGGTCCGGAGAGTACCCCTCAAGCTCCACAAATACGTTCATCAGGCCACCGGCATTAATCACATAATCTGGAGTGTAGAGAATCCCCAACTCACGAAGTTGATCGCCATGACGTGCTTCCGCCAAAACATTGTTGGCGCCACCGGCAATGGCTTTAGCTTTGAATTTGGTGATCGTAGTATCATTAACCACGGCTCCCAAGGCGCAAGGAGCAAAAATATCACATTCAACTGTAAGAATTTGTTCGGGATTAGAGACCTCACAACCGAATTGATCGTGCATATTCTTTACGCGAGTTTGATCGATATCAGCGACAATGACTTTAGCGCCCTCTTCGATAAGATATTTTACTAAGTTCGAACCGACATTGCCAAGACCTTGAACTGCGACTTTAATGCCCATTAAAGAGTCAGTACCAAATTTTTCTTTAGCCGCCGCCTTGATTCCCATCAAAACGCCATGGGCCGTATAAGGAGACGGATCGCCAGACCCACCGAAACCTTTGGGAATCCCGGTGACCCAAGGAGTTTCCATGAAAATGTGTTCCATATCAGTGACATTGGTGCCAACGTCTTCAGCAGTGATGTAACGACCATTCAAAGAGTTTACGAATTGACCGAAGGCGCGAAAAAGACCTTCAGATTTATCTTTTTTAGGATCTCCCATAATAACCGCTTTACCTCCGCCCAAATTGAGGCCAGCAGCAGCGGCTTTGTAAGTCATTCCTTTGGAGAGGCGAAGGACATCCACCAAAGCTTCTTCTTCGCTTTTGTATTGCCACATTCTGGTTCCGCCAAGGGCAGGACCCAGTGCAGTATTATGGATGGCGATAAAGGCTTTTAAACCCACGCTTGGATCATTACAGAATACAACTTGCTCGTGGTCGCCATGCTTAGAAATCAATTCAAATATACCCAAAAGATTCTCCTTTGTGATCTGATCCTGTATTACGAATCTGGAGATGATGGGTAACTTTAGGTAAAAATACCAGCAGTTATGCTCCGCAACAGTTTTGCTGTGTCGGAGGTTTTTTTGATTAATAAAATAATAAAAGAAGATAAATGGTCAAAGTTTTAGGAGGGGCGAATCCCTGTTGTGGGAGAATTCTTTTTTCGAAAAACGTGGTTGTAACTATTTAAAAAAATAAATGAACACGCAAAGAACCCCATGCCAATCAGTATGGCCTGATGAATTCCCCACAGATCTGTCATCCTTCCCACCACTAAATGCATAAACACCAACATCAGCGAATCCATTGCCATCATATAAGAAACCGCACTATCCAAATCCTCCGGAAATTCACTGGAAAAAAAGGCGATCGAGAGTGGATAAAACGGTGCAATGGTAAAACCCGTCAGAGCTAAAAACAAAGGATGAATATACAATCCCGCAAAGCCTGCTGCGAGCGTGAGCACAATCGAAGTTGATAGCAAGGTCCGAATAGAGCTGCGAAAATGTACGATCGCAAAAAGCGCCCGACCGACCAACATCGCAATAAAAAAGTAAGTGACATAGAGGCTCGACTGTTGAAGATCGAAATTCCATTCCCGACGCATAAACAAAGCCAGGCGAGAGGAGATCATGATTTCACCGGCCACATCAAAGCTCAACATGCAGGCAATGAAAAGCTGGGGAATCAAGGGATGACTTTTTCTAAGGGAGGGTTGCTCCGGCTTTCGTTCCGGTTTTTCATGAAGATTGTGATGGGTGGAGTGCAGGGAATAAAGAAGCAAACTCAAAGGTCCCGCAATGGCGACCAGAAATACCGGACGCCAACTCCCCGTTATAGCCCCGACCTGGGCCACCACCAAAGGGGCGCAAAAACTCGCCAGACCATACATTGCATGAAGTCCTGAAAGCAGTCTTTGTTTCAAATGAGGAGGCGCTCCCAGAGACACCAAGACATTGGGAATTAAACCGATGATCCCCAGACTTAGCCCTAAAAGAAAGCTAAAGCCCAAGAAAATATTAAATTGCGGGGACCAGGCAAGCCCTAGAAGGCCAAAAATCATAGAAAGACACCCGCCTTGTAGTACGGACTTGCGATCGAAGCGTCTCAATAAATGTCTGGCCACATAGCTTGCGGCAAATCCAGAAATAGAGCTGATCGCAAACATCCAAGACCCAAAAGAATCAGAGATTTCAAAAGTATTTAAAATTTCCGGAAAAAGGGGGCCCCGAAGATTATCGGTAAGACCGAAAACAAAAAGGCTGAAGTAGGAAATAATAATATAAGGCCAAATCATTTCAACTGATCCGCCTTAAAAATACAAAAAGCGCCGTTATTAAAAGTGTTATTCCAATCAGTACATAATTAAAGACACGATAAAATCGCAAATCTTTGAGTAATCTTCCCTGCTGCTCCTGAAAAGAGCTTTTGAGGTGCTGAACTTCTTCATCAATTTTCGCAAGAGCTTTTTCATGCAAAATCTGAGGGTCTTTTCCAATAAAATATTGTGGGGTTAAGCCCGGGATTTTTTCTTGCAGAGTCATATACCACTGCAAAGACCGCCAAATGTGTGGAGGAGCTTCTTCCCCTTCGCGATTCCAACGCGTCCAAGCCGATGGATCCACCATTAAAAGTTGGCAGATTTTTCGCTGTGAAAGGCCTAAATCTGCACGAATTTTCTCGAGATTTCCGAGCTGCTTTTTAATGACTGAAACCTGAGCGTCATAAAAGATTCGGGTTGAAGTCTTAGATCGAACCCCCTCAGAACCCTCAAAAAACACCGTGTGAGAGCTTTTATTAACGTCTTTATTTTCAGCTTCCATTTCCATTCAACCTCACTTTAATGCATAGCATTGCAAATGTAGAATGTTGTAAATAACAATATTATTAATGTGTTTCACATAAATAGTCGTTGCGTAATACAATACATACTGAAGTAATCTTCCAGCAGGGTCAAACTAAATACTTGATATGTATGGGAATTTCTTAAATGCATAGGCTGATATAGACTTTTTCAAATTAAACTAAAGCTTTTAGTTATTTTCTTTAGT
>DATBTE010000227.1:0-1543 GCA_036559425.1 Pseudobdellovibrionaceae bacterium | reverse complement strand
AAATCTAAATTTTTAGAATCGATGGGATTTTATATAAAAACCTCCCTAACACTAAAGCCTTGTGGTAGTTTTCATGTATGAAAGCTCCATTTTGTTCAATCTGCCAGAAACCGAAGGCCACTCTTGAGTGTGGCATTTGTAAAAATGCAATCTGTAAGAAATGTGCTCAGTTTATCGATGAGGATACTTTTTCATTTTTACCTCACATTCCTGTAGAATTTTCTACCGGAACTTTCTGTGGCCCCTGCTTTGATTTTAAAGTGAGCCCCGAAATAGAGACATATAATCAGACCATGGAAGCGGCAAAGGAAATCGCCGTGTTTTTTAATGATCAGGGAAAGGAAACACGCCTCGTAAAGCGTCTAGCTGATCCTGTTCAGGTTGTGGAATGTAAAGACCGCGATGAGACTGTCTTGCGACTTGCCTTTTTTGCTGCTCAAGGAAACTACAATGGTATCGTAGATGTCGACGTGAAATCTGAAAAGGTAAAAAATGGGACCTATCAGACCCTTCGGTGGAGAGGCACTGCAATCCCTGCGAATATTGATCCCAAAAAATTAAATAAGTAAGAAGTCTTCAATCCCAGGTGTAGTAAGCATATCCACAGAGAGCAAAGCCAATTCCCCAGTTAAGCCAGGCGCCCCTTACAAAATAGGGATACATCATTAAAAGAAGACCAATAACGACATTCCGATTATTGGCTTTCTTACGCCCATGACCTAGAAGCCAAAATCCGATGACGCCAAAAATGAAACCAGCAATCAAGGAGCCAAAAC
Organism: Pseudobdellovibrionaceae bacterium; assembly: GCA_036559425.1. Lineage (GTDB taxonomy): Bacteria > Bdellovibrionota > Bdellovibrionia > Bdellovibrionales > Bdellovibrionaceae > JACMRP01. The sequence goes on along the minus strand of DATBTE010000227.1, from coordinate 767 downwards.
TAAATGAAAATATAAACGATTCTACTGGGAGGTCTTCCATATGAGAATTCTACTCTTAAATAAGAAAGACGTCTTAGCTTTTTTACTTTATTGGACCTATCCCACCCCAGCAATGTTATGCTTTACCCTGACTTTTTAAAGATAAATATTCCTCATAAGAGATATGATTGTCGTAAACCACGGCTTGATCAATTTCAATAATACGATTGGCAACGGTTTGGATCAATTCATGATCATGAGAGGTAAAAATCACTGTCCCCTTAAAGCGACTTAACCCTTCATTCACTGCCGAAATGCTTTCAAGATCCAAATGATTCGTTGGACCATCAAGAATTAAAATATTTGCCCCAGACAGCATCATTCGCGCAAACATGCAGCGAACTTTTTCTCCTCCGGAAAGAACATTGGGTTTCTTCATAGCGTCACTGCCGCTGAAAAGCATTTTTCCCAAGAAGCCCCGTAAAAAAGTCTCATCTTTTTCTTTTGAATAAGGGCGAAGCCAATCGACTAAAGTTTCCTCAGAACCTTTGAAATATTTCGAGTTATCAGTAGGAAAGTAATTAATGGAAGTCGTAATGCCCCAAGTACAAGAACCAGAGTCAGCTGATAATTCACCAGCAAGGATTTCCATCAGTAAAGTCTTTGCTAAATCGTTACGACCGAGAATGACTACTTTATCTCCCTTCTTTAAAGTAAAACTCACATTTTTTAAAAGACTTTCACCTTCCCAAGTCTTGGAGATTTCATCAACAGTGACTACATCATTA
>DATBTE010000226.1:0-15258 GCA_036559425.1 Pseudobdellovibrionaceae bacterium | reverse complement strand
CCCTCAGTTGCGATTGAGAGTAATTTTGAAGTGAGCTTAGCTAAAATCCGCCGTCTTAATAAATATTGTATTAGCAAAGGTTTAGCAGATGTTCTAAGGCCACTGATCGACAGTGAGTATAGAAACGAATTGATTGAGGCGACAAAAGGTCATACTTACTCAGATGATTCCGATTGGTATGAAGTTAGAGTGAACAAATCTTATTTTCTAGCCTCTAGCTGCTCTATTGGCAGGAAGAACTACGATCAATTTAGATCATATGGTGAAGATTACTATGAGCCATTTATTTATATAGGATTATATAAAACCTGCAAAAAAGAGAATGGCTTCTACGGAGAAAGCAATTTTGTTTTCAATAGACAAAATAAAGATCATGTAGATTTAATGAACTCACCTGAACTTAATGATTTTCCCCAACTGAAATTTACAAAAACACAATTAAAACCAATTCATTTTATTAATGGGATGCCAGATAAATCAGTTGAAGTTGCAAACGGCATTACGCTAATCACTCCAAAAGACATGAAAGACCTAGAAGTTCTCTATCAAGTTTATCGATCTAATGATGATCCGAAAAATGCAGCATTGATAGAATCCCAACTGATTTTTAATTCAGGATCCGTCGTGCAATGCTTAATGAATGGTCTTACCGATGGCACCAAATAAAACTCCCCTAAAGTTCAATTTATGACGAGATTTAGTACTTTATACCAAATTACTTTTTCGCTCTTAATTTTAACCTTCTCAAGTTTCAGCTTTGGTGGCGTAGATTCTTGCTCTGCGGATCCCATGACTGAAAAAATATTAACAAAATTAACAGCTGAATATGATAATGCCGATGTCCCACGACGCTTTCAAATTCAGTCCGAGGTCACCCAAGACCTCGATGCACTTGCTGAATCAGTCTTTAATCTGTTTTTAAATAAAACTCCGAATCTGTCTGCGTGGACAAAGAATATTCAAGGCTGCCTGAATCGCTTTCCTAGCTTAAACAATAAACTCGTTTATAGTTTGAATAGGAAAATTTCCAACTGGCTATTTACGAAAATGCAAAATTCTCACTCGGCAAAGATGCGAGCTTTAGCCAAAATTTTTACCTCTGGATCCCGAAATTTGAAATTTAATACCTTTTCTTGGCTTCAGCAAAATGAGTTTTTCCAGGAAAAGGGAGGATATCAATTTTTCCAAAACTGGATCTTCTTAGATTTAGAGCGGGTTTCACCAGAGGAACTGCTCTTTGTCTTTGTTCATGAATTAGCTCATGAACTCGATACCACATTGAAGTCCAATTTGGATATTTTTAATAACTACAAGGTGACCGAAATTATTTATTCAACTCAAAATTTAACTCCTGCAAATTTAGATCGAATAGACCATTGGCTTCAGGCTTCGTTGCAGATTCACTTTTTAGCAGAATGGCGAGCCTGGCTCTTTACCTATGAGATTTACAGAGATTTAATTAATTTAGACCACATCCCGCCCGTCGATTGGTTGGAAAAGAAAATTCCAGATGTTGCAAAACTGCCTGCCGAACTTCTTACGAGTAAGGTCTTTAATTTCTTAGACAAAAAGTTTTACGATCCAACCAACGAATACCCTTTTGATATTCCCATTCTTAAAGAAAGATTATTGTCTTTGCGAGAAACCTTGAGAAACAGCCAGACACTACCGCAACAGGACCCTTGCCTCGCAAATTTAACGCAGAACACTTGTCCGTCAGAGAAGTAACTAAAGTCATCACGAAGCCACCTTTAAAGCTAATTTCGACGGCAAGACCAACCGCCCAGTTCATGGTCACTGCGGCTTCTAACCGCAGCTTTTGCAATAACGCGATACGCAACGCGTGACTAAATACGACGTTTTTCGTACCTCTAACTGTTCACTAAATCTTAAATAACTGTGCAAGTTCAACGATGGAGTTTTTTAAAATGACAAGTAATTATTTGCTGTTAATCCCAGCAATCGCTGGAGCTGTAGGTCTTGTTCTAGCTCTGGTTTTGTACTTCCGTGTGAAGTCTCAACCTACTGGTAATGAAACAATGAACCGCATCGCGCAGTACATTCGTGAAGGTTCCATGGCTTTCCTCTCCCGCGAGTACAAAGTTCTGGCTGGCTACGCCGTGGTTGTCAGCTTAGCACTGGGTTTTTCATTGGGGTGGCTTTCTGCAGGTTGCTTCGTCCTCGGAGCTTTTTTAAGTCTGCTTGCCGGCTTCTTCGGTATGAAAGCAGCGACTTATGCTAACGTTCGCACCACTCAAGCTGCAGCTAGTGGCTCTAAATCGAAAGCTCTTCTTGTCGCCCTTGACGGTGGCGCGGTGATGGGTCTTTCCGTCGCAGGTCTTGGCCTTTTGGGTCTCGGCATTCTTTTTCAAATCTATAACGGAACTCCTGAAGTTGGGACTGTTCTGCATTCTTTCGCCGTGGGCGCTTCTTCCATTGCGTTGTTCGCGCGTATCGGAGGCGGAATTTATACGAAAGCCGCTGACGTGGGTGCAGATATCGCTGGTAAAGTGATCGAAGGCATTCCTGAAGATGACCCACGCAATCCAGGTGTGGTCGCTGACAACGTAGGAGACAATGTCGGTGACGTTGCCGGTATGGGTGCGGATATTTACGAGTCTATGGTTGCAGCCATTGTTGCCGCCATGGCCATTGCCCTCACCGCTCCCGCGGAAACTCTTCAAGCTCTGACTTCTAATGCAGCGATCTTGAGAACGTCCGCGATTTTCTTACCTTTGGGTCTTTCGGCTTTAGGTATGATCATCTCTATTTTGGTGATCTTCATCACCCGTCTGTTCAGCAACTCGGCTCCGGCGACAGTTTTGCGTAATGCCTTGATCGTTCCACCTATCTTGCTCACGATCGCCTCGTACGTTTTAATGCCAATGTATGATTTGAACCAAACAGTGACCGTGGCTTTGGCGGCAGGTGCGATTGGCGGTGCTCTGATCGGCTTGATCACTGAGTATTACACAGCAGCTCGTCCTATCCGACTTGTGGCTGAAGCTTCTTTGACCGGCGCAGGCACCAACGTGATCCGTGGTCTTGCTATCGGTATGGAATCTGTAGCGATCCCTATGTTGATCGTGGTGATTGCCGCTTTCGTGGCGGATCGCGTTTTGGGTCTTTATGGAATCGCTCTTGCCGCAGTAGGTATGTTGGCTGGAACTGCGGTGGTTATGACCGTGGATGCTTACGGCCCTATCGCTGACAATGCCGGCGGGATCTCTGAAATGTCTGGTCTTGGTAAAAACGTTCGCGACATCACTGATGAACTCGATGCGGTTGGAAACACCACTGCGGCGATCGGTAAAGGTTTTGCAATTGGTTCAGCTATCTTGACTGTGGTCGCTCTTTTCACCGCTTTCAATATGGAAGTGAATCACACCCGTGCTCTTGCGGGTCTGGCAAAAATCAATTTGGATTTGACCTCTTCCGGCGTCCTCATCGGTTTGTTGATTGGCGCGATCTTGCCGTTCTTGGTAGGCGCGACCACAATGACTGCGGTTGGTAAAGCAGCACAAAAAATCGTGACTGAAATCGGCCGTCAATTCAAAGAAATCCCAGGTCTTCTTCAAGGAAAAGCAGATCCTGAACCTGCTAAAATCGTGGACATCGCCACCAAAGCCGCACTGATCGAAATGATCATTCCAGGCATGATCGCAGTTTTGGCTCCTGTGGCTATTGGTTTCTTGTTGGGCCCTACAGGTTTAGCGGGGATGCTAGCGGGTGCCTTGGCTGTGGGTGCGACAATGTCTTTGTTCATGGCAAACGCCGGTGGAGCATGGGACAACGCTAAAAAATATATCGAAAAAGGAAAACTTCCAGGTCACAAAAAAGGCTCTGATGCCCATAAGAACGCCGTTGTCGGCGACACTGTCGGTGACCCATTCAAAGACACTTCTGGCCCAGGTGTTGCAATCCTCATCAAAGTAATGAGCGTCGTTTCCCTTTTGATTGCTGGATTAGTAGCAACCATCGGCGGATAAAGACTGCGAATTCTTTCTTAGAATTTAGTTATAAAAAACCCCCACATGTTTTGTGGGGGTTTTTTTGTTTTCCAACACCTCGCCTTTCTGTTCTTCCGCACTTTCGGAGAATTTGTCTTTCAAGAGCCAAGAAAACTTTTTTAAATTGAATTCAAATCGGGGGTGTTTATGCAACGGAAAGCACAAGCTATTTGGCGGGGATCTTTACAGTTAGGAAAGGGGGAAATCTCAACTTTAAGTGGAGCCCTCAAAGGCGTGCCCTACACTTTTAACACCCGCTTTAGTGAAACTCCTGGGACCAATCCTGAAGAGTTGATTGCCGCCGCCCACGCCAGTTGTTTTGCCATGGCTTGCTCCGCGGGGTTTTCAGACAAAGGTTTTGAACCGGAAAATTTGGAAGTCACGGCGAATGTGACTTTGCAAAAATTAGGAAGCGCTTGGGCAGTGACGTCTTCCCTTTTACAACTCAAAGCCCAGGTTGCCGGAGTCCCCCTAGACCAGTTCACGTCCATTGTGGAAGAGGCAAAGAATAATTGCCCTATCTCTAAGTTATTAAACCTTAACATTGCCCTTGAAGCTCATCTGGAAGAAGCTCCGCCGCCTCGTCCTTGGGCCCCCCCTCCTCCACAATAAAAAGCATCCCTAGGCAAATCCTTCGCTATCAAATAAACTAAGGCCTCAACGATATCAGCCAAGGATTTAGTCATGTTTTCTCGCCAAGAAAAGATTCTGCTCGGGATTCTCGCTACTATTCAGTTTAGCTCCATCGTTGATTTTATGATCATAATGCCACTGGGACCTCAGCTCATGAGAATTTTTGGCATCTCGCCTCATCAATTTGGTTTATTGGTGTCCTCCTACACCTTTTCAGCGGGACTCAGTGGCTTTGCCGCCGCTTTTTTTATGGATAAGTTCGATCGTAAAAAAAATCTTTTATTTTTCTTTATTGGTTTTTCCCTGGGCACCATCGCGTGTTCAATTTCTCCGAATTATGAAACTCTGCTTGTTGCTCGGGGTTTGACCGGTGTTTTCGGCGGAGTCCTGAGTTCCCTGGTCATGGCCATCGTGAGCGATGCGATTTCCTATGAACGCCGGGGCAGTGCTATGGGTGTGGTGATGACTTCTTTTTCCATGGCCTCCGTCCTCGGAGTGCCCCTCAGCCTTTATTTAGCCAATGTCTGGGGATGGCATGCACCCTTCTTGATTCTGGGAATTTTATCCTTACTTCTCTGTGCGGTTATTTGGCAGGCCGTGCCTTCTATGAAGGCTCATTTAAGTCATCAAATCCAAGAACCCATTCACCGCACCATCACGCGTATTTTGCACAATAAAAATCAAATCAATGCACTAATTTTTATGGCGGCGGTTATCTTTGGCCATTTTGCCATCATCCCTTTTATGTCACCCTCCCTGATTTCCAATGCGGGGTTGACGGAGGCCGAGTTGCCCTTGATGTACATGTGCGGAGGCTTTTTCACTATTTTCACCTCACCGTTTATCGGCAGACTGACGGATCGCTTCGGCAAGCACCGGGTCTTTTTCTGGGGGGCTCTAGCCACAATGATTCCGTATTTTATTTTGACTCATCTGGGACCCACTCCGCTCTTCTTAGTTTTGCTTTATACTACAATTATGTTCATGGTTTCCGGGGGGCGTATGATTCCCGCGTCGACGATGGTGTCTGGCACAGCATTGCCGCAAACTCGCGGCAGCTTCATGAGTATCGTCAGTTGTGTCCAGCAACTGGCGTCGGCGGCCGCAAGTTATATCGCTGGCATTGTGGTCACTCGGGACTCGACCGGTCATTTGTTAAATTATGAGATGGTGGGATATATGTCGATTGCAACCACCTTGATTGCAATTTATCTATCAAGTCGTATTCGCACCGTGGAAATGACATAAAATTTCTATTTCTTCCGCTTTAAATAAAATGGAGAGCGCAATTCTACGAAAAGGCTGCTTTAGCATCTAAAGGTTGCACTGCTGCAATCAACAAATCGTAGGAGGTTTTTATATGAGAGCACGTTTAATTCTTATTCTTACCATGTGCCTGTTTTTAATGCGCACGAATTCATTCGCCGCCACTGGAACACCCTTGGATGATATACTGACACCCGATGAGTTAGCCACTGAACTCGGTATTAACCAACCTACGGATCTCAGCCCTCAAATAGAACCCCTCACGGCTGATCAAGTTTCTGATCTCTATGGAATCAACATCTATCGCGAATTTCCCGTGGTGATCGTGATCAGTAAAGGCTCGCAAACAGCTACTGTTTATCACTATGGCACCCAAGTAAACAGATTTCTCATTTCCACAGGACGGGAACAAATGGAGACGGCCAAATCCGGAAGACGGTATTTCACCACGACTCCCACGGGATGGTTTTCTCCCAAACGCTATGTCGCCACCTATTGGTCTGACACCTGGGAAGCGCGGATGGATTATGCGATTTTTTTCAACGGAGGAGTCGCGCTGCATGCGACCACTCCCGACCACTACAAAGATTTGGGGCGTAAGGCTTCGGGAGGCTGTGTACGCATGCATAGAACCAATGCCATATGGTTCTGGAATCTTTCACAGGGTTATAGATACGCCAGTGTTCCGTATTTCACCCGCGGAGGTCAGCTCCTCAGAAATAGAGACGGCAGCATAAGACGCCATATGGGCAATGGCACACTGGTGATTGTCACCTCTTATTAAGAGGATAATCCCAAAATTTGCTGTAGGTTTTTAATAGTTCATTCGGGTCGAAATGACTGAAAACGACAGCTTTTCGACTCGGACGATAGATAAGAATCTAAAACGGCTGACCTACAGCTTTCAGACATCGGTTTTTACCTGAATCAAAACTATTTTCTTTTTCGCAAGCGATGACATCATAGGCGTCGAAGATTTTATCTCCTATGTTCGCAATGCATTCCAACTTGCCCGCATCGAAACTCATTCCTATGCAAACATCGATAGCCCAGGGATCAAAATACTCGTAATTTCTCAGCGCCGAAATACATTTATTTTTGCCGGATGTAAACGTCATACTGGTGCAAATCTCATAGGCTTCTAAGCGCCCATGAGCTTGCACTTGCACTCCTGCTAAAGCCAGTAGAAGGCCCACAACGATAGGTTTCATGTTTTCTCCTCATTTTGTTTTGAGCATTGTATTTATAATTATGTATGGGTGATGCCGGATTGGCTAACTTATCTTCAAAAAGCCTGTATCCGGAGGATATTTTTCTCTTATTGGCGGGGCTTTTTCTGATGATTCAGGGCTTCCTGAGAGGCCTTTCTTGACGCTTTTGCTGTCTGACGTTAGTTTTTGCTATTTGTTAAACACCAAAAGGAATCCATTATGAAAAAACACTCTGTTCGCGTTTATCCCTCCAAAGAGCCTTTAAACCGCAAAGACCAGCTTGCCTGGAAAATGGCTGAAGTTGCCGCAGATGCGGCTCCCATCAAAGCTGATGTTCTGGATATGGTGATCAATCGTATTATTGACAATGCTTCAGTGGCCATGGCATCGGCCAACCGTCGTCCTGTGGCCTCTGCCCGCGCGATGGCTATTGCCCATCCTCGCGCCAACGGAGCGACTGTCTTTGGAATGCCTAACGATCAAAAATTTGACTGCGAATGGGCCGCCTGGGCCAATGGCACTGCCGTTCGCGAATTGGATTACCACGATACTTTCTTGGCAGCGGATTACTCTCATCCTGGCGATAACATCCCCCCAATATTGGCGGTGGCTCAGCAAATGAATAAGGGAGGCAAAGACTTGCTTCGCGGCATTGTCACTGGTTATGAGCTTCACGTCGACTTGGTGAAAGCTATTTGTTTGCATGAGTTTAAAAAAGACCATATTGCTCACCTCTGCCCTGCTCAAGCAGCAGGTATCGGAACTCTGTTGGGTCTTCCGACTGAAACTATTTTTCAAGCGATTCAGCAAGCTGTGCATGTGTCTTTCACCACTCGCCAATCTCGCAAAGGTGAAATCTCTTCTTGGAAGGCTTATGCCCCTGCTCATGCTGGGAAATTGGCTGTGGAAGCCGTCGACCGCGTGATGCGCGGAGAAGGCGCTCCGTCTCCGATTTATGAAGGGGAAGATTCTGTGATCGCTTACATGCTTTCTGGCAAAAATGGAAAATATGAAATTCCATTGCCTGAAGGAGGCGAGGAGAAACGCGCTATTCTTGAGACCTACACCAAAGAGCACTCTGCGGAGTATCAGTCTCAAGCCTTGATCGACTTGGCGGCGCGCATGAAAACTAAAATTACCAATTTCGATGACATCACTAAAATCGTCATCCATACATCTCATCACACTCACTATGTGATCGGCACCGGCGCCAATGATCCACAAAAAATGGATCCAACAGCTTCCCGCGAAACTTTGGATCATTCCATCATGTATATTTTCGCAGTGGCGCTTCAGGATGGGACTTGGCACCATGTGAAGTCCTATGAACCTTCCCGCGCTCAACGTCCTGATACTGTGTCTTTGTGGCATAAAATTTCCACCGTAGAAGACGCGAAGTGGACTGAGGCTTATCATAATTCTGATCCAGACAAAAAACGCTTCGGCGGCCGAGTGGAGATCTTCTTCAAAAATGGTTCGACTTTAGTGGACGAATTGGGAGTGGCGAATGCCCACCCTGCCGGCGCGAAACCTTTCAAACGTGCAGATTATATCCGCAAGTTTGAAATGCTCACTGAAGAAATCATCACCAAAGAAGAACGCCATCGTTTCATTACTTTGGTTGAGAATTTGGCAGACTTGACTCCAGCCCAAGTTCAGCAACTCAATGTGCAGATTCCCTTGGACAGACTTGTAAACAACAAACGCGACACTCGAGGAATATTCTAAATGTTATTTCCAGAAATCACTCCCGCTCAAAAACGCAAAAATTTTCGTGATCAACTCAAAACCGGGAAGCTCTTGCAGTTCCCCGGATCCTGGTCACCCTTGGTGAGTATGGCTATTGAAAAAGAAGGCTTTGACGGAGTTTATATTTCTGGATCTGTACTTTCGAATGACCTGGGCTATCCCGATATCGGATTAACTTCTTTGACGGAGGTGGCCAGCCGTGGACGACAAATCGCTCGCACCACTCAGTTGCCCACCCTCATCGATATAGATACCGGTTTCGGCGAACCCATGAGTGCGACTCGCACCGTCCAAGAAATGATTGAGATGGGCCTCGCCGGTTGCCACATTGAAGACCAAATCAACCCCAAACGTTGCGGCCATCTCGATGGCAAGGGCCTCGTGGGAAAAGAAGAGATGGTGCGAAAAGTGGCGGCTGCGGCTCGCGGTAAAAAACTCGATGAGAATTTTCTTTTGATCGCCCGCACAGATGCCCGCGCGGTCGATGGCTTGGACAAAGCCATCGACCGCGCGAAAGCCTATATCGATGCAGGCGCTGATTGTATTTTCACAGAAGCCCTCGAGAATGAAAAAGAATTTGAAACTTTCCGTAAAGCGGTCTCCGTTCCTCTTCTAGCGAATATGACAGAATTCGGGAAAGGCCGCTTGTACACCTATCAGCAGCTTTCGGACTTAGGCTATAATATTGTCATCTATCCAGTGACAACTTTCCGTCTTGCGATGGGCGCCACCGTGGCTGGCCTTGCGGAAATCAAAGCCAAGGGAACTCAAGAGGGTCTTCTGGATAAAATGCAGCATCGTAAGGACTTGTACACTCTGACTCGCTATGAAGAGTACAATAGCTTTGATACGAGCATTTTTAACTTCACAGTTAAGAAATAATTCAGGGAATGGACTCAATAATGATGAAAGGCAAAAAAATTATTTTTTCCGCATTGCCACTTCTCATTGCTGGTTGCGCTAGCCAGCCTGCGAGCCTAAATAAAGACGATGTTCGACCTGTAATCCTTAGTCATTTAAAAGAAGTCCGAATCTGCTATGAAGCGACTCTGGAAAGAACCCCTAAGTCTGAGGGTAAACTCGTTGTCTCATGGCAGATCAATAAAGAAGGCAAAGCAACCAACTATACAGCTATTAAAGAATCCTCAACAATCTTCGATCAGCGACTCATCCAATGCCTTGGTGACACCCTTTCCACGTGGCAGTTCCCTATTCCTCCCGATGATGCTGTTGCTGAAATCACGTATCCTTTTTTCTTTCGCCCTCATTCAGAAGAACAATCAGGTCCCGCTAAGTAAGAGCGCCAATTCTCTGCATTTTAACTTCCATACCGGAAGCAATTTTGTGATACAATGATTTTCATGCAATCAAAACTTTCGGAGAAAATGAACGTGCCTCTCGCCAATGGCACTCCGCAAGAACCTTGACTCAATCTTAGCCTCGCAATAGCTTGGTACAATTCACAACTTAAAATAGCACGCTGCATCCGAAAAAGGTACGGCGTACCGAGGAGAACCATGGCTGAGTATATCAATCCGGATTATGTGGCTGAACCAGAGAAGATGAATGTTAAAAAAGGACTCGAAGGAGCTGTGATCGATACTTCTTCAGTGTCCAAGGTCAATGCGGAAACCAACTCCCTGGTTTATCGTGGTTACCCTGTTCAAGACTTGGCTGAGAACTGCTCTTTCGAAGAAGTGGCTTATTTGATGTATAATAGCGAACTTCCGAATGCGACCCAACTGGCGGCTTTTACTCAGAAAGAACGGGGCTATCGCGATATTTCCACGACTCTGTTGAACGTGATCAAAGCATTGCCTGCTAAATGCCATCCAATGGATTCTATCCGTACTGCCGTATCCTTTCAAGGTTGCGAAGATGCTCGGATCTGGGATGCAAGCCCTGCTACCAATATGGATAAAGCGATTCAATTGCTTGCTAAAATTCCGACCATGGTTGCGGCGGATTATCGCTTTAAAAAAGGGTTGGATTTTATTCCTCCGAAAGCTAGCCTGAGCATTGCTGAAAATTTCTTTCATATGTGTTTCGGTAAAATTCCGCAAAAAGAAATCGTGAAGGCTTTTGATGCTTCTTTGATTCTGTACGCTGAACACAGCTTCAATGCGTCGACTTTCACGGCCAGAGTTGTAACCTCAACTCAATCGGATCTGTACTCAGCGACGGTGGCGGGTATTGGCGCTCTAAAAGGGCCTTTGCATGGCGGAGCTAATGAGCAAGTCATGCATATGATGATCGAAATCACCGATCCTGCGAAAGCAGAGCAGTGGATGATTGATGCTCTCGCGCAAAAGCGTAAAGTGATGGGCTTTGGCCATCGAGTCTATAAATCTGGCGACTCCCGAGTGCCTACGATGAAAAAATATGCACAGGTTGTAGCTGATGTTATGGGCGAACAAAAATGGATGAAAATGTACAACTCACTTGAAAAAGTGATGGTGGAGAAAAAGAAAATCTATCCGAATCTCGATTTCCCGGCAGGACCTGCGTACTATATGATGGGTTTTGAAATCGACTTCTTCACTCCGATCTTCGTCATGGCGCGCACGACCGGATGGTCAGCGCACATTATGGAGCAGACGGCAAACAATCGTATCATTCGTCCACTCAGTGAATATGTTGGCCATGCACAACGAAAAGTGACTCCTCTCAATGAAAGAGCTTAAATTTTTCTAAAAAATAATTCACAAAGTCCTCCTTTGCTTGACCGGAGGGCTTTCATTTTAGTACGGGTTTTGCGCGCGCTCGACAATCCAATCCACCATTTTAGGGTTTGGCAGAAGAAATTTGGTTTGGATTTTATAATTTAGACCCTTGAGCCGCTCCCTCAGGCCACTTTCAATTCCACCTTCGGCAATAAGTACCGGGCTAATGATAGGAGTGATGGATTTATTATTTAGCTCCTGAACTTTATTTCTGATCTGTTGGGTGCGATTGTCGCGGATAGCGGAGGGCGAATCGTCTCTGAGAGTAAAGTAAGAAAGATCATAAAAAGATTCTGCGTGGACCTGAGTGAACCTTTGTTGAATGCGATCGGCGTGAAGCTTCAGAAGGTCGAGCCAACTGGTTTCATAGGCGTCCCCATAGGGCCCGTGAGCGATAAAAATAATTCCTTCAGAAACGGGATTGAGTGAAATTTCGGAGAGTCTTTCAAAGAGAATCTGACTGACGTATTCATGATCATCCAAAGCCTTTCCAAATTTAATTTCTGTGATTTGCTGAGGCAGAACAACTTTTTCAATATGAATAGGAAATTCATTTTTTTCATTGATTCCAAACATATACTTTTGAATATCAATCACTTCACTTTTACTGCTGATAAAAAGCGGAATGATCCGAAGCTCACAAACTCCTTGTAAGGCCAGCTTATTCACTCCCGCTTCGAAGGAAGCCTTGTCCCACATTCCGAAGGCCAACTCGATGGGCATCTCGAGCCTTTCTTTTGCATTCCCTACGGCTTCGGTGATGGTATCATTCCAAGGGTCTCGATCGCCTAAAGCGTGTTTGTGGGGACCATGGTGATGGCTTCCATGCGCTATAACCAGTGCACCGGGTGATTTTTCACATGGACTGTCAGCCTTTGCAAAGGGCGCTGAAAAAATTAAACTTAATATGAATAAAAAATTTTTTGCTGCCATTTAAAACCTCTTCTTAAATTTGTTTTTTATCTCATTCCATTTGATCCAACCTTGGGAGGGAGACCCTTTGGTCTGAAAAGTTTCTTTCTTTAGCAAAACTAAATCAATTAAAGGAGGAGAGGCTTCTATAAACGCAAACGAAATAAAACCTAAATGTAAGTGAAGTGATTAAGCGAAGTGATATGGCGAGTAACAGAGAGATTTTGACTCATCCACCACCTTTCGATTGAATATAAACTCAATCAACCAAAGGACGGATGATGAATAAAATAGCACTGGTGATTTTCACCTTAGGATTTGCAACTTCTTGTGCCTACCTAGCATCGGTAACGCCCCCCTCCAAGCCACCAACACCGCCACTTCCGGCAGTGACGGCTGAAATCGTAGAGAGCAAAGAAATTAAAAAGAGTGAGTCACTTCAACCCCGGGGCATTGACCTTGGAGCCACAGTGAAAGTGGTCGCTTTTAGTTCCTCCGCCAATCAGAACTTGCCGCAACCTATTTGGAAAAGCATCGCTCTGAATATCCCTGATTTATTTCTATTTATGGGGGACAACGTTCAATTTTCAAAGACTGAGCCAAGTTCTTTGATGGAACAGTATCATAAACTGGATCGCATTCCTGAGTATCACGCCTTCCGCGAAAAAGTCCCGTTCATGGCTACCTGGAATGATCAGGATTATGGGCCAAAAGAATTTTTGCGTTATTGGACTTATGTGGCGAACTCTATCTCCTTAGGGCAACACAGCGTCTATCATGCAAAAATTATCGGACCGAAAAAGAAACAAGTGCAGATCATCATGTTGGATACTCGCTCTTTTCGCACCAAAGCAGACGATGCAAAAGCGACCCTTTTGGGCGAGACTCAGTGGGGCTGGCTCGAAGAACAACTCAAGCGTCCGGCGCAAGTTCGGCTCATTGTGAGTAGCATTCCGCTGATCGCTTTTGAAAAGAGTGCGAATAAAGCTGCAAACCAATGGTCTAATTTCCCGCAAGAACGTCAGCGTTTTTTTGATCTTCTAAAGAAAACCAATGCACGCAACGTGGTTGTACTGAGCGGCAATCGCCATCAGTCCTCCATCGCAAAAATCAGTTTAAAAAATTGGGGAATCTTGTTTGATATCACGGCAAGTCCTATCAATGAGCCGCTCGCGATAGCGGAAGAGGACAGCTCTTTTGAAGGAAAACCCTCTGCTGAAGAAAGCTTCGGCCTGGCCCAAATTGACTGGCATGATAAGAAAATGAGCCTGCAGATTCGGGATATAAACAATAAAATAATGAACTCAGTATCATTTAAAATTAAGTGATTTCATATGCTTATAAATATTTTTAGAATAGTTCTAAATTACTATTGACGCATTCTAAATTTAGAACTATTCTAACCAAGAGTTCAAAACAAAGAATTCGAAGGATTGAGAGATGAAATACAAACCATCTTACAGAGCCTCTTTAAGTACAGAGGAAATTCAAGCCAAGCTTCAGGCGGCCGGAGTGCAACCCACTCTGCAACGAATTGCTATCTGTAAATATGTTTTGTGTGAAGCCGATCATCCTACAGCAGAACAAGTCAAGGAATGGGCCGAAGAGAATCTTGAAAAAATCAGTCAAGCCACAGTGTACAATACTTTGAACACTTTGGTTGAGGCTAAATTATTAAGGATTTTCAAATTCCCACATTCGGAGAAAGTGATCTATGATAATAACATCCATAATCATTACCATTTTCTTGATGAGAGTTCCGGGAATCTTTACGATATAGAAACTAAAGATGTTTCTATTAATATGGAAATTCCGTCAAAGTTCACTGTGAATTCTATGGAAGTCGTTTTCAAAGGCCAGATAAAGGCCACTTAATTCTTACAAAGGAGTATATCATGTTAGGTATTGGCGATAAGTTTCCAGAGTTTAAATTACAAGCCTGTGTTTCCCGTGAAAAAGGCAAAGAGTTTGCTGAAATAAGCAATGCTAACTTCAAAAAATCTTGGGCCGTTTTGTTCTTCTGGCCTTTGGATTTCACTTTTGTTTGCCCGACTGAAATTGCGGAGTTCAACAAAGCTTACAAAGATTTCGCAAACCGTGAAGCGAAATTATTTGGTTTAAGCGCGGACTCTCATTTCACTCATTTGGCTTGGAGAGAAAATCACGCAGACCTTAAGGATCTTCAATTCCCGATGATCGCGGACTACAATAAGACTTTAACCAACACCTTGGGCATCGCTTCTAAAGAAAATGGCGCTCCTCTTCGTGCGACCTACATCGTGGACCCAGAAGGAATCATTCGTTGGGTTTCTGTAAATGACTTGTCTGTGGGTCGCAATGTGAAAGAAGTTGTACGTACCTTAGATGCTTTGCAAACAGATGAGCTTTGTCCTTGCAACTGGGAAAAAGGCCAAAAAACTTTAGGTTAATTCCCAACGGTCTATAAAAGATCACTGACATTCCCGATTCAAAACAATAATGAGGCTCTAAGCTTTGCTTTATCAGCAGTGCTTAGAGCCTTTTTTAAAGGCTCCAGTTTTCTATGCCTTTTTTTAACAGGAGGAATTTATGAACAACATCGCAGAAAAAATCGACGCTTTCCTGGAAATAGAATATCCGGGAGCCACCAGCACCATTTACCGCGATCTTTCTCTGAACTTCAAAAAAGTTTTAGAGGAGTCCTCGCTTGAGCCTCAGGAGCGCTTTACTAATTTACTCTCCATCGCGGTGGCTCTGGAGAATAAAGCAATGGTG
>DATBTE010000225.1:0-2938 GCA_036559425.1 Pseudobdellovibrionaceae bacterium | reverse complement strand
AGGATCGATAATAAAAGTGCCGCGTGTTGCAATGCCTTTTTCCTCGATTAAAACGCCATAATCGCGGGATATCCGTTTTGTGAGATCTGCAATCAGAGGAAACCCCAGATTGCCCAGGTCGTCGCGCAGCCATCTTTTGTGAGAATGAACTGAATCCACGCTAGCACCTAAAACCGCGCAATTGTTTTTGGTGAATTCAGGAAGATATTCACGGAACTGAGTTAATTCCGTAGGACAAACGAAGGTAAAATCTAAAGGATAGAAGAATAAAACCACCCATTTCCCTTTATAGTCTAAAAGAGAAATGTTTTTAATCTCACCGCTATCAAAAACGGCTTGCGTAGTGAATTGGGGGGCGGGTTGATAAATCATTGGCACTGTCGCATCTCCTGGCTTGGGGGGCATGGCTATATGAGTATTCTTAACGTTTAATGCTAAATGTTAAGGCTTGTTCTTCGTGTCCTAAACCCTATTGTTGCAACAACTTTTTTGCAGCAATGGAGACGTGAGGTCAATATGAAAATCATTTCCTGGAATTTGAACGGCATACGCGCCTGTCACAAAAAAGGACTTCTTGATTTCGTTAAACGAGAAAAACCAGAGGTTTTCTGTGTTCAAGAAACCAAGGCTTATATTGACCAGGTAGAAGATGAAGCGAAACATTTGGGCTATAAATACTTTTATTGGTCCTCAGCGGTTCGCAAGGGCTATTCTGGAGTAGCCACTTTCACTGATGTGGAACCATTGCATAATGCCATAGGCTGGGGACAGAATGAGTACACCTCTGAAGGAAGAATCGTAATTACTGATCATGGCATGTTCGATCTCTATAATATATACTTTCCGAACGGAGGATCGGGTGATGAACGGCATAGTTTCAAACAGAAATTTTTGAAAGACTTGAATTTGCATCTGAAAGAAAAGCTGGAGTCAGGGCGAGAGATTATCGTGGTCGGTGATTATAATGTGGCCCACAAGGAAATTGATATTTATGACCCCAAAAGGCTTTCGAAAGAGAGTGGCTTCTTACCAGAAGAGCGAGCCTGGTTCGATGACTTCTTGGCTTTGGGTTTTGTGGATACGTTCCGAAAGTTTCATCCGCAGGAGGCTCACCGCTATTCGTGGTGGTCCTATCGCGAACTTGCACGGATTTCTAACCGTGGTTGGAGAATCGATTATATTTGTGTCTCCAAAGGGCTCGAGAAGAATTTAGTGTCAGCGGATATCTTAGATACCGTTGAGGGCTCAGATCACTGCCCGGTTGTAGCGATGCTAAAATTTTAGTAGAGAGGCTGATATGTTTTTTATTCCCCTTCCCCTTGTACTTATCGAAGTCTTAATTTTTTCAACCTTCGTGCATTTCTATAATTTTTGGGATGTGTTTTTCTGCTATTTGTTTCCGAGTTTTTTGGGAATTCTGTTATTTTCGAGGATGAGCAAAGGCTTAGTTCAAGGCGAGATGCCTGCAGACAAAATGCTTCATCGCGGAGCCTTCGTGATAGGCAGCATTTTGCTTATTATTCCACTGTTTCTTAGTCGAGTGTTGGCGCTTTTTTTGATTTTGCCAATCTTTCGTCATGCTTCGATTTTCATATTTAAGACCTTCCTTTTCAAACATTTGGCCAAGTATCTGTCAAAGTCGCAGTTTTCATTCGTTCGCTTTGGTAGGGGAGCAGGAGGGTTTGGAAGCAGACCTCAGGGTCCCTTTCCGTTTGAACAAGACGCCTCGACTGAGCGGGAGGCGAAAGTAGTGGATGTCACCCCACTTGAAATCACTCATACTAAAATTGAAGAGGAAGCCACGAGAAAAAGAGATCCCTCATTAGAAGATTAGGAAGCCTACTGGCCAGAAGAAGAGATCATACGCTCATCAATGATAGGACCGAAATATTTCTTAAACATATTTTGACCTAGCTCTGAGGACTTCACAGTCCATTTTTCTTTATTAATTGAAACCGCAGCAATGGCTATCTTATTGGTTTCATCCATGGCGTAACCCACGAACCAATCCACACGACCTCGCGGATTTTCCGCGGTGAGATGGCCTGTTTTTCCACCCATTTCGATCGTCTTGAATTTTTTATTATGAACTAGTTTTCTAAAAGACTTCCGAGAAGTTCCCGCAGTCAGGGTCTCTCCCATCAATTCACGAACTTTATTTGCAGACTCTGCGGTCATGATATGCCCATTATCCAAAGATTCCGCTTGATAAATATTCTGTCCGGTCTCATCCGTGATGTTTTGTACAAGATAAGGAATCACCATCTTGCCCTCATTCGCCACAGCCGCCGCAATCATGGCGCCTTGAACCGGGCTCATGCGATTGGTTTTGTTATAACCCGAAGCCACTTCAGTAAGTTCAAATCCTCTTTCTGGTGGGACGTAAGCCACGCCCATTTCCACCGGAAAATCGGAAGGGATTTCCTGGTTGAACATAAAGCGAGTTGCATAGTCATTGATATCAACCGGGTGAAGAGTCTCTAAACTTAATCGTCCAAAGGCTGTATTGATGGATCTGGCAAAAGCCTCTTTTAAAGTGATCACGCGAGTCCACTTGGTTATTTTGTCGGACATTACGTTTTTACGGTAAAGGGTGTAGTTGCCGCCATTAAAGTTAATTTTGTGTTGAGGGGAAACTCCAGCCTTGTCCATCGCCGCTGTGGCGGTGACAACCTTAAAAACGGAAGCGGCCGGAAAATTGGATTTTAAATTCCAATTCTCAGCATTTGGATCATCTTTTTGAAAGCTCGTCATCGCGAGCACTCGGCCAGTGACGGCATCCATCATAAAGATAGCGGCGTAATCTGGTTTATATGTTTTCAAGAGTTTTTCCGCTTCTTTTTGTAACTCTTTATCTATTCCCACATGGATTTGAGTTTTTAAGGGCTTTCCATCCCACTCCATTTCCATATTGTCAGGAAATTTATTGCCTCGAACA
>DATBTE010000224.1:0-4723 GCA_036559425.1 Pseudobdellovibrionaceae bacterium | reverse complement strand
TTTGCCTTTTTTTTCAAAAATCAATTCTGGTTGCTCAAAAGTGATGATCTTATCATTCACTTTCGCCAGTTCAGGATAACGGCTGCGCAGTCGAGAAATAACTTCTGATTGCTGCTGTTTCATGTTTTCAATATCTGCTTTATTTGCGGCGGCTCTGTTATCCACTACACCTGAAAGAGAAATGAGTTCGCCTGTCTGGCTGTAAATCTTTTTAACGAAAGCGTTTTCCAGCGGAATACCCTGGACTTGCTGAGACTGAAATTCAATTTTTTCGAATCTTGTCTGGTTTTGAATATCTGTTTTTAAATTTATTTTTTTTAACTCGGCAGGAAGCGGTTTGCCTGATTTCTTCGACCATTCAATTTCTTGAAAACCAGTTCGGGATTCACACCCACTGAAAAAAGCACTGAAACAACCTAAGATCACAAACAAAATTAGAACGTTTTTCATACCTGGCTCCAAGAAAAAGCCCGAGTTTACAATCGGGCTTGAGAATCCTTAGATTATTCGATGGACATACTTTTCTCTAGATATGTTCCATCGCCATTCAAGAAGCGCAAAGTGTGTTTTCCGCTTTCGAATTTACCGAGGCTGACTTCTTTAGTGAAAGGAACCATCACCATGAGACACATACCTTGGCTTACTGAAGCAATCGATTTTACTTCATGAGTAAAAGTATCGATGTGCTTTACTTCTGAACGATTCCAACGGTAGCAGCTATTTGGAAAATAACCGTTAGCAACCACAAAGGCGCTAGAATTACTGTCGAATCCACCTGGAACATAGACATCGCCAATTCCAATTTGGACTTCTTTTTCAACAGCCGCTGGACTGGCCTGTGTTGAAACACCGATAACTAAAAGACTACTTAAAAGAAGTAATTTAAAATTTTTCACTTGCATCTCCCTTGCTGTGCTCGCGTTTGTTGTTTGTTGACGAGTTTATCTAATACTAAAGCAAGTATAAGGCCAAGTCTTAAATCCACTTAATTCAATTAAAAGATTTTCTTGAGACAAATCTTCCCAATGAATCAGTTTTCCCTGTGATTAATTGCCCCTGCCGCAACGTGGTAACAATCCTCCGCAAGAGGGTCCTCCCCTACCACCCAACCATACTCTCGCTCTTTCCTATATAAAGTGCGACGATTCACACCGAGGATATGGGCGGCCTTCTCTTTTCGACCCCCTGTCCTATCCAGAACATATTTTATGTAACGCTTTTCAAAATCTTCAAGGGTAGGGAGTTCTTCGGAGGCTTGAGCAAAAACCATTTCAGAATTGGAGTTTTCACCGCGGGGCAGATCACCCACTTCAATTTGTGCGCCACGACAAAGAACCACTGCCCGCTCAATCACATTTTCGAGTTCGCGCACATTTCCATCCCAAGATAAGCTCATCAATGTTTGCATCGCCTCTTTACTGAAAGTCTCCACTCGAGTTCCATTCAACGAACTGTATTTGTCGAGAAAGACATGGGCCAAAATAGGAATATCCTCCAGACGGTGACGCAAAGGAGGCAGAACCACAGGAATCACGCTGAGTCTATAATAGAGATCTTCGCGAAATCGGCCGTCACGAATCCCGGCCTTTAGATCTTTATGAGTGGCTGCGATAATTCGCACATCGATTGGTTTATCGTGGGTGTCGCCCACCGCGCGAATTTTCCTGTCTTGCAACACTCGTAACAACTTGGCTTGTAAGGCCAAATCCATATCTCCAATCTCATCTAAAAATAAAGTCCCGCCTTGCGCTTCCTCAAAGAGACCTTTTTTATTGGCAATGGCTCCCGTAAAAGAGCCTTTCACATGGCCGAAAAGTTCGGACTCTAAAAGATTCTCAGGAATGGCCGTGCAATTAATAGCCACAAAGGGTTTACCGGCCCTAGAGCTTTGTGAATGAATGGCCTTGGCCACGAGTTCTTTTCCCGTGCCGCTCTCTCCTTGGATCAAAACATTCGCCATGGCTCCGGAAACCCGTTGGATGAGGTCAAACACCGAGTGCATTGCCGCACTTTTACCTATAATCCCGGCGTAGGAATGAGCTGAACGATGATCTCCTCTCAGTATTTTATTCTGTTTATTCAGACTGCGAAACTGCAAAGCTCTTTCGACTGTAAGATCCATTTCACTCAACTTAAAAGGTTTCACGATATAACTAAAGGCGCCTTTTTTGGTGGCTTCAATGGCGGAGTCAATAGAGCCAAAAGCAGTGATCAGAATAATGGGAATGCTGGGTTCCAAGACCTTGCATTTTTCAATAAAACTCAGACCATCCATTCCTGGCATGCGCAGATCGGTGATGATCAAATGAATTTGTTCCAAGTGCCAGCGGTCGGCTTTTTGCAAGTGATTATAAGCTTCGACTGCGGACGTGTAGGTCTCGACCGTGTATCCTTGAGGAGTTAAAAAGTCTTGGAGCAAAGCTCCCATACCTGGATCATCATCCACTACCAAGATTCGTGACTTCTTATCCATAAATATTATCCATAAATAGCCTCCACTAACGAACTTCTTCTCGAGATCTTCGAGTAACAGATTGAATTCAAGGTGTCTATTGTTTAAGATCTATTCATGGAAAAAACACCTACCGGGGACCTCTTAAAAGATCTGGAAAATGTACGTCTTGCTTTAGACCAATCCGCCATCGTTGCGATTACAGATCCTCAAGGGACTATTATTCAGGTCAATGATAAGTTTTGTGAAATTTCCAAATACAGCCGAAATGAACTTATTGGCCAAAACCATCGTCTTATTAATTCCGGCTATCATTCTCCGAAATTTTTCACTCATCTGTGGAAAACCATTTCGAATGGGCAAAAATGGGAAGGCGATATCCGCAATCGGAGCAAGTATGGACAATATTATTGGGTCCATACCGTGATTATTCCTTTTAAAGACGCCCAAGGCAAAATCAAAGAGTATGTCTCACTTCGCTATGACATCACTCAAAAGAAACAAACTGAAGAAAATTTGCAAAATCTTTTTGATTCCGCCTTTGAAGGTCTTTTGATTTATGACCTGAGCGGCAGAGTGGTCTGGAGAAATCTGAAACTCGCTGAGGTTCTAGGCTTCTCCTTTCCTGCCAACGAAGATGTTTATTTTCGCAACCTCTTCGGCAAAGACACCCCCCTTTTTCAGGTGGGAGAATTCAAAATTCACCGTGATTCAAACCAGGGAAGCCAGGTCTTCGAACTGAGTTGTAAAAATTATTCTTATCAAGGCCACCGCGCTTACTTAGTGGCCACCCGCGATGTCTCCGAGAAAGAAAAATACGAAGCGCAAATTCTGCAACAGGATCGGATGGCCTCCATTGGTCTTCTGGCTTCAGGACTTGCCCATGAAATCGGAACGCCCCTAGGAGTCATGCGGGGACGGGCTGAGCTTTTAAGTTTACAAAAAAGTATTGAACCCGCCGTGCGCCAGAATGCGGACATCATTATCCGGCAAATTGATCGAATCTCAGAGTTAATCAAGTCTCTTCTCACTTTAGCCCGAGGAGAAGGTTCAGCAACTCTAAATTTAGTGGAAATAAATTCTATTTTTGATGATGTTTTAAAGCTTCTCCAATATGAAAGCCAAAAATACAATATTAAAGTCGAAAATACCATTGACGATCCGATCATCGCCCTGGCAGTCCCCACCTCACTTTTTCAAGTGCTTTTGAATTTATTTGTAAATTCTTTTCATGCCATTCAAGAGCGCCAGTCCAAAGAGCCCGGTCTCGTCGGCAAAGTTATTCTTAGTGCTAAAAAAGAGAATGATTTTTGGTGGCTTCGCATTCAAGACAATGGCTGCGGCATTTCTCAAGAAAATATAAAAAAAATCTTCAGCCCTTTTTTCACCACAAAAGATGTGGGAATCGGCACGGGATTGGGCTTAGCCATTTCATTTAAGATGCTTACAAGCTGGAATGGCGGCATTGAAGTCGAAAGCTCTGAAGGTGAAGGCACCCTTTTTAGCATAAAGCTTCGCAATAAAAAAATATCCTGACGAAGTCCTGCAAACAAGAAAAGGACCCCTCTTAGTATTTATGAGACTTGATATCTCAAATATAAAATATATTTGAGATAAATTGTCTCAACTATCCTCTTAGGTCCAATAAAAATACTTTTCCGTTGGCACTTTTTTTGCCCTAGCAAAGGGAAACTTAAAATGGGAGTCCCTATGAAAAGCATGCCAGCAATTGAAAAATATATGACCACCTCTCCACATTCGATTGGCGCTGATCAACCCCTCATCAAGGCGGAAAAGATGATGCGTGAGTTCAATATACGCCACCTTCCCGTATTAGACGGCGGAAAGTTGATTGGTATACTTTCTGATCGCGATGTAAAATTTATCGAGAGCTTTAAAGATGTGGACCCCCAAACCGTGACTGTTTCAGAAGCTTGCACTGAAGAACCCTATATCGTTTCGCCCAAAGCTCCGCTCAATGAAGTCTGCAGTGAAATGGCCCAGCATAAATATGGTTCTGTCTTGGTAATGGATAACAATAAACTGGTTGGAATCTTTACTTGGATTGATGCGCTTGAAGCACTTAATACTCTGTTAGAAACGCGACTCAAACACTAGACTCAAACATTAGAAACTGGCCCTCCATATTGTTGATAATGAAATCCCTTAAAGGATTTTGCGAATTAGAAAGAGTTTGCTCACAGCAGTGAGGGATAACTAAAGAGTGCCTCCTTCCATGAGAAGGCCTTCCTGGCCGCCATCGTAGCGGCC
>DATBTE010000223.1:0-13464 GCA_036559425.1 Pseudobdellovibrionaceae bacterium | reverse complement strand
GGCGGAATAAACAATCTCTCTAGCGATGGTGCCAAGAGAAAAATGGCACCTCCATCCGCTTAGCCGTGGATAGCATCGGTTTGATTCACCATCAAGGCCGAGGATCTTGCTTGGCATTTTAGGCGCTGGTCCCATTTCAAAGCGGTGACTATGGTCCCCATGGGACCGGTAAACCGGTGGAATTGGCCCCTTTCAAAACCGGCGCCTCCACCTTGAGAAACGACTTTTTTATAAATGCCATCAAGTCGTCTTTTGTAAATTGGTAGGACGATATTTCCGTGGCCTGAGCAGGGTTCAAAAAAAGATATCTCTTCGTCTGACCAAAGACCTCGTTTATCTTTTGCGAGAAGGTCTAACATTTCTTCGACATAGGAATCTGGCGTGAACACTTCACCCAAATCTCTGATGCGATCTTTGCTTCGATGAAATAATTTTTCAAGATCAACAATGTTGCTCATCCATGGCTCCCTAGAAATGACACTTTTCCATTTATCATTTCGGGACACTTTGCTTTTTGCTTTAGCTAAGTCCTCAAGAAACCCTGTCTATTCAAAAAATCTATCCTTCTATCCTGTGTAAAATGCCGCCCTTTTGTCTGTCCACTCGACCAAAGTTGTCTAACGTGAGTCGTTCACAAGTATTGATAACTCATGTTCAAAAAAAGATGCCATTTTTGATGACTAAATCGAATCCCACTGGAGTCTCTTTGAATACGGTCGAGCCAACTATTACCGCTAATTCTGCCTTTTGTAGTTTTTCAAAAATCTGTAGTTTTCAAAAACTACAAAATGACTGCAAATGTGGTTATTTCGAGTGATTTACTGTGATATTGGAAAAGTGAACTTAGAAACCCTCTCTCGGGTAACTGTTTGTTATTACGTTTGTTTTTTTGCTTACCCAATTATTTGGGTTGATAGAGATAAAATTGGCTCAGAAGGAGGGACTCGAACCCCCGACCCAGCGGTTAACAGCCGCTTGCTCTACCGACTGAGCTACTTCTGAACGCGTCGGAAGGGCCAAATTAGGGCCGACGACCTATAAAGTCAAATTTTTTCTATTTGTTCCCATTGCCGAAAAGTAAAAAAAGGGGGCTGTTGTTATTTGCCCGTTGGATGAGTGAAGGTTGGCGCAGCTCGCGCATCGCATAAAGAACCAGGAAAAGACCTAGGACCATTGTCATAATTTTAAGCAAAAATACTTTGTCCATAAATAGAGCCTAACTAAATCCTTGGCAAAAGTCCATGGTGGTCCTTTTTATCTGGTCTTGGGTTTGTATTGAAGTTGCCGACATATAACCTATGAAAACAGAAAGAATCAGCCTACTTATCGGTTTTATTATTACCCTCATCATTTTTGTATTTTCATTAAAATTTTATGAATACAAAAATACGCCGGCAGTCCTGCGTGCCGATAATCCTCTATTGGAGGCTTTCGAAGTTCTCGATCTTCGTTTCAACGATTTTAAATACAAGCTCCGCCAACCGGTACAGTCAGAGGCCCCTGTTGCTTTAATTGCCTTAGACGATGCTTCGCTTCGCGAAATTGGACGCTGGCCCTGGAGCCGTGACCTCGTCAGTGAAATGACCCAAAAGCTTATTGATAACGGCGTGCGATCCGTAGGATTCGACGTGATTTTTTCGGAACCCGAAAAAGGCTTTCTCGAAGCCGATACGAATTTCGGTAAAATGATCGAAAAAAATCAGGACAAAGTCATTCTTGGAACTTTCAGCGAAAACCTTTACGCCTACCAACCCTACCAAGACCTTTGCGTCGCTGAGGCTTTTCTTAAAAATGGAGGCGATCAACTTGCGAAAATCAATCCCAAATTTGCGATCGACGAAGCCGGTAACCTATTTGATGATTTAAATTGGGCTCCTCTTTTTGGACTATTATTTGATAACGTTCAAGCGCAGGTCGAAGCCGAAATTCTTAAAACATTTGGCAAAAAATCAGCCACTGAGATTACCGAATTTCAAAAAAACAATTTGTCTTCGCAAAAATCCCAGGCACTTTTTGATTACTGCAAAACTTGGCTGACTGACAAAGATGTCTTCCTAGAAGCTGATACCATTAAAAAAATAGAACCCCTGTATTTGAAATTGATCGCTGACACTAAAGAACTCAGTCCTCTCTCTTTCTCTGCTTTCATTAAAAGAATCAAAGAAAGTTATAAACACCATCCCATTCCTCAATATGGTGAATGGACGCCGAATGTTCCCGTCTTGCAGAATCCAGCTACTTTCACCGCGAGCTTTATTGCAAAACCAGACTCTGATGGATATGTACGTCGCTATCCCATGTACTATCGCTCCGGAAATAAATTAGGATCCAGTTTCATTCCCTCTCTGACTCTGCAAAGCTATTTGCTTTCAGGTCCTCTTCGAGCCGAAGTAAAAATGGGAGTCAACTCCAAGGGTGAAAAGAAAATTGACGAGTTTAACATTTACAATGTCGATACTACGCCAGAGACAAAAATCGCCACACTCCCTGTTGATAAGTCTGGGGAAATCCTAATTAACTTTTATGGACGACAAATGTCTTTACCTTATGTTTCCGCAAAAGAGCTCTTTAATGACAAGCCCACAATTCGTGTACAAAGGGGAGTCAAAACAGCTGAAGGGAAGCAGATACAAATTTTAGAAAAAGAATTCGACAAAAAGGAGTTCTTTAAAAACCGCAGTGTACTTGTGGGAGCGACCGCTGTAGGCGTTTACGACCTTCGTAACACGCCTATCGATACAAATTATCCGGGACCAGAACTTCATCTCACAATGTTGGCCAATTTATTGGATAACAATTTCCTGATTTCGTGGGGCAAGGAAGCAAGTGCCATGCCTTGGGTTCTCTTGGTACTAGGACTTGCCCTGACCTGCGCTTGGGCTTATGTGGATTCCTTGGTGTCTTTTGCTGTTTTTGCTGGAGTCATGCTGGCTGGCCTCGCTCTCGATATTTGGCTTTTCTTAAGTCGAAAAATGATGCTCCATACTTTTCTGCCAGTTGTGCTAATTATGATCTGCTTCTTCTCAATTCAGGTCTATAGATACTTCACCGAAGAAAAGAAGAAGCGTGAACTTAAATCTACCTTTTCAAAATATGTTTCTCCCGCAGTTGTTGATGAACTCCTCAAAGACGCTGAAAATTTAAAACTCGGAGGTCGAAAAGAATACATGACAGTGTTCTTTTCGGACGTACGGGGTTTCACGACGATTTCAGAAAAGCTGGCGCCTGAAGAACTATCTCGAGTCTTAAATCTTTATCTTACGCCGATGACCGAACTGATTTTTAAAAATAACGGGACTTTAGATAAATATATTGGCGATGCCATTATGGCATTCTTTGGAGCTCCGGTAAAACATCCGAATCATGCAAAGGAGGCCTGCCGCTGTGCTTTGCAAAATCTGGCGAAACTCAAAGAATTACAAAAAGAATTTGAGTCCCAGGGACTCCCTTACATAGATATCGGAATTGGTATTAATACGGGTGCGATGAGCGTCGGCAATATGGGTTCTAACATAGTTCAAAACTATACGGTCATGGGGGACTCAGTGAATTTAGCGGCCCGCCTAGAGGGTATTAATAAAGAATACGGCACACGTATTATTATCAGTCAGTTCACCTATGAAGAAGTCAAAGATGCCTTCACCGCCCGCGAAGTCGATCGCGTTCGCGTAAAAGGAAAATATGAACCCGTGCGGATTTTCGAACTTGTTTGTGAGGGCGAGGCTACAGATAAGGTCGCTGAAAAACTAAAATTGTTTAATCAGGGATATGGACTTTATCATGAGAAAAAATTTACCGAGGCTTTGCTCCTCTTTAAACAGGTTCTGGAAGTGTTAGAAGATCCTGTCTCAAAACTCTATGTAGATCGGTGCCAGAACTATATCGATATAGCCCCCCCTCAGGACTGGGATGGAGTCTGTGTCATGAAAACAAAATAAAAGCGAAGGAGATGTCATGAGAATTTCAAATCGATTCAATAAGTTATTGCTGGCAGCAATGATGGTATCTGTAGGCTTCATCTCTTGTACGCGAGCAGCGAAAGAAACTAGATCAACGATTTCCTTTTCTTTGCCTCAGAACGCTCAGTCTTTTGATACTCTAATTCATGTTTCCGTTAATATCACTGGAAGCGGAATCCCAGCTCCCATCGTTTTCAATTGGGACCTCGACAGCAAGGGCTCAGCGACGGCGGCGACCTCACCTTCTTCTTTTGCTCTTGATATTCCGCAGGGCCCTGATCGCTTAATTCAAGTTCTTGCTGTTTATGGTGATTCCTCCTCTTCCAATAGTGGTGGCGGAGCTATGAAATTTTACTATGGGGATATCATTAAAACTCTGGCGGCCGCTTCCGAAGATGTACCTGTCGTTGTGACTTCAGTGGGAGCGGGTGCTACTATCATATCAGGGAGAATTCAGGGTCGATACCTCTCTAGTGCCTCTAATTCCACTAATGTCTCTAATGCAACGGATGGGCCAACCAGCCGTATCGATATTGTCTATGTCCCCCCAGGCGGAAAAACTCCGATGATTGTGGAGAGAGCCATGATGATCAGCGGATGGTTTCAATTTTTTGGCCTTATCGGAGCTAAATTGGGTTATCGAATGGAGGATGGTAAATTTTTATGGGACGGCCCCGTGGACTTATCGGAAACTTCTTTTCCGGCTTCCAGTCAAGTCCTGAGAGCTGCGGTACCTATTCACTTGAAAAAGGAAAATTACTCTGGAACAACCACCACTCGGCAAGAAGATCCAAGCGTTTACATCTATGGTTTTTTTGGTGATGCCACCTCAGTCAGCTCCAAAGCAGTCTGTAAAACTGCAGGAACCACTCTGACCCGTTTGCTGAAGGTTGGCACCTCTACGCCACTCACTGTGACTGATAACAACAGCGCGGAGCCAAGTAATTTACTGGATACAACATTAGGTTTTATCAACCTCCGCGGCGGAGTAAGCCTTGGGTCCACTGGTCCCTGTGTAACTCAAACCAGTATCACGACAAATCTTTTTGAGACGGCTTTAGGATTCAAGGCCAATATGCTCGAAAACGGTGATGATAATAGCGCCGATTTTAAGTTGCCATTTCAGCTGCCTACTTCAAGCAGTAACAGTGGAAACAGTGCCCTTGCCTCAACAATTATAGACGCTGATAATATTTCCGTTTCAGGGACTCTCTTGCCAGGAGTTGCCAGTGTCTTAGATAACTTTGTCGTCTATAAAGCGATCAATCTCGGCACTAACTTCCACTACAATTCTTCCTTTGCTTCTTGTGAAGCTCTACCTGGAATGGGATTTTCCCTGGTAGGCAATACCGCTGTGAGCGGATCAACATACCAGGCAACACTTCCCTTGACGGACGCTGAAGCCACTGGCGGCGCTGTTTTTGCGCTTTGTCCAACAAAGGCTGGTGTTTCCATGGGTCTTGGCGTCTGGCTCTATGCCAGTTATATGCGATATACTGGGGGCTGCAGTGGCTGCGGAGGCCCCAGCATTGCAACTAAATTAAGTGTCGTCACCCCGCAAGCTTATGGTGGATCAACAATCGCCAATTCAACCTGCACGCCTGCTTATGTTGAAGGTAGAGATGCCTCAAACAATCTGGCACAAGTCCCGGCAGGAACAACCTTCACGCTCATATCCTCTAATGGAGAGGCTACACTCTATACGAATTCTTACTGTAGCACTCCTGTCTCTGCTTCAACTTCCATGAACTCAATGCAATATCCTTTCTACATAAGAAGAACAGTCGCTGGCTCCGCTTCAAGCGTTATCACAGTTTCCGGGAATAGTTCTTTAATCGGCAATAGCACAACAGTCAATTTTATTGACCCCCTGACACTCACCTCAGCAACTAAGAAAATCAAAATCATCGCGCCGCCTTCAATCAATGCCTATATGTGCATTCCGATAACTTTTGAAAGTTGGTATGATGACGGCACAACCGCCTATATGGCAGATTTTGGGTATACTTCTTATACTTTACCTACGATTGCTGGGACGTCTTACTATTACAGTTATGATTGGGCCTGCTCATATTCAACCACAACCAATTTATCACTGGGTTCGACTAATGGTGTTTCAAATCAAGCATTTGTAAAATACACGGGTGCGGGAACTAGCCTCAACCTCCAGCCCACCAGCGCTTCCCCAGTTTACGACGGCACCTATGTTGGCGGAAACAACATCACCGCGGTTCCAGCAGGAACCGCTGTAGCAGTTCGACTTTCAATGTCCAACTCTTTCGGAGCCGAAAGTTGCCAGAGCGTTAATCTCCAAGTAGTAGACTCTATGAACAACCCAAGTCCGACACCGCAAGCTATCACTCTCAATTTCACCTTCAATGGCTCGGCAACACCTCCTGCAAACGCAGGATTTTATGCAGACCCCTCTTGTTCTACAGGGATCAATCCGGCAATTGCAGTGTCGGACACCCAGGCCTCAAATCTCTATTTTCGATGGCCAACATCAGGGGTTCTCGCTATCGATGCTACAATAGCGACCGGTCCTGCTGGAATAAGTTTTCAGCCTTATACCACGACTGTGGGACCTACAGTTGTGGGATCAATTGTGGCTTATCCCTCCAATGGTGTGACTTTCGCGTGGCCAAATACATTTGCAGGCCTAGCAATGCCGATCCAGAAAGGTCAGCCATTTAATATTACTCTTGAAGCGCGATCTCCACTGGGAAATCTAGTTATGGGCTTTAATGACACAAATGCGGGTCCGAATGGAGTTAATCTCCAAGATTCGTATAGCTCTCTCAATTGCGGCGCCATTTCATGGAGCGTAGGTATGGGTAACGTCACTTGTTCCGTGCCAAACTCGCCCGACTATTTTGCGTCGATAATGGATGGGTTAAAAACCGGGGGCGGAGCAACAATATATCCAAGTTTTTACGGAACTCCCAATGTCCGAGTCACTCGAGCGGCAGAGGAAGCGAACACCTCTACCTATCTCATCTCCAAACCATTTAGCTATTACGCGAACACTTGTCAGCCATTGATGGTGACTCGAGGAAATTATTTGGGTATCCATTTTATTTCCTCTCGGGTGACCTCAGGCATGTCTTACAACGCTAATTTGACTTACTCTAATGGTGTTGCAGGCTTTTACTCAGACTCAAGCTGCGGTACTTCCATCACTCAGACTTCATTGGGAGCCGGTCAGTCGACAGCTATTGTCTATGTAAAAATGGATGGTACAACTCCAGCAAATTATCTTGCTATGCAAGCTGATTCCAATGGCGTTACTGATCTCGGAAACACGGGCCTGAGTTTCGGAGTAAATGCGGCACCTAGTACATTCACTCAATATAATATTTCAATGTCAGCATATCAGTTTTATCACTCTTGTTCCCCTGTAATGGTGGTCCGAGCTGATGCAAATGGTGCCGCCGTGGCAGCAGGAGGCTCAGAGAATGCAACTTTCGCCTCAAATTTCGCAGGAAGTTGGTATTCGGATGCCTCTTGCACGACAGGCCTCTCTGGGGATTCCACGACCTTTAATAGCGGAGATGCCGCGAGGCTTGTGTATTTCAGGCCAGATATCACTACCCTTTCAAGTGGCAATATTACCGTCTCCAACGGAAGCCAAACGGGGGCAATCTCCGGTATTAATGTTCAACCATAATTAAGTTTAAAGCGAAGGCTTCTATCAACTAGAAGTCTTTTTTACTTCTGCAGAATACTCGTTGTATACGTGAAAAGACTGGTGACCAAAAATTTGTTGTAGTTGTAAGACTCTACACCAGATAAAGCACTCGTGTATTGAAGGCTTAAAAGCATATTCCATCTTTTATTAAAGTCTTTGGTATAAGATCCAGTGAGTATCATGTTCGTATCTGTGCGTGGAGTGGTTGCCTCGGCGTAGGCCTGGCTGGTATAATCCAGGCGAAGACTGCTGGTTCCCTTTGAGACCCCCGGGAACCCGTAAGATATTGCGAGGCCTGTTTTAGCACTTCGATTATTAATTCCATTTGACTGGGTTTTAAGATAACTAAGTTCGCCCGATAATATTTTTTCGCCTTTAAGATCTAAAAGCTTGCTTGGCGTAAACGTCAGTCCATATTTAGGACCTGAAAGATCATCATCCCCAACGCTAGTGGCCACGAGGGATTGATCAGATGAAAGATCCAACTTCGTCGCCAAAAACAAATCACTTTTAATAGGTGCTGAGAGTGTTGTCGACAACGCGGTTGTCTTAATGGCCAGAGCGCGCGAGCCACCGGCAGTAGCCATATAAATATTTTTATAGCTCGGTATCACTTCCAAGCTCATTTGATTTTTATTCAACTTGATTTCTTGATGATAGGGTAAATTGAGATCCATTTCCAAAGCATCTGCAGCCTGCACGGTCCCATCGTTGTTCAAGGTGGAATTCATGCTATAATAATCCGCGACGGCAAGCTCAGCTCCGAAATCCGAGGTCATCGTTCTATGTATCATACCCAAAACACTTGCACCATAAGACAATCGCCATGCTTTCACGTCGGTAGATACGTTATTTTCAGCCACATTCAGAATATTAGTATCGTAAATTAATCCGCTATAAATTTTAAATCGATATTTTTCTTTTTTGCTTTCGTAAAAACTCTCCATACGATCAATTTGCTCAAGCATATCCTCTGCGGATTTATCAAGACTAGGCTCCTTAGAATTATCGATCACATATTCCATACTCTTACGAGCTTCAGGAAATTTCTGCTGCTGGTACTCAATATTGCCCGCATAAAAGGAAGCCATCGGACTCAGCTCCGGAGAGTTTTCCTCGCGGATTTCCACAAATTCCTTCCGTGCCTTATCGTAGTCTTTTAGTTTCATGTGATTGAGAGCCACATAGTAGTCTTTTTCGACCGAATTATCGCCGGAAACATCAGCCATTGATAACACCGCCAGCGATTTATTATAGTTTCCCACTTTATAAAGACTTACACCATAGCGGTAAAAATAAGCCTCGGCTTCTGGATCAAGTTCAGAGGCTGTGGCATAGAGTTTTTCAGCTTGAGAATACTTTTGTGAAGCATAAAAGGCATCAGCTTTCTTTGCGCTTTCTGCCGCTTCTTTTTTCTTTTTTTGCTTAGCTTCCTCAGACATTTTCTGCTGCTGCTCCAGCAAAGCCATACGTTTTTTTGCCTGAGCTTCTTCAATGTTCATTTGAGTGGTCTCTTGCAAGCGTCCCTGCTGGCGCACCAACTGATTTAATTTTTCAGCGCTTATGGGGGCTTTAGCTCCTTTAGGCGCTACAACTTGGATCTGCTTAGCAATTTGCTTTTCTTGTTTTTCCGCGGCTTTTTGTTTTTCCTCAGCCATAGTCACTTCGAAAAGTGACAGTTCTTCCGGCGTTTTAAATAGAATAATTTTCTGAACAGATTTTCCACCGCCGTCAGAAATATAAGCGTAATAGGGGCTATTTGTAGGATCATAAAAATCCAATGTCTTTGCGGAATTATCTCCAACAAAAAATTGAATAATGAACGACCCATTCCATACCTGCGGAGATGAGGCCTCTTTTTGTAGAGTGAGCTGGGTCACCTTATTTGACTCGACTTCTTTTACGCGAATAAGTCGCTCTTCTTGCTCGCCTGCCGGATCACGAAGTTCTACAAGGATCGCTTGAGACTGCGAAATCTTGGTTTCCTTAGCATAACTAATAGCACCCAGACACAAAGCCATTAAAATAAACGCAGTTCTTTTCATAATCTTAGCAGCTTTCTAATTCTGTATTACCGGTCGAACATTAACATTACTTTTTCCTGGTCGAACCAAGGGAGAAGGCGTGGAAATAGGAGGAGGAGGGGTCGACTTAGGGGGCGGTGTAGGTTGGGAAGTGGTCGTAGGGATATTGACAGTCGTTGCTTGATTTGGATCTATATCGCTTCTATCTATCATTGTTGGTTGAGCAGCTGATGGTTCTTTAGCTGCAGGTGCATCAGAAGCAACATCTCGCTTTTGCTCTTTGCCATTAGAAGCCTCTTTTGAGTCCTTAGAGTCCTTCGCTTCTTTAGGCTCCTTAGAATCTTTTGACTCTTTCACTTCTTTAGACTCTTTATTTTGTAAAGATGCGGTAGAATCCCCATCCATTTTCTTCAGATCTTCTTTAGGAACAGCTTTCGGCGCTTCTGGAGGAGCGTTGGGGGCGGCGGTGGTCATTTCGCCTTTTTTTACTGTAACCGGCACACCGATGATTTTTCCGTTGGCTCCTAATGAAGCCAAGGAAACCGAACCTTTAAAGGTTACAATCGAGGTCATACGAGTGCCCGGATCAAAGCCCGCGAGAAATTGAGTTCCCCTCACGCCCGCAACAGCTGTAGGAGTTTTAATGAGAAATTTACTTTTCTCGCCATCATAGGTCTGCTCCACATTATTGCGAACTTTTCCCTTCAATAGATTCAATTCGACATTTTTTTCGCCGGTAGCGGAATCGTTTTTATAAGAAGTAATAGTGACCTGAGTGTTCGGGGTCACATTGATGACATTGCGGTCAGACATCACGACTTTAGCGCGCGCATCTGCACCAGTAATAATGGTTTCGCCCTCAAGAACCTTGCCCCCCACTTTCGCATCAGAGGACTGCTTACTGGTATTCTGGATTTTTACAGAGCCTTTGACGACCATTAAAACACCATACATTTGATCGGCCAAAGCCTGTGCTTCAAGTGCAAATACAAAGCAAAATGCAATTACGCCAAAAAATACGTTCTTCATAAATCCCTCGCTCCTAATAGGATAAACGAGTCTACGGCCAGAACGAATAAACACCTTAGAAATAGATCATTTTTAGACTCAAGTCTGAGTCGAAATGAGCATCACAAAATGAGTTAAGAAAAAATAAAAAAATATATTGATTTCGAGAACTTAAAATGGATTAAATTGGTTCATTTCGACGATTTTTAATGAAAAGATTGGTGCAGACGGCAGGATTCGAACCTGCGACCACCTGATTCGTAGTCAGGTACTCTATCCAGCTGAGCTACGACTGCACGTAAGAAAATACTCAAGAAAGAGACGCTTGTTTTAGAACCCTGAACCAAAAAAATCAAGGTTCTTTACGCATTTTGCAAAAAGAATTGGGTCTAAGCTTGATTATAAGGGGGGGCTATGGCAGTTTCTTGGAGTCTGCCTTAAAAAGCTGATCCAATTTTCGTGCGGAAAGGTGGGTGAGTGGCTGAAACCAAGCGTTTGCTAAACGCTCGTAGACTCAAAAGGTCTACCGCGGGTTCAAATCCCGCCCTTTCCGCCAATCCTTTTTTAAAAACCCTGTAATAATAGCAATTTATGTTTCAGGTTGGGATTCAACCTACATCTGTACCTACAAATAAGATTACGTGTTAAAAAATGACAACCACGGCTTAGTTGGTTTTTACCACTTCACTATTGATGGCTTCATCTTTTTGAGCAGTTATTTTCAACAACGGTAGCATGACAGGAAATCCGGCATCATTTGATAAATTGCTGATTTGAGATCGGATATAAGGCCAACTATTTAAAAGACCATTATGCCTAGCGAATGCATTAAACATTTCGCGGGAAAGATTTTCTGGAAAAGGCACGCTAGGTAACGTGTAATCCACTTGGTATTGCACCATATATCGAATGAACGCCTCTTTTTTCAATAGTTTCGCTTCAACTTTAACAAAAGAAGTTAGAGATTTTCCTTCAATAAGCTCTTTCATCTCAGATTTGTAATCGATATTCAGTGTGATCTCACTAGTATCATTAGGATCCAAAAACAACTCGTAGTTAGCATCATCTACATGGGCAGAGCGAAGTCTGATCGATCCAAGGTTAACCGATTTGGCAATAACACCAGCATCGCTCAATTCCTTAGGTGGTACAGAAACTATCATCATCATAAAAAGCACTCTTTTCTTATCTACTGAACGGTGTAAAACTCTTCACTCTGAGGTTCATTGCAGTACTGCTTTGATAAAAATCTCTTCACTAAGGTAGCTTGCCCACCAGAACAGGTTCTTACCAAAGCAGTCTGCATTTCGCAGACTGCTTTATCATCGGGAGTATTTTGCCTAGGGTTATCGTATTGACTCCTGAAGCTGCCCTGAAAGTTGCTTTGCGTATTGGGCATTTCAATCGGAGACCCCAATCTTTTCCAACACTCAATAAAAATACTCCCACTCAAAGGTCCACGCACGTTTTTCACGTCACCGTCGTTATATAAAATAACTCCGGTCTTCAATCCCGCAGCTCGACCCCACTTTATCATAGTATCTAAAGTAAGATTTCCAGGATCATTGAAAACCTGCGAAATTCTACCTTCGGACACGTTGAGCTTTTGAGCAAAACTACGCTGAGTAATTCCCAAAGTGTCAAAAGAAGCTTGCAACTGGTCTACAAAGTCAGCACCTACGTAATAGAGAAAGTTTCCAATATCAGATTCAGTCCAGTTCTTTTCATAAGTTTCTTTTCCTTTAGATTTTTTCATTGCACGTCTCCCTGTTTACTCTGAAGTTCATTCCAAAAGCCCTCCAGAGCGGCCTTAAACTCATCTTTAGCTAGAAATTGGTTAATATCGTCCAAAATATATGTATCAACTTCATCTTCTCTTTTTATCGCGTAATGAATTACACAACAAATCAGCGCGCGTCCATTCGCGACAGGATGATGTAAACATCCGTAAAATCTCACTCCCTTTGCCACGTGTTTGAACACATAACAATTGGTGTAGGCCCCTCCATGTTGAGATTGATTCCAACCGTGATGACGTTTGGGCGCTGGAACGCCTTGAAGCCACTGCTGAATGCCATATCTTATGGCCTTCTGAACATCATCTTTCGATTTAGAAAACATCGTCTTTGCATTTACAAACTTGTTTTCTTTATGTTCTAAAAAACAAATCGCCTTCATCCCCCCTTGCAGAAATGGCAAGCCTTCTACGGAACTTACCTTATACTCAGGGCTGGTTGGCGGCGTTTGCATTTCCTCTTACCTCTTACCTCTTAGAATAAAGGGGATTTTGCGAAGCCTACCTCCCACTTATCGGCTACTTTAGCTATAACTAAAGTTTTTGTCAATAAAATAAATTAGTCCTCTATTTTCAGCTACTTAGTACTATTGATTTTATACGTTTTATAGCTGTCTCAATCTGTGGGGGGGCTTCCAATTGACGTTACCACCCCGACCGGCCGGGCCATTGAATTCAATAAGCGTATCGACCTAATTCTATTTTCGCTTCGATGCCTTCTTAATATATTTTGTTAGAACATTGATAATGAGGACCTTGTATTTCCCATCATACTTCTCATTTAAACTTAAGCGCCTTAGCTCTTTGAATAGGGTTAATGGAAGTTTGATTGAAATATGTGCAGTTATGTTTTCATCTTTGAATGCCGAATCGGGGACTTTAATATTTCCGGTTTTGATTTTTTTGTTTCGCAAAGAGGCATTTCTTCGTTTAACCTTTGCGGCAGCCTTAGGTTCCGCCCGTTCCCACTCTTTGAGATTCAGTTTTTTT
>DATBTE010000222.1:0-2672 GCA_036559425.1 Pseudobdellovibrionaceae bacterium | reverse complement strand
AAAATCAAGGCATCGCAAAACTTGAGCAGTACTATTACACGCCTCAACCTTATATTGTAATTGTAGTGGAAGAGTTTGCCGATCTTATGGCGGTTGACAAAGTGAATGTGGAGCAAACTATAATTCGTTTAGCGCAAATGGCACGGGCTTGTGGTATTCACTTAATGCTCGCCATGCAGTCGCCGCGTAAAGAAGTTGTGACTGGTTTAATTAAAACCAATATTCCCGGGCGTATTAGTTTTAAAGTGGCTGGAAAAATGGATTCGCGAATTATATTGGATGAGATGGGAGCAGAGCGTCTCTTGGCCAATGGCGATATGTTATTCTTAGCTCCTGGGGTTTCAAAACCAATGCGTCATCACGGTCCTTTTCTCAAAGATTCAGAAATTAATGGAGTTGCAAAGTTCTGGTCAGATCAGGCAGAGCCTGAGTTCGACCCTCTAGCTATGAAAGCACTCGATGGCTTTGCCGGCGGAGGCTCTAGCTCAGGTGATTTCGCGGGAGCGAGTGGAGAGGGATTAGATGAACCAGAATTTGATGAAAAGTACGATGAGATTCTTTCTTGGGCTGCTAGTCAAAAGGAAGTAAGTGCGTCGCTTATTCAAAGAAAATTTCGACTTGGCTATCCACGAGCGGCAAGAATCATTGAAATTTTCGAGAAAGAGGGCGTTGTAGGGCCGGCCCACGGCAGCAAGCCGCGTCAAGTTCTTGTGAATAGTTTAAGATAGTAAACTCCTAAACTTGACTCCTTTAATGAACATGATTTGATCGTAGTCCATAACAACCGTTCGAGGAGGACATCATGTTTAAAGCTATCATTGCAACTCTAGGCTTGGCATTTACAGTTCAAGCTAATGCAGCACCAACAGTGTTTGAAGCCATCAACCACGCCCAACAAGTTTCAATTATGGACCAAGCTAAAGCTCAAGGTTTAGATTGGAAAGTTGGAGACCAGAACGACTACACATTGGATATGGGATTCCTTAAAGGATCTATGACTATGAGACTTCGTGAAATCGCGGCTGAGGGATATTGGTTAGATCAAGATATGGATCTGGGCTTTGCTGGAAAGCAACAAGCTCAAATGCTTTTGGATCCAAATACCGGCGAAGTTAAAAAAATGATCGTAGGCGGTAAAGAGCAAGAAATTCCAAAATCAAATATCGAAGTGGTTGAGGTGACAGAAGATCATATCACTGTTCCTGCCGGAACTTTTGATTGCATCCATGCACGCATTAAAGACAAAGATACAAACAAAGAAACAAATGCTTGGGTTAACCCACAACTTATTCCACTTTCTGGAATGTTGAAAACTATCCAACCAAGCCAATTCGGTGATGTAACTATCGAGTTAAAATCCTTCCAGAAAAACTAATGATTTTATTTTTTTTAAAAAGAGCTGTCCTTACGGGGACAGCTCTTTTCTTTTTTTCCAGGGCCCAAGCTGTTTCGATCGAGAGCAGATCGAAAAAAGCCGATACTTCTAAAGATATTATTGAAAAAGCTTATAATCTCAGCCTCCAAAAAGATCGCTCCCAAGCAATTAACATTCTGGTAAATGCTATCAAGCAAGAAAATGTTCGTAGCGAAAATATTTCCGAGCTTAAAAAAACGCTCCAAAAAGTTTCATATTTGTTTTATTCCGATCGAGCTCAACAAGCCTATGAATTGGCGCTTTCGTTAAGACGAACGGATCCCCCTCAAGCATTGCAGAAAATGAATGAGGCTTTGAGAATAGAAACCGATAATCTAACTCTATTTAACGAGATGCAGAGGATGCTCCTAATTAAAGGAGACTGTTCGGCGGTTTTAGACAATGTCCTCAAAGAGCGATTACAAGATCCATTCGATGAAAGCTTAGTTTTACTTCAAGCTCAGGCACAGGTTTGTCTCGGAAAATGGGAAGATTTAAAAAAGACTCATGATAGCTTCGACCTAAAAGCTTCAAATCAGACCAAATTTTGGCTGAGTCTTGAAATAGATCTAGCTCTCCATGAAAAAAACCTGACGAGAGCTAAAGAGTTAGTAACTCATCTTCAAAAGTTAGATCCTAAATATCCAGAATTGCATTACTGGCAGTGGCGCGTTGCAACTGGCAGTGAAAAGTCTGCACTTGGCCATAAATATATTAATGGGTGCAAGAATATTTCAGCGGCTCTTTACAGACAGTATATGACAGATGCAAATCTGTGTCGTAAGGTGGGCGAAGTTGAGACAGCAACCAAGAACTTCAATGGGACTAATGAGTAAAGGGATTTTCTCGATTTTTATGGTTTTCGGTATGATCGCCTGTGGGGTCAAGGGAAGGCCTTTGCCTCCACTTGAGCCCCCGTCTATTGGGATTGGAGAGCCAATCTATCTCAACAAAAAAGATGAAAAAAAGAATAATCAGAAAAGGTGATGTGAATGGCTTTTTTGCCGATTCCCCTGGTTAAAATGTCTGGTGCAGGAAATACCTTCGTCTTAGTGGATGCCACCAAGACATCCACCTGGCTGGATATTGAAGCAAACCTCAATATAAAACGCCGCTCCTTTGTTAAAATGATCTGCGATCGGACATTGGGAGTTTCTGCGGATGGTGTTTTATTTTTGCAGGAGGGTGAAGTAGGTTGTGATTACACGTGGGACTTTTATAATGCAGATGGCTCGAGTGCGGAAATGTGCGGAAATGC
>DATBTE010000221.1:0-1784 GCA_036559425.1 Pseudobdellovibrionaceae bacterium | reverse complement strand
TTTAGTCTCTTGCTCATGGTCTTTGGCATAAATGACTCAGCAAAGGCCGGTTCTGTTTACCAAACCCTGTGTTCAAAAGCCGGTCTTAACAAAAATCAAGTTCGGGCCTACGAAAATAATCAGGGCGAATATGTGTTGAATATTCAAATGTTTGAAACTTACAAGCATTTTCGTGCGTGCACACATAAGGATCCCAGGGTAAAAATAAACCCTTCCTTTGAGCCTCAGTTGGAGTTTCTTGAAAATGAATTGAAGAAACACCAAGACGTTCAATCTCAAGAATGGACAGATCTCAACCACAGAAGTTTCGAAATCTTCCGTGAAACGCAGACACTATATCAAGAATATATTGAAAATCTTATCAGCGGAAAAACCAGTGCCGCACAGAAAAATGTTTTAGAGAAAATAAAAAAAAGGATCACTACGGTTCGTATAAACAAGTCCCATGATTGCAATTCCTTTAATTCAAATTATAATTTTGTATCTCATTCAATCGACACTTGCAATGAACTCTTATCTTACCCTCTCACCACTTTGATGGCGATCTATGCCCATGAGATCACTCACAGCATTGACCCTTGTTCATTGCAATTTCCCCTTTCTCATATAGCAAAGGAAAATCCCTTCTCTAGCAATCAATTGATTGGCGAAAACGCGTACAACGATGCTTACACCGCTCTTCCGCTTGAATGGGCCCTAGAGGATCTGTTTTTGGAAAAGGACCAACTTCGAACAGTGATAGCGCCACTCCGATTTGAATTGAACCCCTTTCAAAAGGCTTTAGAGTGTCTTCAGTCCGAGAAGTCCATTCACGCACAAAAACGCAAAAAACCACTTGAGAAAAGCAATGTCAAAGATGAAGAACACATGTGTTCTTCATCTTTACAGGATGGCCAAATGGCGGAAACTTTCGCCGATTGGATGGCGTATGAAGTTCTTGCCTATTCTTTTAAAAAACAAAAGAGTCCAGAACTTAGCGAACAAATTTTTGAAGGAACTTTAAATGTGGTCGCAAATGAGTGTGAACAGCTCGAAAGCGAAATTGAAGTAGAAATGCGCAAAGCCATAACCGCAAGCGCAAAGTGCCGCTCTGATAACGAAAATTTCTTCAATTTTCAAAAAAGGTTGCGTGATCAAACTCTCTTGGACACTCATCCTCACGGCGAGCTTCGCATTAATAAGCTTTACGGTGCCCAGCCCACTTTACGTCGTTTACTGCAAAAGCATCTTCGAACTGAAAAAGACTCTCTCCACGATAAGGTTATTTACTGCACGTCCGTCAAGACTGATCGTTAATTACATATGCTAAGGATCAATTACCCCCAAATTTGTGCTGGGCTTTCTACTCATCCATTGATCTCGATCACGGCCTATGTTAGATGAAGTCGATTCGAGGGAAGTGTGAAATGAGTCGAAGATCTTTTTTGAGCCTATTCTCGGTGATCGCATTGGCTATGGGGCTTGTTGCGAGTTTAGTATCATGCACAAAAGCAAGGCAGCCACAGAAAATCCCCTCCTATCAACCGTTTTCCATCGTTCAGAATATTCCTTTAACTTCGACCTGTGATGAGAAGTGTGTTTCTTTAAAAAAAGAATTTCGCTACGTCGTCTATGTCGGCCAGCAGATTTACTGTTATTGGGATGAAAAGAAAAAAGAGACCGGCTCTGATTTTGATCAGATTGCCGCAGATATCGAATCTCGAATCTCCTCTACAACTTCCGCGCAAGATTATTACTTGCTATTAATGGAGTGGGCAGCTTCTTTTCATGATGGCCACGTCAAT
>DATBTE010000220.1:0-3474 GCA_036559425.1 Pseudobdellovibrionaceae bacterium | reverse complement strand
ACGTTTTTTTTTGCAAAATGGTTTAATTATCTTCCATTGATTGGGCATAATATTATTCTCAATCAAAAACTCTATGAATCCGCCCAGGACAGCAGGATCGAAACCCTGTCCTGATAAAATAAGTCGTCTTATTTTTGAAGGGCTTAGTAGGTGACCAAATTTTAAAAGCCAGCAAAGAAATCCTTCCGCTATTCTCGAGGTTTTAAGATGAAGTGTTGCGGATAAGAAAAAGAGCTCAATATCCATGTAGATCAGGTTTGGATTTTTCTGCGTTATATCTGAAAGTTCAACTTGAATGGCAATTCCAAAATAATGGGCCATCTGTTTAAATTCGTCGTTGGTGGTTTTATTTTGCAGTTTTTTTGAGATCATAAAGAGTCTCCTCAAAATCAGCGATAATTTTCTTTGAAGCGTTCGGCGGCGGAGAGTTGCTCTCCTTTATGAAAATAATAGCTTCGCCAATTTCTTCAGATGTGGGCTTCAGTAGAACAAGATCATTGAGCCAATGAGGTCCAAGACCTAATTTTTGACCTATTGCTTCGATAATCTGTTGAATCTCTACCGAGGAAAGCGTGGTGATACTATCAACATCCAGAGTGTGTTCAGATCGTGAGTATCCGAGCAAATGAAGAGCATAGGCACCACAGATAACTATCTCCATATTCAGAGATCGCCTTGTTAGCTCTTCGTCAAGTTGAGTGAGGGCAATACCTAGAATATCATCCATTTTATAGCTCTCCAAGGGTTCGTACTATAATAATAC
Source organism: Pseudobdellovibrionaceae bacterium (assembly GCA_036559425.1). Taxonomy (GTDB): domain Bacteria; phylum Bdellovibrionota; class Bdellovibrionia; order Bdellovibrionales; family Bdellovibrionaceae; genus JACMRP01. The sequence continues at coordinate 2,711 of DATBTE010000220.1, read as the reverse complement.
TATAAAATACTCAATAAAAATAGGTACTTAATATTAAAAAGTAAGATCTGATTTTATTGTATAATATCAAAGGCATAGAGAAATTTTGGCGGAAAGTTCCTAGAGCGGATCGTCCTTGAAAGGCTGCTCCGTTATCACAATAGCAACGATGCCACTTCCCTCCCCTGGCAACATTCGAGGATTCAACCTCCCTTCCATCCACCACACTGCAAAATTTCTGGAATGCCTGTCAGTGTTATTAATCAAGCACCCTTAAACCCGATCGCGTAATATGCAACTTGCGAGCGTATTACGCGATTCACCCAAAGGGTCTCGCCGGGTGTAAACCCACTGCTATGAATCTCGATTCATGCAACCAGGCCGTTAAACCCATTTAACTGGAATTGAGACCTCTTCTTCCAATTTTGACCCTATTGACAAAGGTCCTTTTTCCTTTATAATTAACTAATTAGTTAATTAACCGATTAGGTAATTATGAAGCAAGCAGAAGATAAATTAACTCTGACATTTATGGCTCTCTCAGACCCTACCCGTAGAGCAATATTATCTAAGTTGTCCAGCGGCGAAGCCACCGTGCAAGAGCTCTCCGAGCCTTTTGATATTTCAGCGCCGGCTATCACCAAACATTTGAAAGTACTCGAAAAGGCGGGGCTTATTTCTAGAGGGAGAACGGCACAATGGCGTCCTTGCCGTATTGAGACTGAACCCCTTAAAGAAGCCGCCGATTGGATTGGCTACTATAGAAAATTTTGGGAAGAAAGTTTCGACCGACTTGATGTTTATTTAAAAACAATAACTACGAAGAAGAGGAAGGGACAGAAAAATGGCCGGAAAAAATAAACTAAATGAACTCTATATTGAACGCATTTATGATGCTCCAGTGAAGATGGTCTGGGATGCTTGGGTGGATCCTAAACAAGTGGCTCAATGGTGGGGACCGCGCGGGTTTACACTTACCAATCATAGCAAAGATGTGCGAACAGGCGGCCATTGGAACTACACAATGCATGGACCCGATGGTGTCGACTATCCTAACAAGACCAAATATCTCGAAGTCGAAAAGTATTCCCGTATGGTTTATGACCATGGTGGAAACGATGACCAACCACCGATGTTTCGTGTGACTGTCAATTTTATTGATCTTAAAGGCAAAACTAGAATGGAAATGACTATGGCCTTAGCTACGGCTGAAGCTGCTGCCGAAACCAAGAAGTTTATCAAAAAAGTTGGCGGGAACTCAACTTGGGATCGTCTTGCCGAATATTTAGAAATGGAATCCACAAAACAAGATATATTTGTTATCAATCAAACCTTTGATGCTCCACTAAACTTGATGTTTGAAATGTGGACTGATCCTAAACACCTTGGTCATTGGGTGGGAGCAGTAGGTTCTAAAATAAATTATTTAAAGGCTGACATTAAACCGGGTGGAAGCGCCTTTTACTGCATGACGGGCGTCGGTGATACAAAGATATATGGCAATGCCAACTATCTGGAAATCGTTAAACCCCATCGCTTTGTCTATACCCAATCCTTCTGCGACGAAAATGAAAAAATTGCTCGTCATCCGATGGTTCCCACTTGGCCTAAAGTCATGAAGACGACTGTTTCATTCGAAGCTGAGGGTCCTGATAAAACCCGAGTGAATCTCAAATGGGAAGTGGTTGGCGATGCTACACCTACTGAACATGAAACTTTCAATAAAGCCAAAGCTGGAATGTCACAAGGCTGGGGTGGAAGCTTTGATAAACTCGAAGAGTACCTAGCCAAACAATAGTTAAATTTCCAAGGCAGATACGTGATGTCGGACCTGTCTTGGGCTCTGAGCCTGCACTCGTTTTACGGTGGATTTTATTTATTACATAGAGTTACTTGTTTTCTTAAAACCTTTAAGCTAGTACTCACTCCTTATGGATATAAATGATTTAGTTAAAATTCCTGATGAAAACCGGGATCCTCAATGGGAAACGGATTTTTTTGTACAGCTGTCTAAAAGCAATTTGAAGTTGCTTTCACCAGATCCTCAAACGGGCCCTGACGGATGGCCTTATTTGCTGACAGAGACTTCTTCAGAAGCTGAAGAGCCTGCGCAAAAGATTCTGCAATGGCTTGCAACTAAAGGCATGGGGTTGGTCGTAAACCCCCAAAAAGAATACCCTGACTTTGTTTTCTCTTACGGAATGGTTTGGCACTTCAGAGAGACGGGACTTTTCTATCGAGCTAAGCCCGAGGTTTCAACCGGCTCGTTTGAGTTGAGTGAAGGCGCTCAGCTTCACGCTGGTGAACCGACGCCTCAGTATTTACCTCATTATGTGCGTAGTATTTTAAAGCAATTTTTCTTAGATCAAAGCGTGTTTGCACCAAAGATTTTGGTCATGAGCAGTGATAGAGTAAATTATGATTTGGCGTTTTCTTTAGAATCTTTGGGGAATCCCCCGACGAAAGAACATCAAGGAATCGCTGAAGCCATCAGCTGGTTTCTACCTCCTCACTATTCCATAGCATTGGTCAGTGAAAAGGGTTTCCCAGCCTTTGTAAATCTTTAAGGTCTATTCAAGCTCTCCGGGAACGGGGAGCAAATCCATTAAGCATTCGCGCCAATATTCAGGGGCGTCTTCGCTGTAATCAATTGCAATATGGAAACCTTTTTTGCCTAAGAGCTGGGTTCTTGCAATACAGCCCGATATCTCTAGATTCATATCTTCAAGATG
>DATBTE010000219.1:0-6825 GCA_036559425.1 Pseudobdellovibrionaceae bacterium | reverse complement strand
CACTCCCCTGGTACAAACGGATGTGGGTGGAGGAAAAACGTTGACTGGGAATCGAGCCTTTAGACCTCCGGATTATTCCGGGCAGGACGGCGTCTTGGGTTACGGTCCTGAGGCTTTCGCTATTCCCAAAGGCATGGAGCGCTCTGTAGGTTTTTGGATGGATATTTATTCCAAATACACCACGGATCAGGGGTTGATTCATGATACGGAAAATCTTGATATCATTTATACGCAAATCGATTTTAAAGATATCGTAAATGATGAATCCTTGAATCGTTTCCAAAAAGAAAGACGTAAGCAGAAGCTAGTTGAGGATAAGAAAAAAGAATTTGTGGAGATGCTGCATAAGTTGGATAAGGTGGAATCCCCCGAGGGCCTAAACGAGGCGGAAAAGAAAGTGTGGAACCTGTTTCTGAACAACACTGAGCCTCACAAGTTCAGAGAGGCGGCTCAGAAGTCGCGCATTCGTTTTCAGTTGGGTCAAAAAGACCGTATGCAATCCGCGATTTTTTTCTCGGGCCGGTATATCGAAGAAATGGAAAAAATATTTCACGAGGCCGGCCTGCCAATTGAGTTGACCCGATTGGTATTTGTGGAAAGTTCTTTCAATGTCTTGGCTCGCTCGAAAGTGGGGGCTAGTGGCTTGTGGCAAATCATGCGCTACACCGCTCGCCCTTATCATATGATGAATGACGCCGTGGATTTGCGCAATCACCCTATGTCCGCCACTAAATTGGCATCGCGATTGATGAAAGATAATTTCAACTTGCTGCGGGCTTGGCCATTGGCAATGACCGGTTATAATCATGGACCGACTGGAGTAAGAAAGCTGACTGAAAAATACAAAACGCGCGAATTGCCGGAATTAATTCAAAATGTAAAATCCAGTCGGAGCTTCGGCTTTGCCTCTAGAAATTTTTATGCGTGTTTCTTAGCGGTGCTTGAAGTTGAAAAGAACGCGCTTAAGTATTTCCCCAAAATCGTCTGGTCACAGCCTTTGGACGCGGAAGAAATTAAGCTGCCGGTCTCCGTAAAGTACAAGGATCTTTTGAGCTGGTTTGAGGGAAATTCAGAGAAAGCAGAGGTCTTCAATCCCCATCTTTCCCGTCAGACGCGCAGAGGGTCTCTGGCGATCCCGGCTAAGACTTTGATTTCCATTCCTAAAGATCGCTACAATCAAGCACTGATAAGTTTGGCGAGGGGAGAGTTTAGGTACTCGGCAAACATGGGCCCCGAGATCAAGTCCCCAGAAGAAGACAAAATTCCTGAGATCAAGTCGGCAGAGCCGGAGAAGTAAATTCGTCCCTTTATGACCCCATTTTATTGGCGTAGTTGTTGCTTCCAGTACGGGGGAACCACTCAAAAGGCTATTACTGCCTCCTAGGCTGTTAATCTTTTGAATATGCGAGAAAAACTTACAAAGACTAAAAGGGTTTGTTGTATGAAGCAGTTGATATGGGGACTCATAGCGATTTTTAGTATTTCAATAGTTCATGCTAAAACGATTTTAATTTCTGATATTGATGACACCATAAAAAACTCGCATGTCTTAAATAAAGTAGATGCTGCTATCAATCCTGGTTATATTGAGAACTTGGTTTTGGGTATGAACGTGGTTTATGGCGCTGTGAAAAAGAATGAGCCTAAGAGCGAAATTTTCTATGTAACCAATGCTCTAAAATCCATCATGGAAGCAAGCCATGAAGAGTTTTTGAAGCTAAATAAATTTCCAGCGGGAAGCATAAGACTTCGCGAAAGTCTTATGCAAGATAATTTTAAAATAACGGAACTCCGCAAAATTTTAGCGAAAGAACAGCCAGATACAGCTATTCTCATTGGCGATAATGGCGAGAAAGATATTCTCGTTTATGAGCAAGTGAAAGAAGAACATCCACAAATTCGCTTTTTGACCTACGTACACTTAGCGTACTCCCATACGAGTCGGGAAGAAACAGGAGGAGTTATAACCTCAGATCAAATTGGTTTTGTGACCTCTCTGGACTTGATGCTTCAACTGCGAAAAGAAGGGGTGGTTTCCAACGCTGAGACTCTTTCCTTTGTTGATTTCTTTACCAAAGCTTTTGCTGAAGACAGCGGTATGGTGGACACCGGTCCAACGGTGATTCCGTTTTGGTCTGATTGCAGCGATTTTATTTGGACGGCCCCAGATGAAGACTTAGTAACTTCAGCGAATTACTTGGCCGCGAAAAAAAGAATTTTTAAACGTTGCGATATCAGTCGAGGTGAGGACTAGACCTTGAACGCGTTGATTCTCGAAATAGAAGACCGTACCTTTAAAGTATGTCAGTTCGAAAAATGGCCATCTCATTTCGCGGTTTCCTCAATTACCCTGGAAAAGTAACCACACTTTGTGTGGTTCTTTTCACGATAACGTTAGTAATGAATGGCCTTTTGTGGCGACTTTGGGGACTTCATAGAGATTTTGAAAGACTGACTGTGGAGATTTTAGGAACACAAAATGACATTGAGAAGTTGAATGCACAGCTTAAACAGGCGAAAGATCCCAGCTTTATTGAACGACAGGCACGTGACAAATTGGATCTAGTCAGTGAAAAGGATTTAGTCTTCGTTTTTCCTGAGCAGTAGGGTATTGCAAGGCCCCACAAAAGGGGCTACAAAGGGGCTGCAAAAAATAGGATGCAAACTCTAAAGTTTATGATTTTATTAATAAAATCATGGGAGTTATAAAGATGGCTTTAAATTCTATGGACGTTGTGAGTTCATTAAATAAAAGCACAATCAGGTCTCTTCGACTTCGTTTGGGGTGGAGCCAAGCAGATCTCGCTCGTCGTTTGAAGTGCACTTCAGCACAAGTTAAATCTTGGGAGCATGGGACGGAAACTCCCACCTCGCATTACTTAAATGAAATGTTTTTACTCGTAAAACAAGCGGATACTTGCAGTCACGAGATACATGCTTGTCCCCTTGCTGAAAATATGTGCGATAGGCATGCCCTAGGGCAAATTGAATTCTCGCAAATCAAAGAAGAGATTGAATAGAAGTTGAGACTCAAGTACAGGTGAATCTATGAAAAAGATTTATCTTGTTGATGTCAGCTCAATGTTTTTCCGTGCTTATTATGCCATTCGTCCATTAAGTTCTCCTTCGGGAGTTCCCGTAAATGCCATATACGGATTTCTGTCAATGATCACGAAGCTCTTTAAAGATGAAAAGCCTGATTACATGGTTTTTACTTATGATCGCAAAGAACCTTCTTTTCGCAAAGATCTTTATCCAGAATACAAAGCTCATCGCACCGTCATGCCTGAGGATTTGGCCATGCAAATTCCTTATATTAAAAGGCTTGCGGACTACTTAGGAATTCCGGCACTCGAAGCTCCGCAATATGAAGCCGATGATATTATTGGAACTCTGGTAAAACTTGGGCTCAAACATCATCATGAAGTGGTGATCGTCAGCGGCGACAAGGATTTCGGCCAGCTCATTCAAAAGCACGTTGTGCTTTATGATACCATGAAAGATGTCAAATATGATGAAGCCGGCGTTTTGGAAAAGTGGGGCGTGCGTCCCGATCAGTTTATCGACTATTTGGCTTTGGTTGGAGATTCTTCGGACAATATCCCCGGAGTGGCCGGGATTGGCCCGAAAGGGGCGCAAAAACTTTTAGAACAGTTTAAAACCCTTGAAGACATTTACGAACATCTTGATCAAGTGACCAGCAAAGGGGTGCGTGAAAAGCTTGAACGCTCTCGGGAAAACGCCTTGTTGTCGAAAAAGCTGGTAAGAATTGTCACAGATGTTCCAGTGAGCGATAACTTTGAAAATTATCATTTGCGTCCTTTGCAAACTGACAACCTGCGCGCTCTGCTTCAGGAGCTAAACTTTAAATCCTTCGAGAAATCCTTATTAGGCGAAGCGACGTCGCATGGAACTCTCTCGGTTATCACATCAGTGCCGAGTCTTCCGGAAGAAATTAAAGTTTCCTCCTTATCTTCAGAAATGATGGGAAAAGTGGAAGCTTATTTACACATCAAAGAAGTGACCGTTTCGGTTGAGGAACTTCTACCTAAGCTTCATAACAATGAGAGCCTTTGGGGCTTTAGCGATGAGCGGGGACTTTTTATCGGTCGAGATCAGGAACTTTGGGCTATTGATGGTTCTCCTGAGGAACTCGGAGCCGGTACGGATAAAAAAAATATTCGTTGGTCAGGCTTTGATCTTAAAAAAATATTTCATCAAATCGAGGCTCATAAACCTTTAGTGGAATGGGATTCTTCTTTGGCCGCTTATGTGGTCCGTGCCGGAGACAGCACCGACTTCGATGATATTTATAAAAAATTTATTGGTACGAATCTGCCCGAATTCGCCAGCCCCGCGCAAATTTATAAAGCCCATCTCGAGTTACAGCATGTGCTGCGGGATCGTTTGGAGTTATTCGATGGCGATAAAATTTTACGGCAACTGGAGTTTCCTTTAGTTCCAGTTCTTTTGGGAATGGAAAACAGAGGCATTCGCATCGACACCGCACTTTTGAAAATTCAGTCCGCTGAACTCGCCGAAGAATTGGCGACACTCGAGAAAGAAATCCACCATTTGGCCGGAGGATCCTTTAATGTGGCCAGTCCTAAACAATTAGGCGTGATACTTTTCGAAAAACTCGGACTTGCCATGGGGAAAAAAACCAAGACGGGTTACTCCACGGGCGAAGATGTTTTGGAAAAGTTGGATCATCCGATCGCCGCGAAAGTTCTTCAGTGGCGGGAGTTGGCTAAACTTAAATCGACCTATGTTGATGCATTGCCGGAAATGGTCAATACGAAAGATGGCCGGATTCATACCTGTTTTAATCAAGCTTTGACCACCACGGGACGTCTTTCGAGCACGCAGCCGAATTTACAAAATATTCCGATACGCACCAAGCGGGGGCAGAGAGTTCGTCAAGCCTTTATCGCTGATAAAGGGAAAAAATTGCTGTCCATGGATTATTCGCAAATTGAATTGCGAATTCTCGCGCACATCTCCGGAGATCCAGGTTTGCAGAGAGCTTTTCTAGATGATTTGGATATTCATGCGGCCACGGCGGCGGAGATTTTCAATGTGGATCTAAAGCATGTCACCCATGACCAGCGGAGGAGTGCGAAGGCCGTGAATTTCGGTATCGCCTATGGCCAAGGCGCCTTCGGTCTGGCGGAGAATTTGGGAATTTCCAACACGGAGGCTAAAAATATCATTGGCCGTTATTTCGATAAATTTGGCAACGTCCGCGAGTATATTGAAAGTACCATAAAAACAGCTCACGAAAAGGGCTATGTGGAAACGCTTTCTGGACGTCGCCGCTATATTGAAGAACTTAATTCCAAGAATCAGATGCTTAAAAAGTTTGGAGAGCGGGCTGCCATCAATGCGCCCATTCAGGGAACTGCCAGTGATTTGGTGAAAAAGGCGATGATCGATATTAGCCAGAGCGTGGACTTGAGCTTAAACCTGGCAATGGTTCTGCAGGTTCATGATGAATTGATCTTTGAGGGAAGCGAAGGGGAATTACTTTCTCATGTGCCTGAACTCTTGCGGATCATGGAGTCGACGATGAAGTTGAGTGTGCCTTTGAAGGTCAATTATGCCATTGGAAGAAATTGGGATGAGGCTCATTAATAAAAAAAACCCACATCAATGAATGTGGGTTTTTTTTATTAAGTCTTTCCACGGAGGGTCTTAAATTATTTTCCCATTTTTTCTAAAATCGCCTTGATAGCATCATCTGATAAAACTTTTGCATTATGGCAAGTGCCTTTGCTGCCAGGGAATATTTTAGTGCATTGAGCGGGGCTGCCAGAGGAATAGGGGGTTCCTAAGTCCATGCTGCATTTACGGTCGGCCGCATAAGTATTCAAGACCTTTAAGCAGGCATTTTCCGTCATACAAACTCTTGAGGATTGGGAATTTGAATGTTCGGCATCAAAATCTTGATTCAGCTTAATTTTCAGACTTGGACTGCCTAGTTCACACTCCACCAGTCCAGCCACAGCATCGCCTTTATGGCCTTTATCATCTTTATGTCCAGCTTGATCATGACTGCTGGAATTGTCGCACTTTCCATGATCTTTGCTTGGTTCCATTCCCGGTGTTGTTCCCGGATCCATGACGGGACCTGCTACAGGATCTGTTACAGGGGGAAGCTGAGGAATATCAGCAGGAGTTGGATTCGGTGCAGGCGTTGCCATTGTCTGGGGAGGCATTGTTTCAACAGGCTGGGAACCATCATCACCGCCACCATTCGAAGGCAGTGGAACATCTGGAGCCACCGTTTCAGCTTTGAAATACATTTCACTTTCATCACTAGTAAAATGTGTCTTTGAACAGTTTTGAAACGCTATGGCCATAAAACTAAAAGACAGGATTGTCATGCCTAATCTAAATTTCATATTACCCCCGTAATATAGACTCAGCAAAGAAGATGCCGATCCTATAAAGAATTAAACAAGACCTTATGCTGAATAACAGTCTAATCTTTGTTATTTGTATATTAATTGAACAGAGCTTCTCTCACACTTTTCTTCAATTCATCTTAGATTGAGAAATAAAAGTGGCTGTAATAAAATAAGGAGCTTTATAGCTTTTTTCCTTTTAAGAAAACGCCTCATCATTGGCCGATTGGCGCCTATTCGAAGAACTATTAGACATCCCATAATAAGATAAATTTCAGAAACTGGCCCTCCATATTGTTGATAATGAAATCCCTTAAAGGATTTTGCGAATTAGAAAGAGTTTGGTCACAGCAGTGAGGGATAACTAAAGAGTGCCTCCTTCCATGAGAAGGCCTTCCTGGCCGCCATCGTAGCGGCC
>DATBTE010000218.1:0-9515 GCA_036559425.1 Pseudobdellovibrionaceae bacterium | reverse complement strand
TCTACGCAAACTTCATGTCTAATGATTTTCATCTGCTTTCAGTGAATGGCCATGACAATATGAAAAAAGGGGACAGGACGCCTGAAGGTTTCATGCCACCGAACCTTAACTACGCCTGCGACTATCTAACCATTTGGTTGAAAATAAAATTGATTTGGAATTTGGCAATGACTCCTTCAGAGGCTCAAGCGATCTCCGAATTAGTGAAGCAGAACAATTGCAGCGAGTCACTTTTGACTATGAGTTCTGATGATTTGAACAGCCAAAGAGAAAGTATCCTCGAAAATAGCGGCTTGTGCCAGGCTTCGCGGTAGAAAATAAAGGGCTCACATGACTCCTTTAAATCCTTCGATAATGGAAATCCTCGGAACCGGAATTTTCGCGGTCGCCATCCTCCACACCTTTGTGGTGCAAAAAATATTGAATTGGTCCCGTCGGTGTCATAAGGGCTCTATCTTGGGTGATTTTTTGCATTTGATGGCGGAGATCGAAATTGTCTTTGGGCTTTGGGCTGCGATTTTTTTAGTTTTAATGGGGTTGATCGAGGGCAGCAAAGCCGCTGTTGAGTATCAAGCCGGGCTTGATTTCACAGAAGCCCTTTTTGTTTTTTGTATTATGGTGATAGCTTCAACTCGCCCTATTTTGGGGGTTGCTAGAGCCAGCATTCGCTTCGTGAGTGTTTTGCTGCGAAGACTTTTTAGAACCTCAGAAAAAATAACCGATATTTTTGTGATTCTTACTTTGGGTCCTTTGAGCGGAAGCTTCGTCACGGAACCTGCCGCTATGACGGTGACCGCGCTCTTGTTGGTTTCCTTGTTTCATAGTCCACCGGAACGTTTGGCTTATTTTTTAATGGGCGTTCTTTTTGTGAATATCTCCGTGGGAGGCGCAATGACTCCTTATGCGGCTCCGCCTATTTTAATGGTGGCAGGACGGTGGGGGTGGGATTTTGCTTTTGTCTTTGAACATTTCGGTTTAAAAAGCATTCTTATTACGGTCATCAACGCTCTTATCTTAGTTTTGTATTTCCGGAAGGATATTCAGCAATATTGCTATAGTCTTTTCGAGGCGGAGCAGAAGCAGGAAAAACGTGGAATGCAAATTCCCTGGGGAGTGACCGTTCTTCATTTAGTCTTTTTGGTGATGCTGGTTTTGACCGCGCATTACGAAAAAGTTTTCATGGGAGTTTTTCTATTTTTCTTAGGGTTGACGACCGTGACCAGGCGTTATCAAGAGCAGTTGCGTTTGCGCGAGAGTCTGCTTGTGGCCTTTTTCTTGGGCGGAATCATTGTCTTTGGATCTTTTCAAAGATGGTGGTTAGAACCCTTATTGAGAGGTATGTCAGATGCGGTCCTTTTTAAAGGGGCGACCTTGTTGACGGCAGTGACAGACAATGCTGCGTTGACATATTTGGGTTCCCAAGTGCCCCATCTTTCCGAGGCTTCCCGCTATGCCTTGGTGGCTGGAGCCATTGCAGGTGGGGGATTAACAGTGATTGCCAATGCCCCCAATCCTGCGGGCTTTAGTATTTTGAACCACAAGTTTCCGGGGGGAATCGTGAATCCCTTGAAGCTTTTTGTAGCAGCTATTATTCCTACTATCGTAGCTGTTATTTGTTTATGGCTTCTCCCGCATTAAAAAAATCTACTTATTAAAAAAGCAAAAAAAAGAGAACTCCGAAGAGTTCTCTTTTTAAAGCTATTATTTATAGCTCTAGCGAAATTACTTAGTAGTAGGAGCTGCTTCAGTAGTAGTAGTAGCTTCTTCTTTTTTGTGACCTTTTTTGTGACCTTTTTTAGCTTTAACTTCTTTTTTAACTTCTGGATATGGAGTTGCAGCAGGAGTTGCAGCAGGAGCAGCAGCAGCAGGCGCAGCGTGTTCTTCAGCGTGAGCAACAACACCAGCAAAAGCAAGAGCGATAACGATAGATACGATTTTCATAGAGCCTCCATGTGGTCTATTTAGTTGTTAAGTAATTCAGAATCATGTCCTGAAAACGTAATCAGATTATCAAAGGTATATAAAACTCACATTAAAGGGAGATTAAATGTTTTTAATCTCGAAATGAAATCGTGCGCCAATTCCTGAGTTATTCTGCGCATATAGTTTGGCCTGATGGAGAATGGCGATCTTTTGAGCAATCGCTAGTCCTAGGCCGAATCCTTTGGTGTCTCGTTCTACATTAGCGCCCCGGCTAAATCTTTCAAAAATGAGGGGCATCTGCCCCTCTGAAATCCCAGGGCCATGGTCGGCAATCACGATCTCGTTGCACTCTTGCTTCCATTTCAAACTGATGGAGATCATTTCATTTTCCGGGGAATATTTAATGCCATTTTCAATGATGTTTATCAGGAGGTTGAGCAAAAGGTCGTAATCTCCACGCACGGGTTTGCGGTCTTCTGCATCCTCAAGGATATCAAACTTGAGACGAATATTTTTGTTATTGGCGATTTTTTCGATCCGCCCAATGGCTTCAATAAGCAATTCATCAAGATAAATTTCCTGTAAGTTAAGGCCGCCTTGTCCAGAGTCGACACGAGCTAACAACAGCATGTCTTTGACGATTTTTGCCAGACTATCAATCTCTTGAAGGGAGCTTTTTAGAAAGCCTTCAAACTCTTCCTTATTGAAATCCTGCTTTTGTAGAACTTCTAATTCGCCTTTCAGGATCGCTAAGGGGGTCAGTAACTGATGCGAGGCATCCGCGACGAAACGTTCCTGACTCTGGAAGGCTTTATGGATTCGTTCCAGCATTTCATTCAGAGTCAGGGAGAGTTTTTTAATTTCATCATTGGCCTCAGGGACGGGAACTCGTTGGTCGAGTTCACTGGCATTAATTCCTTGGGCCGCTTCAATCATACGATTCACTGGTGCAAGAGCTCGGGAAGAGAAGAAAAATCCGCCCAAGGTGGCAAAGAGGAGCACTAAGGGAATACCGATCTGCAAAAGAGTCAATCGATTGCTAATCTGAGTTTCCAGGAGAGTCATGGGAACGGCAATCTGTAGAATCACCTGAGGACGGGTGGAGTTGTCCAGGGGGAAGCTGATCAAACGATAAGAGTCGGCCTCAGCAGAGGGAATTTTACTGATGTTGGAGATGGTGCGATAGTGGGCTTCCTCTCCTTTAGAAAGATGCTCAAGGTCTTTTTTAAAAGAAGGATTAAAATCCCCAAAATCCCCCACCCGGGCCAAAACGGTGCCTGAGGTATGAACCACTTGAATCAAAGCTGTGCCCAGAGGGAAAGGCAAAACTTTTCCAGAATCGAGCTTCAGCGGAGGAAAATTCAAATCCCCTTTAACGCCGATTTCAATGGATTGGGAAATATCGACCGCATAATTAAAAAGTGCATCGTCGAAATCCTGCTGCAAGGTCTGCATCATGAAGAGAAATAGAAAAGTATTAAAAAGAATTGTGGTGGTCCCGAAGATCGCGACAAAAATGAAAGTCAGGCGCATGCGAATGCTGGGTCTGCGAAAAGACTTAAGGATTTTCTTTGAGAACGTAACCAACGCCGACCACCGTATGGATGAGTTTTTTATTGAAAGGGGCATCTATTTTTTTGCGTAACATATTGATATAAACATCAATCACGTTGCTCTCGGAATCAAAGTGTATATCCCAAACATGCTCAGCAATTGAGACCCGTCCCAAGGGGCGCTCCACATTTCGTAAAAGATACTCTAGCAGGGCGAATTCCTTCGTGGTCAGGCTGAGTTCTTGACCTGCTCTGCGCACTTTGCGGTGTAAGAGATCCAGTTCCAAATCCGCATATTGCAGAAGGGAATTGCTACTGCCTTGAGTGGCCGAAGATTTGCGGCGCAAAAGTGCTCGCACCCGTGCTAAAAGTTCATCGAATGAATAAGGTTTGGTGAGATAATCATCAGCGCCCGCATCCAACCCCATGATTTTATCTTTAGTGGTGGAAAGGGCGGTCAGCATCAGAATCGGGCCGTCATAGCCATCGCGACGAAGATGGCGAGCTGTATCGATGCCGTTTTGATCTGGAAGCATAACGTCTAAAACCACAAGATCGTATTCACTTTGAGCCATGAAGGATTCAGCAGAGGTGCCGCTCTCGGCGATGTCTACCGCATAACCTACTTCATTAAGGCCCTTTTTAAGAAAATTTGCCATTTTTACTTGATCTTCAACAACTAAAATACGCATGCCTAAATTCCACCTATTTTTACTTATTCATTGTTTAAAGATGCCATTCAGACTGAGCTTTAGTGGAACTTTCAGATTCTTCAACGGATTTTATGCGTTGTTGTTCGTCGATGCTGATAGTCACCGGAGGACCGCCGGGTTTCAGACTCTTTTGCAGGGATTTAAGCATCTTGGCGCGACCCTGAAGACCCTGGGGAAGAACAAAAGGGCCGCCGCTCCCTTTAGTTTCCAGGAAAACTTCGGTTTCTTCCTGCACTTCGCGGATGGCCTTCACCTTTCCATTGACGGAGTTTTCGCCCTCTGATTTTTCATAGAGATGAGTATTGAGTTTACTTTTCTGATCAGGTGATACCGCAGAAGAAACTCCTGGTAAAATCAGAGATAAGACAAAAATAATAATGAGTGTTTTCAAAGGCGCTCCTATTTTAGATATCAATTCCATTCTGCCAGATTTAAATTGCAGTGCAATAAGTGAGTCGCTAAGATGAGTCATTATGAGCTCAGAAAATATCGCCCTTACTCAAACCGTCCAAAAAGGCGGCTGCGCAGCGAAAGTGGCGGCCTCCGAACTCCGCAAAATTCTTTCGCAGGTGACCTTCCCCCCAGCCCATCCGGCATTGCTGGTGGACGGAGGCTTATTTGATGATGCAGCCATCTACAAAGTGACTGAGGAAATAGCCCTGGTGCAAACCTTGGATTTTTTCACTCCGATTGTGGATACGCCCAAGTTATTTGGACAGATTGCCGCCGCCAATTCGTTGAGCGATGTTTATGCCATGGGAGGACGGCCGAAAACCGCCATGGGTATCTTGGCTTTTCCCATTGCATCTCTTCCCGCATCCGTGATCGTTCAGGTGATGCAAGGGGCGAGTGATGTCGTTGCGAAAGCTCAGGCTAATTTCGTCGGAGGACATTCCATTGATGACGATACTTTAAAATTTGGTTTATCAGTGACGGGCTTTGTGCACCCAGAAAAAATTTGGTCCAATGCGAAAGCTCAAGCCGGTGATGTTTTGATTCTGACCAAAGCTTTGGGGACCGGCACGATGACAGCGGCTTTGAAGCGTCAAGAGGCCAGTGAAGCGGACATCCTTGAAGCGACCCAGAGTATGAGTCAGCTCAATAATATTATCGATTTTCTATCCGAAGATTCTGTCGCGGCCATTCATGCGGCTACGGATATCACGGGCTTTGGTTTGTCAGGGCATAGCATGCAATTGGCGAAAGCCAGTCATGTTCGTTTGCATATGGACTTTGCCAGGGTTCCAAGGTTTGCCCGAAGCCTCGAGTTTTTAGAGAAAGGCTTTTTAACCAAAGCTCATCGGAGCAATGCTCTTTATACCGAAGATGCTGTCGATCAGCGAAGCTTGTCAGCTTTGCAAAAATTTTTAATTCATGATCCGCAGACCAGTGGAGGCTTGCTTCTTTCTGTTAAAAAGGACAAAGCAGCGCAAATCCTTCAGCAACTTCAGGGGACCTTTGCGCAGAGTTCTCTTATAGGCAGAGTTTTATCTGTGGAGGATTCCTCCTCCGATTTTATGGTGATTTTTGAGTAATATTCAAGAGAGTGAACTCCGTGAGCTATTTCTTAAAGAGCGGACCTTGATTGACGTCAGGGCCCCTGTGGAGTTTGCCCAAGGCTCACTGCCGGGAGCGGTCAATATTCCCATTATGAACGATGACGAACGAGCCCGGGTGGGACTGGCTTATAAAAGTCTGGGTCGAGAAAAGGCCGTTCGATTAGGTCATGAGTTGGTTTGTGGAGAACTCAAAGAAGCCCGTATACAAGCTTGGATGGCTGAGATCAAAAAAGATTCGCAGACAGTGATTTATTGCTTTCGTGGTGGATTGCGTTCGCAGATCACCCAGAGTTGGTTGAAGGATCGAGGGGTTAACAAACCTTTGATTGTGGGAGGATATAAGAAAGCCCGCCATTTTTTAATGGAAGAAATCAATAATTTCTCCCAGAACTCAAAGTTTGTGATGTTGACGGGGCCCACCGGGAGTGCAAAAACTCAGATCCTTAACAGAGCCTCGACTTTTTATCCAAGTGTGGATCTGGAGGCTTTAGCTCATCATCGTGGATCGGCCTTCGGTGCTTGGGAGGTTCCTCAGCCTTCACAAATTGATTTTGAAAATCGCTTGGCTGTCAGCTTAATAAAGCTTCAGGACAAACAGGTTCAGTCGAGGGTATTGTTAGAAGATGAAAGCCGCATGATAGGACGTTGCACCTTGCCTGAAAATTTCTTTTTCAAAATGCGGGCCTCGCCAGTGCTTTATGTGGAAGAGAAGTTTGATCAGAGAGTAGAAAATATTTTCCAAGATTATGTAATCGGAACTGTCATCGCTAAAGGCCAAGAGGGTGAAGCCTTGGGTGTGTTTAGTCGCTATCGCCATGCCGTCCAGACAATTTCGCGAAAGTTAGGGGGACTAAGAGCCCAAGAGGTGCTGAATCAATTAGCATCCTCAGAGAAAGCCTATTTAAAGGAACGGGACCTTGAACCTAATAAAGCCTGGATTGCGACTCTTTTAAGTTATTATTATGATCCCCTTTACGCCAAAAGTTTAGCGGCGCGAAGTCCTCAAGTTCTTCTTCGGGGAACATCTGCGGAGATTTTGGAGCACCTTCGGAAATTTTCGCGCGGGATGTTAACTCTTTGAAAATGGAGAATTTTGTTTAAAGATTGAAATGTTCAAATTTAAAAAACCATATTAAGGTTAAATAATTAAGAGAAAACAGGAGAATAAATGAAAAAGTTGATTATTGCAGGTGCCTCTGCGGGACTTCTTATTGCCGTAGGATGTACTAAAAAGTTGGATACTGATCAGAAA
Source organism: Pseudobdellovibrionaceae bacterium (assembly GCA_036559425.1). Lineage (GTDB taxonomy): Bacteria > Bdellovibrionota > Bdellovibrionia > Bdellovibrionales > Bdellovibrionaceae > JACMRP01. The sequence goes on along the minus strand of DATBTE010000218.1, from coordinate 2,515 downwards.
AAAGCAAGTTACGCGATTGGGCAACAAATCGGCGGTAACATGAAACAACAAAACATCGAAATTGATACTGATGTTATGGCAATGGCAATGAAAGATGCTATCAAAGGCGATAGCAAAATGACTAAAGAAGAAATTCAACAAGCTATGATGAAACTTCAAGAGTCAGCAATGAAAAAGCAACAAGAAGCTGGGGAAGAGAATAAGAAAAAAGGCGCGGAATTTCTTGAGAAAAACAAAACCGCTGAAGGCGTAAAAGTAACAGCTTCTGGTTTGCAATATAAAGTTGAAAAAGAAGGCGATGGAAAAATGCCTACAAAAACTGACACAGTTAAAGCTCATTACAAAGGAACTTTGATTGACGGAACTCAGTTCGATTCTTCTTATGATCGTGGTCAACCAGCTGAATTCCCGGTTCAAGGCGTGATCCCAGGTTGGTCTGAAGCTCTTCAATTGATGAAGGTGGGTTCTAAATACAAACTCTTCATTCCACCTGAACTTGCTTATGGAGCTTCTGGTCGTCCTGGAATCCCTGCAAACTCAGTTTTGGTTTTCGATGTGGAACTCATGGATATCGTTAAGCCAGGGGCTGATGCTGCTGCTGCTGCTAAGCCTGAAGCTAAAGCTAAAGCCGAAGCTAAGCCTAAGAAAAAATAATGACCTTTGATTTTAGTCTGGATCCTTTTTTGCATTTCACAAGACTCCTCGATGAAGCCAAAAGTCGAGGGGAGCCGGAGTACAATGCAATGTCCCTGGCGACTGTGGGGATGGATCTTAAGCCCTCCGTTCGAATTGTCTATTTCAAGGGACTTGTTCGCGGAGGTCTTTCTTTTTTCTGTAATTACCATTCCACCAAGGGTAAAGATATTGAGCAAAACAATCAAGTTTGCTTGAATTTCTATTATCCTAAAGAGTGGCAACAGATCCGCATCAACGGTAAAGCTTGGAAGCTGACCCGCGAAGAAAATGTGGCTTACTTTGCAACTCGCCATCGTCTCAGCCAACTCGGCGCTTGGGCTTCCAATCAGAGTCAAGAAATCCCAGGGACAGAATATTTTCAAAGACGCTTGGCTGAATATGAAAAGTCTTACGAAAACCAAGAAGTCCCTTGTCCTGAAAATTGGGGCGGCTATCATGTGATTCCAGATGAATTTGAATTCTGGTCCGGTAAAACCGGAAGACTTCATGAACGTTGTATATATCAACGTCAGGCTTCTGGTCCCACTCCGTGGCGCACTTTTATGAAAGCTCCTTAAGATAATTAAGAATTTGAATAAGAATAATTTCGTATTCTCTAGATAACTTCATTGAAGTTCCTCCCGTCCTTTCACGTTAGTATCAAATTTTTCCTAGGTCCGAAATGTCTCCAAAAAACATGGCCCATTCCTTGCTTCACTTTGTTTGAGTGCTTTTTATAGGTGCTGTTTCAAAAAAATGAAACCACTTCAACCAACCATGGGGAGATTTTTATATGAAGCTTTTATCATCGGTTCTTTCGGTAATCGTTGTTGCAGCAAGTTTGACTGCAGAGGCGCAAAGTGGCCTTACACTTGGGCAACCAGCCTATGGTGGCACCGGTTGTCCAGGAGGCAGTGCCAGTGTGACCTTGAGCCCGGACCAAACTGCACTCAGTATTCTTTTTGACTCCTATGTTGCAGAAGCAGGAGCTACGACAGGAAAAACTTTAGATCGTAAATCTTGTAATATCTCGGTTCCAGTGCAAGTGCCTAATGGATACAGTGTCGCCATTTTCCAAGTGGATTATCGTGGCTTTAATTTAATTCCGGCGGCAGGGGCTTACACTCGTCTTGATACTGAGTATTTCTGGGCGGGAGTTCGCGGTCCACGCTTCGCAAGAGTTTACTCGGGACCAACGGCTAGCAATTACACTCAATCCGATGGTTTAGTGGCTCAGACACTTGTATGGACTCCATGTGGAGCCAGTGTGAACCTGCGTGTGAACAGTTCGGTTTTGGCTCAGACAAATCGTAACCAGGATCAAACTATGATCACGGTCGATTCGGCGGATTTAACTTCAGGATTGATTTATCATTTGCAATTCAGAAGATGCACGATTTAGTTCTTGAATTTAAGCTTGAGGGCTCTCTGTTAATTGTTAACAGAGAGCTTTTCAAGTGAAGTGCTCTTTTCTGATAAATTTTCCGCGAGAAGCTTTTTCTGTTTTTCATTGAGAGATTGAATAAGTTGAAAAATAAACTTTTCCAGTTCCCTTTGATAGGACGCTAAGGCTTGACGGTATTCTTGATTTTGAACTTCGTATTTGTTGTTGTAGTAATTGCGTACGAAATTTTTCAGATCTTCGGGGGACCTACGGGACTCATGAAACTTCTCAAGAATATAAATTTTATTTTTGATTTGCGCTTGTAGTGGGAAAGGATGTTGGTTCAAATGTTGGTTCAAAAGTTGCGTTTGTTCTTTCGTCAAAGGACCAAGCCACATCTCAATCCAACGAAAATATTTCTTACGGCTTTCGTTACGGGTCTTCTCGCTATTTTGA
>DATBTE010000217.1:0-2773 GCA_036559425.1 Pseudobdellovibrionaceae bacterium | reverse complement strand
AGAGCTCAACATTCCAGCTGATTTCTTTGAAAAGTATGACATTCACGTTCACTTGCCTGCAGGTGCTATCCCTAAAGATGGTCCATCTGCAGGAATTACACTGACGACCGCTCTTGTGAGTTTAATGACTGACACCCCAGTTCGTCACGATATTGCAATGACCGGTGAAGTGACTCTGCAAGGTCGTGTCCTTCCAGTCGGCGGGATTCGCGAGAAATGTTTGGCAGCTTTGAATCAGGGCATTACTAATGTGATTATCCCTTTTGCAAATGCCAAAGACCTCACAGATATTCCTAAGCAATTTAAAGAGAAAATGAATTTCATTTTAGCTGAAAATCTTGATGAAGTCTTCTCGGTTGCTTTTGATAAAACAGCGAATGGAAATAAAAAGACGCCAGGTAATAAAAAAGAAAGTAAAAAACCGAAAGCTCCGGCTGCGGCAGCATAAGTCAAGGAACTGCTCCTCCAAAAAATAAAAAGAGCCACGTCTGAACCGCGGCTCTTTTTATTTCTTATCCAGAACAAAAATTTTATCGTCAGTACCATCCTTTGTACTAAATAGATAGGCTTGCGAATACTCCTCTTTCATATACTTCATCTCTTCTTTGACATCACCGCGAACCGTGCGCTTAAGACATTTAAAAGTCTTATTCTCACTACAAACGTTTTTATAAGTTTGAACGAAGGTTTCAGAACCTTCTTCTGCCTTTAAAACTTTAGCACAGTCTTTTATATCGCCTCTTTTACAAGTTTCCGCATGAGCTGTAACCCCAAGGAACAAAGTTAAAGTTATAGATATTAAAATTGTTTTCACAGAGACTCCTATTCAATAAGGCCCTTAAGTCTTTCGTTTTCGCCTTCAAGAATTCGAACTAAGGTTTTCAAGTCTGCGACTTCCCCTTTTAGCATGAGTGTCTGCTCTTCTTTTTCTTGAATAATTTGCGTGTAGGCTTGTTTTAGTTCAGTCAAAAGTTTGTTAGCCGCGATAAGGATAGGCTCGTCCTTTTTTGCCATTGCGATCCTATCTGCTATGTCTGATTTAATAGGCAAACAATTCGGAGCCTGTGGATTTCCTTGATGAGTGCCCACCAACGCAAAGTCGCTTTCTAGGGAGGGGCGATGCATGCGCGGATGGGCACTCATCGGTTCGTCGATAATATAGTATTTACCATCTTCGAGCCTGAATTTAATATCTTCGGTTTTGATCCGTCTGCGTAGTGTGCTAACACTTACTTTGTACTTAGTCGAATAATCCATTAGGACTAACCAAGACTCTGTTGTGTTTGGAACCTCAGCTCCATTAGGCATACTAGTCATCGTCTCTCCGCCTACTCAGCCGTCTCCAGCTTTCGCAATCAGTTCTATCATACCGAGGTGGACTGTCAAATTTATCAAACCATTGGGCGGGCCCTCGGCGAAGTTCTCGACTCAAGGCTGGGTTTTCAGGTTCTCCGCGCTGGCCCATAGTCCTATTTAAGCCTGTGTTCAGACTCCTATGAAGATTTTTGGATCATTCTTCCATTGATAATCTTGTAATACGTGAAATAATTTTGATATGCGAATTCGCGAGAAAAAGAAAATAGCTCTGGTTTTGAGTGGAGGCGGCATTAAAGCCGCTGCCTTCCATATTGGTGTTTGCCTAGCTCTAAAGGAACTGGGCTTTACTACTGCTGGCGGCCAGAAAGAAATAGTGCGTCAAAAATACACGGAAGATGACCCTCTCACTATTCGTATGTATGTGGGATCCAGTGCCGGGGCTTTTATCGCCTCAATACTCGCTGCGGGTTATCCCATTGAATCTTTGATTAATGCCTTTCAGGTGGGTTCAGGCCATGAACCGACTTTTACTGAAGAAGATATTCAATATCTTCGACCGCTGAGCTATCGCGATATTTTTAGTGTTAATGGAATGAATATTCTCAATCTCATTCCTGATGCTTTTCTAAAAAAATCTTTGGTCGCTGGAGGTATTGAAACTCTCTTAAAGAATGGTTTTAAACTCAATGGCCTCTTCACTACAAACGGCTTAGAGAAATACCTTCGTAAAGAAGTTTTTATCGAAAATGATTTCGCGAGATTGGGTGTGGAACTTTTTGTTATTGGAACTCAATTAAATCATACTCGTAAGGCGATTTTTGGGAACTTTCCTGAAAGTTCAAAAACCGGTACTACAAAATATATTAACTACTCAACTATTAGTGAGGCAGTGGCTTGTTCTGCTTCTCTCCCTCCGGTTTTTGCTCCTTATGGCGTCACTCGACCCGATGGTAAAAAAATCTATTACTTTGATGGCGAGATTCGCGACACGCTTTCCACCCATGTGGCGGCCGACAATGGTGCCGACTTGGTAATCTCTTCTTATTCGGTTCAACCTTACCACTATACTCCAGAAATGGGTTCGCTCCACAAGTATGGAATTCCAGTGATTATCAACCAGGCGCTTTACCAGGTAATTCAGCAAAAAATCGCTAAGCATATCGAGTATCAATCAAATATGCGTCAGATCTACCACGAAGTGGATTCCTTCTTTAAAGAACACAACTTACCGGCTGAACTTCGCGATCAACTCCTCACGAAAGTAAGCGAAGAAGGAAAGTATAAGCCTGGAATCGATTATATCTATATCCATCCCCGCCCTCAGAACTACGAAATGTTCTTTGTGGATCATTTTAGTTTAAATCCTGACATTCTTGCTCGTATTGTCAGGATTGGATTTAAATCCGCGTATAATGTTTTAAGACATCACGATCTTTAATAAAAAAGCCGGGAGTTC
>DATBTE010000216.1:0-18393 GCA_036559425.1 Pseudobdellovibrionaceae bacterium | reverse complement strand
CTATCCGAATGTTTTCATTGGACTTCTGGTTGTACTCAAACAGAAGTAAAGTCGCGCTACGAGTTTCAAAATGAATAATAAGCTCCTTCGCGACTTATGATAGCCGTATCTTCGTCTAGTAGAAAATTTAAGACCCTTCTATAAAACGGAGAGCCCTTTCTATCAATTAGTGGGGTGTAGGTACATGCCAATACCAGCGTTGTGCCTGATCGGGATCAAAGTCATATTTATTGGATATGTCACAATTTTGTTCCCGTTCGGGATCAAAATAATGCTATATTAAACTCAACTAAGATTTGCTCCCGGTCGGGAACGGAGTTGAATTGTGCAGGTAAATGTAAAAAAAGTAAGTGATATCAGCAAATTAGTTCGAGAATTACGCCATCAAAAAGGTTTGAGTCAAGAGAAGGCCTCCGCGCTTGCCGGTGTCGGACGTAGGTTTTTTTCGGAGCTGGAAAGAGGGGAGAAGGAATCCTTGGACCTCGGCAAAGTCCTTCAGGTCTTAAGGAAGTTTGGGGTTAAACTCACGCTTGAAGCCCGCACAGGAAAAGATCCTCATGATGAACTCTAAGTTAAATCTCTATTGTAATGAAACACTCATCGGAAGCCTGTGGGAAGATTCGCAGCATCGGATAGAGTTTGCATATGCTTCGATTTGGCTAAAATCCATTAAAAAATATTCGATCTCACACTCTATGCCTTTGCGCGAGGAAGCTTACTCGAGAGAGGCGCAGAATTATTTTGCGAACCTTTTGCCCGAAGGAGATATCCGTATTGCTGTGGCCGCAAAACTTGGAATTTCCTGAGAGTGAATATTTAATGGGTTTGTTTGGAAAAAAAATGGGTCTTGAAATGGCCGTGCCAATGTTACTGGATATGGGAGGCGTGAATGCCTACTTGATAGAACGCTATGACCGGAAAAAAGTGAGAAATCAAATAACTCGTCTTCATCAAGAAGATTTTTGTCAGGCCTTGGCCTACAGCCATAAAGTGAAATATGAAAAAGACGGCGGACCGGGATTTCAAGAATGTTATCAATGTGCCGAAGAACTCAGTTCCAACTTGCCTGAAGATCTTGAGCGTTTGGTAAAATGGCTTATTTTTAATGTGATTGTTGGGAACTGCGATGCCCATGCAAAAAATATTTCATTTTTGATGGTCGAGCCGAATGAGTGGAGAGTGAGTCCTCACTACGATATAGTGTCGACAAAGATTTATCCGAACCTTTCAACCAAGTTGGCAATGACTATTGGTGGTTCCTCCGATTCAGGAACAATTACGGGATCCCATTGGACCCGTTTAGCCAAAGATATTAAAGTAGGTACAAAGTGGCTTCATCTGACAGTACAAGAAATGGCCGAGAAATCAGTAGGGATTTTTAAGGAGACATGTCATGAGTTTTCAGAAGCCTACGGGAAATCCAGTGTTTTATCAGAACTCGAAAAGGTCATCCTTTCCCAACAACGTCGGCTGCTCTCGCAACTAAAGAAATAGTATGACGCGTAGCAATTTTCACATTGCCGTAGACAAAATTTAGCTAACTCCCCATAAACAGAGGGTCGAAAAGCAAGGGGGCCTTCGTGCTAGAGAAAAAGAACATCGTCACTTTTAAATCCTTCAAAAGCCCGAGTGCTTCCCTCTCAAGTGATCTCGGAATTTCAAGAGCTTTGCTGGCGGAGGCTCAGGATTACATTTCTGATGATGCTTTAAAGGATTACAAAGTCAGTCTCGACACTATTTCTGGGTTGAAAGCAGAGTTTATTTTTTGGAACTACGGAGATGGAGTGGATCCTCGGGTTACGATCCAAGAAAAGACTCCTCGCGGGCCTCTGGACCTTCACTGTAGTCAGTGTACGTCGCCAACCTTACCTAATTCTCTTTGTTTACATCAGGCTGCGGGGTTGCAGCTCTGCTATGAGAGTCTGGCGGGGAGTGAGGATTATGATTATTATGATGACGAACTCTCGCAGGTCGAGGGCTTCTTAAAAGAGTTTAATGATGCCTTTGAAAACCAAGAGAAACGACTTCAAGATCAAAGAAAAGATTTTCGGATTCCGAAAGATGTCCAGTTAAAATCCATCAGCCTGAAGTGGTTCCTTCCTGAAAAAGAAGCTTCGTTGATTTTCAAAGAGCTTCGGGAAGCCCCTCAAGCGGATAGTTTTAATTTTGAGATCTACAAACCCGCTAAGATCAAAGATCGCCACCTTCCCGAGATATTTAGAGAGATAGATTTCGCGAAGCTTTCCCGCATATTTTACCGCGGTTCTGAAGAACTCCGGGAAGTCCAGCGAATCGCCGGACTTTTTCAGTACCACTTTAGCAATGGAGTTCAGGTCAATAGCCAACAAATACTTTTACATCCGTTGGGATCCTTAGTGCCAGGCCACTTGCGCCCAAGGGGTATGGATTCCACGAATGTGGACTTGGATTTGGGCCCTTGGAAAAATGTCACTCAGACTCATGTTCAAAGATTTTACAAAGGGCACGAGTTGATAAGAACCGAACGCACGATGCAGGCTCTTTTGCGGCGGATTGCGGATGAGGTCAACGGCGGTAAGATTCCATTTTATATACAAGATGGGGAACAGCCAACGCGTGTGACGCCTGTTAAAAAAATCATCGGGGATTTAGGCGAGAATTTTGTGTGGTCGGTGACCTGTCAAGGCAGTCCGCTGCAAGCCACACTCACTTTGAAAGGCGAGGAAACTTCCTCATCCTGGATTAGGTTTAAGGAGGGGGCGGTGGATCTCTCCAATCAATATCTTTTGATTTATCCCCTCGAGGACGAGACCGATAATTTGAGATATCTTCTTGGGAACTATGGGATGTGCGAGCGCGAGACCGAGCAGAGTACGGATCAGAGTGAATTGATCCAGTTAAAGATTTCTGGGCAGGAAAGTATTTTTCATGGGCTTAGGATGTTGAGAGAGCGTAAGGCCGTAGTTCAATTTTCGGGTGGCACTCACGAAATCAGTCAAGCACGACTTATTTCGGAAATTCATCTCAATCGTTCCGGATATTTTCAATTGCGACACAAGGTCATAGAAAAGGATTTCCCAGAAATAAGCTTTCAGGGGCTTTCCCGTGAGGTCTGTCAAATACTGATCTTCTTAAGATCTGGAATCTCCTCTTTTGTTGGTTACGAAGCTAAGGATCTCGCAGCACGAACCCAGCCCAAAAGAGATTGGGACATGAAGCTTTTGAAGCATTTAGGTATTTTTCAGTACCTCGTTTTGGAACTTTGTTCTGTGGCTGTAGAAGGTTGTTTAACCGACGGCACAGCTGTGAACAATCCCACCAAAATATGGCCCTGTTTGTCTGGTAAAATAGGATCCTTATTGAAGATCACACAGGATACTGGCGCTGATTTAGACTTCCCTCTGGAAAAACTGTGTTCGGTAAAAGTGCTTGAGCACTTTCGAAGTTTTATAAGCTGGTTTTTTGAAACTTTAGAAGTACCAACGACAACCTATGCGCACCAAGGAGAGTTTGTTTTTGCGGGACTGGCAAAGAAAGACATTCAGGTCCTTTATATACTGCTTAAAGAACAAGCCCTACTCACCAAGGGCGCGTGTTTTCAAAAGGCCAGATCTTCCTTTACGACAAAAATTTCTGAACAAATCGAAGAGAATCTGCCCTCTCTTTTATTGGATGGGGTTTCTACTTCTGCACCAGTCCAAGGGGTTTTCAGAGTTCCTGTCGCGGAAAAATCCGTGCCCTCTTTTCAAGAGACCATGAATGTATTGGCGCCCTTAAACGAAAAAGGTTTTCAGTTTTATCTGGACGGAAGTCCCTTGCAAGGTTTAGCAGATGGCGATTTTTCCATTGAGTTCACCTTGAACAATACAGGAGTCACCGATTGGTTCGAACTCAATCCTAAATTTTTCTTGAAGGGTAAAGAGTTGGCTGCGGGCGCAGAGGTTCAACTGGGGACGGGTGGAGTGATCGAGTATCAAGGTCGGTTATATCTAGTGCCAAGGAAGCAGATCCCTTCCCTGAGTCACTTAGAAGGTTTTTGGCAAAGGCTTCAACAAGGCCGGAAAAAGAACGGGTCCCTCTCTTCTTTCGGAGCCAAAGTTTTACCGATGCCTCGCAGCCAAATGCTGGAACTTTTGGCTTTACGTGCCTCTGGCTATCCAGTCCAAGGAGGAAAAGAGTGGGAAGACCTTTGCACTTTTTATGATTCACTAGGGACCCCCAGAAAAAAATCCATAGATCTCTCCTCCTCGATTCGTGCGGAGTTAAAGCCCTATCAAAAAGAAGGGGTCCAGTGGCTTCATGATTTGTATTGTTTGAAGTTAGGGGCGCTGTTGGGGGATGATATGGGCCTTGGCAAGACCTTACAAACCCTGGCATTTTTAGAAACCTTACGGGTTCAAAATAAAATGGGAACGACTTTAATCGTTGTCCCGCCATCGCTGATTTATAACTGGAAAAGTGAAATAGAAAAGTTCGTTCCAGATTTACCAGTCAGGATTTTCACTACTAAAGAGCGCGAAAGTTTGACGGCTCTGATTTTGGCCAAAACCCCTCTCGTGGTTATTACGACCTACGGTCTGCTTGTTGAAAATGATGTTTTTTTCAGTGCGCAAAATTGGAATATCCTGATTTTTGATGAAGCTCAGAATTTAAAAAATATCACAGCAAAACGCACCTCGGCGGCGAGATCCCTCAAGGCTAACTTTAGAATTTGTATCACGGGTACTCCGATGGAAAATCATTACGGCGAATTTTATTCGCTTATGGATTTAGTTGCGCCTGGAGGTTTGGGCGAGATCGACGAGTTCAGACAGCGTTATGTTATTCCGAGCGTTGTTCTAGCTGAGGACATCCACCATCTTAAGTTGAAAGTGAAACCTCTTCTATTGAGAAGAACGAAAAAAGAGATTCTTTTCCAGTTGCCTGAGAAGCAAGAAACCAAGGTGAGCATTGCCTTTGAACGCAAGCAAAAGAAACTCTACCGGGACATTGCGATTTCCTATAATGAAAAAATTCAGGCCGCTATCCAAACCTCTGGAGAATCAAAATGCCAACTTCAGATGTTAACAGCTTTATTGCGATTGCGACAGGCTTGCTCAGATCCTTCGGCTTTACCCGATGTCCAATACACTCAAACGCCGCCTAAGCTGGAAACTTTATTGGAGTCTCTCAAGGAAATAGTCGAGGCCAATGAAAGTGCGTTGGTTTTTACGCAATTTTTGCCCACCTTGATGCGCACGCAGCAAGAGCTGGAAAAGGCGGGGATTGCGGTCTACACAATTCATGGCGGAGTCAGTGCCACTCAAAGACAGAAAATTTTGAAGGAGTTTGATCAACACCCCCGAGGGGCCGTTCTCTTAATGACCCTCAAAACGGGAGGTGTCGGATTAAACCTTACCAAGGCCAGCTATGTCTTTCACCTTGAGCCGTGGTGGAATCCGGCCGTGGAAAATCAAGCGACTGACCGCGCACATCGTATGGGACAGCAAAAATCAGTCCAGGTTTTCAGATATATAATGCACGAGTCCGTCGAGGAAAAAATTGACCTGTTGAAAGGGCGCAAAGATCAGCAGTTTAAATCTTTATTTTCAGATGTGGAAAACACCTCTGAGCTTGAGGGAACTCCCCATCGCGGGCTCACGAAGGAGGATTTCGCTTTACTCCTCGGAGGATATTGACCAAGACAAATATTGGGCAAGGGGGTGTGCCCATCGATAGGAATATAATCCTGTTATATAGGCATAAATTAGTAATAAAGTCCTAATTTTCACTAAAATGCATTTTTATTGTAATTCACCAGAAGAATATATTATAATATGCATAATATATTATGCTAAAAACTAACGAAATTATCAGAATCAAAAGGAACGACTTAGGCTTGTCACAGAGTCAGTTGGCTCACGAAGCAGGGGTCAGTCTTCCAACAATTCAAAATATTGAAGCGGGAAAGGCCAATCTTTCTCAGTCCAGCTTAGAACAGATCTTAGAAGTTCTCGGTTTAAAACTTCAAGTTGTTGCTGTTGGTTTAGACTGGAATAAAGTCGTACAATTAGGTGTCCCGTTGACGGGAGTCAACGAGATGACTTCAGATTTTCCTGTTGATATTAAAAACTTTGTAAGTCGCTTAGATGAGTTTTTGAAAACTCTTTCGTTGAAAAAAGAAGAAATGTTAAAAAGCTCTAGAAACTGGGAGGCATTTACGGCCTTTTTATGGGCCTTGGATACTCACTATGGGAAAATCTTGCGACGTCTTCGCTATGTTAAAAAAGCCAAGTTTATTCTTAGCCAAAATTTAGAAATTTTTGAACTTGGACGGCTTATAAAGTTAAGGCGTATTGCCCTTGCGAACGTTGGAAGCTTTTTATGAAACTACTGAACGAAAAGACTTTAAAAAAGATCATAGAGCGGGTTTCAGAAGACCTTGTCGGCGAATGGATTGTTATTGGGGGGACCGTCTTACCTTTAGTAGGAATCGACTATCGAGTCACCATGGACGTAGATATAATACCTTTTGGAGGGACGGACAATCAGAGCCAATTGGCCTTAATGAATATTGCAGCTGACCTCAATCTTCCCGTGGAAACGATTAACCAAGCCGGTGGATTTTTTCTCCAGAAAGTTCCTGGATGGCAGCAAAAAGTAGTATTGATAAGGAAAGGAACAAAGAGCTCTGTCTATCGACCAAATCTGGAACTTTATTTTATACTAAAACTGGCGAGACTCAGCATCTCCGATATGCAGGATTGTCTTGAGTACTATAAATGGTGCAATAAAAATGAAGAGATTCATCCCGCGCAAATTGCGAACCTCGTGCAAAAACAGTTGAAGAAAGAAAACTCAAAAGAAAAAAAAGATCGCCTTGAGAAATTGCTCAAAGCGATCAAATAAGAACCTTAAATTGAACCTGGTTACTTTTTATCTTCCGTTTTCGGAGCCTCTTCCTTAGAAAAATAGTCCGGAGCGATAAAGTCCACCGTCAGAGGATATTTATAGATTTTGCTGGAAGCCAACATCGGTTTACCCGCCTCCACATAAGCGTCGTCCCACAACTTGGCCAGCAGTAAACTGGAACGGGCCAGTTCGGTGACAATGATTTTGTTAAACTTTTTATAGCCGATTTCAGCACTTTCGCGTTCCGCCGCTTTTTTGATCTCCATGCCTCGTTCGCTGACCACGGTTGAGGGCTTCTTAACAGGATCGGCTTTGAAGATGAGCTTGAGCTCGTCCATGGACGATTCACTCAATGCCTTCATTTTCTCTATCGCGGTTTTTGGTTTCAAGAACAGGGGATTTTTCATGTTACGAGCTTCTTTTAAAACACGAGAAGAAAGATCCCCATCGAATTCGCTGACCACTTGATCTTCGTAGTAAGCATGCAAGCCACCGTGGCCTGCGGCATAACCATCATAGTCCGCGGTATTGTGAAGTGGCTGAGAAGCGTCTCCGACAAAGTGACCCATCAAACCCAGACTCACGGACATTTCATAGACTGTTTTGTTGTAGGGAAGTTGATCGTCCGTGGCCTCTTTGGAAGTCTTAGGGGCTTCCAGGGTCGCCAGCTCTTTAGTGAAACTCAGGAAGCGGCGATAAAATTGATCGGCTCTCCACCATACAGAACCGAATTCGCTGGGAACATTGTGAAGAGTGGCTCCGGCTTTGAAATGATTGGGCTTGCCGGTGTAGGTATCCACGATCTGTTTAAAATCCAGAGGAACTTCAGGAACCTTAAGACCCGTGACTTCCACATCGATAAAATGAGTCGGGTTGCCCAATTTCGTCGCGTCAGCGCCAAAGGAGCGCCAAAAGAAATCGGGCATATTGCAGAGATGACCCATCATTTGGGGCTTGTTCTTTAAATATTCTTTTAAGCCCGGTTCTTTGACCAAAAAGACAGCGGCTTCACAAATGGCAGCGTGACCACGGCCTCCCCAGGCATTGGCTTGGGACAAAATATTTACGAGAACAAGGAAGACAGTCAATAGATGAGTTAACATTTTCATTCTAACACCTTTCCTAAGGATCTAGGGGCTTCGCTTTTTCCAAAGAAACCAGCAAGCGCAATGATGGTTACGATATAAGGTAAAATTTGAATAAACTGAACAGGAATTTCAATGCCATTGAGGTGAACGCCTTGCAGCCGAATTTGCAGAGCATCGGTTATTCCGAAGAATAAACACGCCGCTAGTGTCGGCAATGGTTTCCAACGACCAAAGATCAAAGCGGCTAGGGCCATATAGCCGCGACCCCCCGTCATCAGCGGAGAATAAGAAGAAGCCAAGAAAGTCGAAAGGCTGGCGCCTCCCATCGCGGCGAAAGCACCGCTGGCGATCACGCCAAACCAACGCACCTTACGAACGTTCACACCCGCTGCCGAAAGGGCCGCAGGATGTTCACCAGCAAATTGCAGCCACAGCCCGGAATGAGTTTGATAAAACCAATAGGTCAAAACGCCGACCAGAGTAAAGGCTAACACCACGGGCTCAAAACTAAAACGATCGGCTAAAGGCAGACTCGGAGTGGAACCCGTAGAGCTGAAAAGAATCTTAGTAAGAAAAGGCATCGCTCCCACAGTCAAAATATTAAGAGCCGTTCCCGTGACAATTTGATCAGCCTTTAATTCAATCACAAAAAATGCATACAGTGCGCCGATGAAGCAGCCTGCGATGATTGCGAAGGCCCAACCCATCCACGCGGAATGCATAAAGTATGCGGCCACCGAGGCGGTAAAAGCCCCCGTGAGCATGAAACCTTCCAGTGCGATATTGACCACGCCCGAGCGTTCGCTCATCATTCCGCCCATGGAGGCGAAAACCATCGGCGTGGCCATGCGAAGTCCCGCCAATAAAAGGGAGAAGAATGCGGTGGCTACCACTAGAAGAGACTCATTCACTGCGATTTCCTTTAAGACGCTTTTTCGCGCGCCAAACCCAAAGGCCATGAGAGGCCACTCCTAAGATAATCAAACTTTGAATAATCTTGGAAAAATCCCGAGTGATCGTCGTGGTCTCAAGATCTAAATCCGCGGCTCCTTTGTGCAGCGCTGCCATTAAGAGAGCGGCGAAGATCACCCCGAGAGGATTGTTTTGTGCGAGCAAGGCGACGGCGATACCAATAAAGCCATAGTCCGCAGAGAAACCAATTTTAAATTGACCACTGCCTCCCATCACTTCGCCGAGAGCGACAAAGCCCGCCAAGGCACCGGCTAAACACATGGCCCAGATTTTAATTTTCTTTTCAGAAATCCCCGCACGATTTGCGGCCTCGGGATTATATCCGACAGCGCGAAGCTCATAACCAAAGCTGGTTTTCCAGAGCAGCAGCCATACAGCGAAAGCCACCAAAATCGCCACCACCAGAGCCATACTTACCGGCGTATCGGGAAATGATTTGGCAATAAGATCATAGTCTTTCAACAGGTACCCAGCACCCACCGGAGCGGTTTCAGGATTTTGTGAAGCGGGATTGGGAATCACTTTTAAAGTAAACCAACTGGAAAGACCGGCGGCGATGAAGTTCAACATAATTGTCACGATCACTTCATGACTGCCGCGAACAGCCTTGAGCCAGCCAGCGATAAAGCCCCAAAAAGCTCCCATTAAGAGTGCTCCTCCAAGAGCTATCAGCGGAGCCAAAGGAAACGGAATATTGGGCAGAAACACGCCGATGGCGGCGGCAGTCAGCGTAGCCATCGTCAATTGACCTTCGCCGCCGATATTAAACAATCCCGCATGGAAGGCCAGAGCGACCGAAAGGCCGCAAAAAATCAACGGCGTGGTATAGAACAAAGTCAGACCCAAATCATAAACGGATCCAAACGCACTTTTAAAAAGGATGCCACCGATATGAAATGGGTTTTCCCCTGCGAGCAAAGTCAAAGACAGAGCAAGAGTGAGTCCTAAGAAAAATCCTGCGAAGGTTTTTTTCAAGTACGGCCTCCCATGGCCGCGCCAATTTCAATTTCATTATAGTTATTGGAACGTAAAAATTTCGCCACGATTTGGCCTTTGAACAAAACCACAATCTGGTCGGACAAGGTCATCAATTCCTCGAGCTCCGTAGAGACCAAGAGGATGCCAGCGCCCCGATTGCGCGCGGCCAAAAGCTGCTCGTGAATAAACTCGATGGCCCCAATGTCAACGCCCCGGGTGGGTTTAGCGGCAAGAATAAAATCAGGATTGTTTTGCAACTCACGGGCTACGACGAGTTTCTGTTGGTTTCCGCCCGAAAGCTGGCCGATCGGTTTTTGTAAATCGCGAGGCCGCACGTCATATTTTTCCATTGCGGCCTTGGTTTTGGCGAAGATGTTTTTAAACCTCAAAAACCCGTAGCGTGAGTACTCAGGGGAATTGTGATATCCCAAGATGAAGTTCTCATGAAGGGGACGTTCCTTGAGAAGACCAAAACGAGTGCGATCTTCCGGGAAGGCGGCAACCCTGAGGGCGCACATTTTCAACGAGCGAGGATTGAGTGAAGCCTGGATCAAGGCATCTTGTCCGTTGCCCTCGACCCCGGCCACACCGACAATTTCACCCTTGCGCACCTGTAAGTCGATATTCATATCCTGGATCTTCATGACCAAGTCTTGGTTGGCAAAAGGGCGGCGTTCGCTCAGAGCCAGATTTTTAATTTTTCTGCCTACCATGTTTTCCGCAAGATCTTCCACGGAGGTTTCAGATATTTTTTTATTGGCAATCACCTTGCCATTGCGAAGAATGGTCACCGCATCCGCGATGGCCATCACTTCTTTCAACTTATGAGTGATGATCAAAATCGTGCGGCCTTCGGCTTTCAATTTTTTCAAGTTTTTAAATAAATCTTCAATTTCTTGAGGAGTCAAAACAGCCGTGGGTTCATCGAGAATGATAATCCGAGAATCCTGAGAAAGAATTTTCAAAATTTCAATGCGTTGCTGGGTGCCCACCGAGAGATTTTGCACCGGGGTTTCCCATTCAATATTGAACTGATATTCAGCGGCGAGCTTTTGCAAACGCGCTTGATGTTCTTTACGATTCAGCCTTTGCAAGGCCTTTGGATTCTTTTGAAAGAGCAAAATATTATCAAGGGCGCTCAAGGGTTGAGCGAGCATGAAGTGCTGATGAACCATGCCGACGCCCAAGTTCATAGCCTCCATTGGTGAATTAAAACAAACCTCTTTACCATGGATTTTAAGGGTGCCTGCCTCAGGTTTGTAGAGTCCGAAAAGGATATTCATAGAGGTCGACTTGCCGGCTCCATTTTCACCGACAATGGCATGGATTTCTCCTGCGGCCACTTGAAAATTGAGATCCTTTGCGGCGTGGAATTCGCCGAAGCTTTTATGAATCCCCATGAATTCCACGGCAGGGGAAAGGGTCCTAGTCATGGACTGCTTTTTCCCTGTTTGTAAAAGTCAGGAACTTTTATTTTTCCCGCGATGATTTGCGTTTTATATCCCTCTAATTTTGCGGTCAGATCAGGAGTTAAAAGTTTTTCATTAAAGTTATCCATTGCATAGTCGACGCCTTTGTCTTTAAGTCCATAGTGGACAGCACCGGCAGTGTACTTTCCGCTCTGAGTATCTTGGATGGTATTATAAACTGCGGAATCCACGCGCTTTAACATACTGGTCAAGATAAAGCCTGGCTTCAGCCAATTTTGATTCGAATCAACGCCGATAGCGAGTTTCTTTTTTTCTTCAACCGCATCAAACACTCCTGATCCGGAGGCTCCAGCGGCGACAAAGATCACATCCGCTCCTTGAGAGATCTGGGCCAACGCCAACTCTTTTGCTTTGGCGGGGTTGTTCCAGGCTTCACCTGTGACGCCAATAAAATTGGTAATGATTTGAGCTTTAGGATTCACCTGTTTAGCTCCCGCCTCGTAACCCAATCGAAAGCGACGGATCAGGGGAATATCCATTCCTCCTACAAAACCAATTTTGCCGGTTTTGGATTTTAAGGCGGCAGCACTGCCGACGAGAAAAGAGCCTTCGTGATCCTCAAAAAGCAAGGAGCGGACATTCGGCGCGGTGATTTCCCCATCGACCAACGCAAATTTTATTTTCGGAAATTGTGCGGCTACTTTTTTAACTGCTTCTGCTTGCGCAAAACCAACTCCAATAATGAGGTCGAAGTCTTTCCGGGCGAAAGCACGGTGAAGAGTTTCCAGAGCATTCGTATCAGTGGCTTCAACATATTTAAGTTCAATCTTAAGTTCTTTTTCTGCCTTGGAAGCTCCTAGATAAGCAGCGGAATTAAAAGACTTATCGTCTTTGCCTCCTTTATCGAGGACAAGCCCGACTTTGAGGGGAGCAGTGGAAGAAATTGCGAAGGAAGCGCTGCCACATATTAGAATCGTCATCGAAAAAATGAAGTTTTTTAACATAATAAACCTCCTTAAATGACTAGTGAGTTATTTGTGAGTTTTTAATTGTTTATGAATCAAACTTGGTTAACTTCCTGATTTTATTATAAAAGTTTGCCAAACTCGGTGAAATTTAGGCCACAATGCCTTGGGGGGTCAAGGCAAATTTATCCCTGAAAGTTAACAAAAAATTCGCTCCACGTAGGTGGAGATTTGCGAACCTGGGGGATACCAATAAGCCTTACAGTTTACGTCAGTAAACACTCGTATAAACAATGCAAGCATTGGAGGTTTGCAATGCAAACACAGACAGTTCTAAATGCGGGTTCCGTCGGAGTGATTGGAAATACAGAGACAAGCACAGTGATTCCGGCAGCTTCGGAGTTACCCTATGAAATCATTCAGTTGAAGGAAGGCGACATCCTCTTTAAGGAAGGGGACATGCCAAGAGGGCTTTTTTATGTCCACAGCGGTTCAGTGAAGGTGGTGGTGAATCGTAATATGACCAGGGGTCGTACAGCTTCTCCTGAATATGTCACTAAACTGGTGTCACCCGGGGAATTTTTTGGTTATAAATCCCTGGTCAGAGGCTCGCCCTCTTCTTCGATGGCGAAAGCCATCCGTCCGACAACAGTCTGGCTTTATCCTAAAGAGATCGTCATGGGCGGTCTTCAACATGCTTCGCCTTTATTGAAAATGCTTCTACAACAAGCCGTCAGTGATATCGAGAGTTATGAGATCACGAATCAATTGCATTATCTTGCCTCCGTGCAAGAGCGGATTGCTTATCAGTTAGTGGTGTTGGCGGATAAATTCGGCGTGCAAACCCCCAACGGCATTTCTTTGAATCTGAAACTCACCCGTAATGAGTTCGCGCAACTGGCAAGCACCATCAATGAATCTCTGTCCCGTCATCTGACTGAATTTAAAAATGAAGGTTTGATTGATTTGAACGGCAAAGAAATTATTATCAAAGACATGAAGACCCTTATGACTAAATCAGGCAATTTTAAGATTTAGGTAAATACAGGGTAGAATTTAGCCATAAAAGCATCACTTTCCAAAAGTCTAGTTTTTATCGCAAGCTTATTAAGTCCCTCTCTTTAAAAGCGGATGTAAATCCGCTTTTTTTCGGCCGGAAGTATTATGCAAGGCCGATCATCTGCTTTGAAACAATTGCCTAATAGCATTTTTAGGCGTGGAATAGCAGAACTGGTGGGGTGACTATGAAGCTCTCGGATTTATCCATTCGTAATCCTGTTTTCGCGTGGATGCTCATGTTCGGTTTAATTGGTTTTGGTTTAATTTCCTTTAGCAGGATGGGCCTGAGTCAATTGCCCGATGTGGATTTTCCAACCGTCAGTGTCTCTTTAACGATGGCAGGAGCGGCCCCCGAGGTGATGGAAACACAAGTCGTGGACCTGATCGAAGGCGCCTTGATGACCGTCGAGGGAGTGCAAAAGATCACTTCTACGAGTAAATCAGGCGCAGCCACTGTGACTGCGGAGTTTTCTTTGAATCGCAATATCGACGCCGCTCTTCAAGATGTCCAGGCGAAAGTCGCCGCCACTCAAAAACGTCTGCCCTCTGAGTTAGATGCCCCTACGATTTCGAAAACAAATTCGGATGATCAGCCGATCATGTTCTTGGCTTTGACTTACGATAAGAATGATCCCGAGTTTATGATGAAATACACCAAAGATTACTTGCAGGATCGTTTGACGACTGTGGAGGGTGTGGGTGATTTAATGTTGGCGGGCTTTACGGCTCCGGTGATGCGAGTTCATGTACGCCCCAAAGATCTCACTCGGTATAATATTTCTGTGAACGATGTCATGGAAGCTATCAAGAATGAACATTCGGAATTGCCCGGGGGATTTTTAGAAAACAGTACCAAATATTTCAATGTTCGCACCATGGGGGAAGCGAAGTCAGTCGAGGAATTCAAATCCATCATTATCGCCAGTCGCGGAGGACAGGCTGTTCAGGATTCTAGCAACATGGTTCGGCTTTCTCAGGTGGCGGATATCAGCATGGGACTGGACGAAATCCGCCGCATTGCCAGACTCAATGGGAAGTCCGCTCTAGGCTTGGGAATTCGCAAACAACGCGGCACCAATGCCGTGGCGGTGGCTCGAGGAGTTAAGGCGCGAATGGCGGAATTAGAAAAGCAATTGCCAGAGGGCATGCATTTGGTTGTGAACTTCGATAGCACTCAGTTTATTGAGAACTCTGTTCATGAATTGAACAAGCATTTAGTTTTGGCGGTGCTTTTGACATCTTTGGTTTGTTGGGCCTTTTTAGGCAGCTGGTCCGCCACTTTCAATGTGCTCCTGTCGATTCCGACGTCTCTTTTAGGGTCCTTCATCGGGCTCTATTTCTTGGGTTATACGCTGAATACTTTCACTCTTCTGGGTCTTACACTAGCGATCGGGATCGTGGTCGATGATGCCATCATGGTTCTGGAAAATATTTTTAGATATAATGAACAAGGACATGGCCGGATTGAGTCAGCAATTTTGGGTTCACGAGAGATTGCGTTTGCGGCCATTGCCGCCTCTGTGGCTGTGATTGCGATTTTCTTACCGGTGGTCTTTATGAAAGGGATCATTGGTAAGTTTTTTATGCAGTTCGGGATCACGATTTCCCTCGCGGTGCTGCTGTCATTGTTGGAGTCTTTGACCATCACGCCGATGCGTTGTGCGAGCTTTGTTCATCATGGCGCGCGAGCGACCAAGATTGGTCGCTCTTTTGAAATGGCAATGGAAAAACTGCGAAGTGGCTATGAGAAATCTCTCCATATGATCTTGCGACACCCGTGGATGGTCTTAGGGGCTTCTGTTATCTTTGTGGCGGCCTCCTTCACTTCGATCCGTTTTATCAATAAAGAAATGGCCCCGGCACAGGATATGAGCATGTTCAATGGCCGCTTGATGTTGCCGGTGGGTACGTCCCTTGCTCACACCAATGAACAAGTGCAAAAAGCCGAGCAGTGGTTGCTGTCTCGAAAAGAAGTCGAAAGAGTTTATGTCGCCGTGGGAGGATTTGGCGGCGGAGGATCGTCAGACGCCAATAGCGCCCATATTCTTGTCAGTCTGAAACCGAAGGGCCGGCGTGGGATCGATGAAAAAGCGGGTCATGAGCTTTCCCAAGTCGAGTTTATGCAAGTGGCCCGGACCGCGATTGCAAAGATTCCTGATGTCAGGCCGGTGTTTATGGATATGTCGATGCGTGGGCTTTCCAGCGGAAGAGGTTTTCCAGTGGAGTTCACGGTGTTGGGATCTGATTGGGATCAGTTGGCGAATATGGCGAAATCCATCATGGAGGAAATGAAAAAAACGGGAACTGTGGTGGATGTGGATTCGGATTATCTTTTAGGAATGCCGGAAATTCAGATTAAGCCCGATCGTGTGGCGGCGGCTCAACGCGGGGTGCGCGTGGCGAACATCGGCAACTCGGTGAATGCTTTGATCGGTGGTGTGAGAGTCGGTGAGTATCCTGAGGGCGGTCATCGTTACGATATTAAAGTGAAGCTCGATGATGACAATGTCACTGAAGAAAAGATTCGAACGCTCATGATCAGCAATGCTCGCGGAAATTTAGTGCCGATGAGTCAGGTGACTAAAACTGAAACTAATGCCAGTCTGCAGGCTATTTCAAGAGCCAATCGACAACGTGCCATTACCATCACAGCGAATTTGGTTCCGGGCTCTTCTCAGCAAGTGGCTATGGGCAAAGTTGATGAAATCGCGAAGAAAATACTGAAGCCGGGTTATATGATCGCCCAAGGCGGAAATGCGAAAACATTTCAGGAGTCTTTCCAAAGTTTAATGTTCGCTTTGATCTTAGGGCTTTTTGTGGCCTACATGGTGTTAGCTAGCCAGTTCAACTCCTTCCTTGATCCCCTGACGATTCTAACCGCCTTGCCTTTTAGTTTCAGCGGCGCTTTCTTTGCACTTCTGCTGATGAATCAATCCATCAATATGTATTCCATGATTGGCTTATTGCTTTTGATGGGGATCGTGAAGAAGAACTCCATTTTATTGATTGAGTTTACCAACACGCTCCGTGACCGCGGGGTGCAGACGGCACGACAGGCTTTAATAGAAGCTTGTCCCGTGCGTTTAAGACCCATCATTATGACTTCCGCCGCCACGGTCGCCGCCGCAATTCCTTCAGCCCTTGCTGTGGGCGAAGGTTCCGAGACCATGAAACCCATGGCGGTCTGTTTAATCGGCGGGGTCATCGTCTCGACAGTCCTTACCTTGTTTGTAGTTCCTTGTTTTTATCTGGTCATAGATAAATTCAGAACCCGCGACGAAGTTCGCACCAAAACAAAACAAGCCTTCGCCACAGTAGGAGATTAGGGTACGCCGTACCTTTTTCGGATGCGTCGCGATGAAGGGGTTAAATTGAGGAGTTTTCCAGAAAGTAATGCACTTTGGATTTTAGATCCGCTGGAAACTCTATCTCTGTTTTCTTTCTATGGGCCAAGCCATTGATAATTTGGTAGGTGAACTGGTCATTGAGCAGACCCAATTCATCATTTAAGTGGAAAAGGTATTGGTATTCTTTGCCAGGAACCTCGTTGTTTAATTCGTCTCTGAGATAATAGTAAGTCATAAACTCCTTAAGAATTTTTCTCACCTCATGGTAATTCTTCAGACTAACTGTTTTCTCTTTTAAAATTTCTCGTGCCTCTTTTCGAAGAGTCTTCAGATAGGAACGAGCCGACTTCTGCGTCGCGGGTTTCATAAGGGTTTCCAGCTTTTCAACATCTAAATTCTTGATATCTTTTTTAACCAGATGAGCCTCCCTCTGGGCTTCTTTTTCCTTACCTGCGGCGATGTAATCATTTAAATGGCCAAGGTTTTTAGCAAATCGTTCCAAGGATTTGGGGCTTTCATGGTTTTTATGGCTGAGGTGCCAAGCTGAGCGTAGAATCGTCACATATTTGCGAGTGCTTTTAAGAGTTGAAATGTCTTTATCGCGAAGCGCTTCGATCCCATTTTTTGAGATATTTTTTATAATCTGAGTACTCTCTTCAAGCTGCCCTCTGCGCATAAGATTATAATAAGAAGTTAACATAAACTCTTGCGGATCCTGCTTTTCGATCTCGATACCAAAGGTGAGAGCTTCGGGTGGAGTGAAGACGAAATCGCACTGAGGACCGACGGCCCCAGAACTCAGACTCAGAAGGAAAGAAAAGAGGAAAGAAAACAACAGCTTTGCCATGCCGATATAAGATGCAAAAATCGTGCATGTACTTATTGTCTCATTTTGAGACGGATTCAATTGGTAAGGCTAAAGCAAAAAGATTTTTCCCGCCCGTTTCAAGGGCGTATGGCAGAGACCGGCTTCGAGGGGACGTTGGAAAAGTTCAATAGCTCCCTGAGGGATGAGGCTTAAGCGTCGCACCACTTGAAAACCGCCCGTGGGCAAAGCAATCACCATATCATCAAGGTACTGGCGTTGTTGATGGATCGCCAGGAGGATCGGATCAAAAGGCACCATCACCCGATACTGCAAAGTGGTTTCGACGAGAGCACCACCCAACGCCAGAGTCTGTTTGATATAATCAGGGGCTTCATTCCACTCCCGGGAATTAAAACAATTTCCCGCCGTTGGCATGAAACGAAGATAGTTTAAACTCAAAGCGCCCTGGTCCCAGTTGAAGTTTTTAGAAACCCTTCCTAATACCTGGCTTTTAGTAGCTCCCCCATTTTGCGATAGCACGAGAGCTACACCTGCAGCCACGATCGCGGTGGCATTGGAACTTCCACGAAATTCAGCGCCGTTCGCGAGAGTCATCGAAGAAGGAGCCATGATATCAGGTTTATTCAGGCTTCGAGAAATGGAACTGCGATCCGAATCAAAGGCGCCGACCGTGATCACTCCAGAATTGTCGCCGGGGTTGAGGAGGGATTCATCTGCGGAGTGATGGGGGATCGTGATGTTTTCACCATCCACAGTGATGCGGAGGCGATCCGTGTTATCAAAGTTCTTGCTGCGATTTTTCACACGGAAATAATAGGTTCCAGGTTGCAATTCTGCGGTCAGGATTTCACGCGG
>DATBTE010000215.1:0-16383 GCA_036559425.1 Pseudobdellovibrionaceae bacterium | reverse complement strand
AAAATGTTATCGCGGCCCAGGACTCTAGCTTTATTTATGAAGTTCCTTTGGCTCTTCATAAGGAAGGCCTGGATGAACTCATTGTTGAAAAACTGCAGCTCCAATCTCACCGTATGGACCTCAGTGGCTGGAAAAAGATCGTTAAAGTTTTACAGAATCCAAAACAGAGTGTGACCATCGGAGTGGTGGGAAAATATGTGGATTTGAAGGAATCCTATAAATCTCTCAACGAGGCCATCGTCCATGCAGGTATTGCTAATAATTCCAAAGTGAATATTGTCTATGTGGATTCAGAGAAACTCACGGATAAAAATGTGGCTCAATATCTTGGAGATGTGGAAGGGATTTTGGTTCCCGGAGGCTTTGGGGCCCGTGGTGTGGAAGGAAAAATTTCAGCCATCAAATTTGCTCGTGAGCGCCAAATTCCATTTTTCGGGATTTGTTTTGGTATGCAATTGGCTTCGATCGAGTTTGCGCGAAATGTGTGCGGCATCCAAGATGCTACAAGCCATGAGTTCTTCGTTGACAGCAAAACTCGTAACTATGTTATCGACACGATGATTGAACAAAGAGGTTCAGTAAATAAAGGGGGCACGATGAGATTGGGCTCCTTTTCTTGCGCACTGACCAAGGGAAGTCACGTTTATAATGTCTATAAAAGCCCTTTGATTCATGAACGTCATCGTCACCGCTATGAATACAATAATAAATATCGTGCTTTATTTGAAAAAAATGGCATGAATGCCACTGGCGTTTGCAAAGAAAGAAATTTAGTTGAGATCGTTGAGCTAGTGGATCATCCATGGTTTATCGGCGTGCAATTTCATCCTGAGTTTAAGTCGAAGCCTTTGGCCCCGCATCCGCTCTTTGTGCATTTTGTGAAAGCGGCTTTAAAAAGAGGTTCTGAGTGAGTACCAAAATCATTATTCAAGGTAGGCAAGTTTTAGACATCGAGGCCAATGCGATTTTGGCTTTGAAAGAGCGTTTGAGCGATGGTTTTGTTCAAGCCGTGCAAATTATTAAAGCCAGCAAAGGAAAGTTGATTCTTACTGGTATCGGAAAGTCCGGACAAATTGCGCGTAAACTTGCGAGCACTTTTTCTTCGACGGGAACTCCTTCTGTTTTCTTACACCCTGCCGAGAGTGCGCATGGAGACTTAGGGATTGTTGAGTCGGAAGATGTGATTTTGGCTTTAAGTTACGGCGGAGAAACTCCCGAGTTGGCTCCTATTCTGGCTTTTGCTCTCCGGAAAGATATTCAAGTGATTGCGATCACCGGAAATATTAATTCGACTTTGGCGAAGGCGGCCAAAGCGGTTTTGAATGTTTCAGTTTCCGCTGAAGCTTGTCCCTTGAATTTAGCTCCCACAGCAAGTAGCACGGCTTCTTTGGCGATGGGTGATGCCATGGCGATGGCTGTGTTGAATGAAAAAGGTTTTTCTCCTGAAGAATTTGCCGAATTTCATCCCGGCGGAAGCTTGGGATACAGACTTTTAACCCGGGTTAAAGATGTGATGCATACAGGTGATGCCTTGCCTTTGGTCGGGCTGGATACCCCGATGCGAGAATTATTTTCCATCATGACTCATAAAAATGTTCGTGGCACGGCGGGGGTTCTTGATGCAAACGGAGACCTCCTCGGAGTCATCACCGATGGGGATATTCGTCGTCGACTCGATAAAAGTCCTGATCCACTCACCGGAACCGCCAAAGACCTCATGACGACCACCCCGCGCGGAGTTGATGCCAATGAGCTTGCGGAAAAAGCTTTGTTTTTAATGGAACAATTCCGAATTCAGATACTTTTTGTATTTGATAAGCTCAGCGATCATCCAAAAAAACCTGTGGGAATGTTGAACTTTCAGGACCTTTTGCGAACAAAAATCCGCTAAACATTAATTTGACGAAAGTCGAGTTAAGTCATTGATAACCTTGCCGAGCCGGTGAATTTTTTTCACAATGTTTGAATGGGACCAGAATCAATAAAACTTAACCTAAGCCTTCGCAATGTCAAAATGCTTGTCCTGGATGTGGACGGTGTGTTGACAGATTGTAGGCTTTGGATGGATTCCGATGGGGAATGGAAGCGTTTCTACTCCATACGCGATGGTGTGGGTATAAAACGTCTTATTGAATCTGGTTATAAACTTGCAGTGATCACTGGAAGTAAAGCGGAAGACATCCGCCAACGCGTAAAAAATCTAGGCATCCAATTTTTCTATGAGGGCGCTGCCGATAAAGTTCCTTCATTTTTAGAATTACAAAAAGTATCAGGGTTTCATGTGGGGGAGATGGCGTACATCGGAGACGACATTTTTGACATCCCTCTGCTTCAAGAAGTGGCTTTTGGCGTCACAGTTCCTGAAGCGGTCGAGGAAGTCCTTGAAGTCGCACGATATGTAACTAAAAGACCTGGCGGCAACGGTGCCGTTCGCGAGGTTTGTGATTTGATTTTTAAACACGGAGCCTTTTCATCATCAGGACGGTCATAAATGATTAAGAATGCGCTCAAAGGATTGAGTTTTTTCCTAAGTTTTTTCTTAAACTTTTTCTTAGTGGCGTTCTTTTTACAGAGTGTCGCATTCGCAACAGAAGTGGTGGAACTTCCAACGGAAGAACTTGCTACAGAGTCAGTTTATCCAGTTTTTGATAAACCTGTGAGCGTGAAAAACAGAAATATTATAACCGCAGGTCGTTTTGAACTCGGCGGCTACTATGGAAACGCTCTAACGGAACCTATCTTTAACGTGAGCAAATACGGCTTGGCTGGTTATTATCACGTGAATGAAAATCATGCTATTGGAGCCTTCTTTGAGTCCAATGCCGCGGGGCTTAGTAAATATGGTCAGCAATTGACGGATGTACCGGGCTCAACGGCAGGTTCGCATATTCATCTAGACTTCACTCGGGCTCCCGCTCCTCAATCTACTTTTATGGTGGATTATAACTTTAAAGCGTTTTACGGAAAAATGAGTTTAAGTAAAAGCCTGGTCTTTAACTTAACGACATTTGGTTCGGCCGCCGCAGGTTTTGTGAAGTACCAAAATAAATCTTATCTGGGAATCGCGCTGGGTTTGGGACAAAAGTATCATTTGTCCAAGCAATTTAGTTTGCGTTGGGATTTGCGCATGTTCGCTAACAATGCACCCATTCCGTTTTATAGCAGCACGGGCAATCCCTATACCTTGGATCCCACTGATGGAGTTAAGAAAGCTCCGCCCTTTGATCAGTTTTCAGAACGACTCACTTACACCACCAATTTAAATGTTGGTGTGTCTTACATGTTTTAAGGATGGAATCGATGCAAACACACTTTAAAACTTACTGTAACACTCAATGTAGAATACTTTTGATGGCCTCTGTGGGTGTGCTGCTGATGATGCCTCTTGCAAAAGCGCAACAAGACTCGAGTTCAGCCATTGGCGATGACTTGAATGTCATTGAGATGGAGCTTGATAAGACAGCTCCGCGTCCGCCGCCGACGGCAGCTCCAAGCATGCAAAATCAAAAGCTTGAGGCCAATGAAGATAAACTGGAAGCCCAAAGTAATAAACTGACGGATTTTTCAGGCTTAACAAAACTTCAGCCATTCAGTGAAGTCTCCGTTATTCAAAAGCGCTTTTTGCCGAAAACAGGACGCATGCAATTTACGGGCGCCTTTTCCACGATCACCAATAATCCTTGGTTCTTAACCGCCGGGGTTTCACTGAAAGCGGCCTACTATTTCACGGAAGCCTGGGGGCTTGAGGGGACTTATACCTCAATGACGAGTTCACAAAGAACTTCAGCGCAAGAACTCCACGACAACAATGGAGTCAGTGCCGACAGTTTCGGGTTTCCAAAAAATTACATCGGGGTTGATGCCAAGTACACGCCTTTTTACGGTAAAATGAGTTGGCTCAATCGAAAAATTATTCCCTTTGAACATTATTTCGCGGTTGGTGGCGGAAACACGAGCGTGAGTACCGGTGGCAGTGGTTTCACTCTTCATTTCGGCACCGGTCAAAACTTTGCTCTGTCCAAGCGTTTTTCAATGAACTGGGATCTAAGCATGATGAACTATTCAGCGAAATCAACAGATGGAACCATGCAAAGCTTTAGTGATTTGCTTCTGACTGTCGGTATGAGTTTCTTCTATCCGGAGGCTACTTACAGATGAGAAAATTTATCACAACTTTCTTAACCATAAGTTTTCTTTTCCCCGCGGCGTATGCGGCTCAGAAGAGATTGAAATCTCAAGGGGTCGCTGCTTCGGCAGTAAAGAATTCTCCGTTGAGGCAACAGGTGAATCAAGCCTTGGCTTTGGCAAAAAATAGCCAGTATGAACAAGCCTCTAATGCCTTGTTTCAATTGGCTCGCCGAGCGGAGCTCCAAGCGGAGCGTCCCCAATTGAAATATGTTCTGGGTTTAATGCTGATGGAAATGAAATTAAATCAAGTTGCCGCTTTTCAATTCGTGGATGTTATCCGTATGGGTAATAACAAATACGTGAAGAATGCGATTGAGAAGCTTTCCATCGTGGCCGACAACTTGGGTGATGATACTTTGCTGAACTACGCGGTTTCTAAACTCGATTTGAACGACTTCCCCTCAACGAATCGGGATATGCTTTACTTCCGTATCGGGGAGATAAAAATGAAAGCCCGCGAGTTTCCAAAGGCTTCTGAGTTGTTTTCGAAGGTAAGTCAGGGAAGCCGCTACTATAACCAAGCTCTCTTTAACCGAGGCTTGGCGGAGCTTGAAGGTAATCAGATTGATACTGCACTTCAAACTTTCCAGACATTGATGACAGTACGGGATGGGGCTCCAGTGACGGATACGAATCGTGTGGCTGCTCAGGTGGCTATTGCACGGGCTCTTTATCAAAAACAAGATTGGGATGCTTCCATTGAGGCTTATGCGCAAGTTCCCCGCGACCATTTCTTATGGCATGATGCTTTGTTTGAATCCTCTTGGGCCATGTTGCGTGCGGCTCGTTTTCGTTCCGTGTTAAGTAACTTTCAGTCATTGCATTCCAGTTACTATGATGACTTTTATATTCCGGAGTCCTTGCTTCTGCGCTCCATCGTTTATCTCTATATCTGTAAATATGATGAGATGGAAAAGGTTTTAAGCCTATTTGAAAATACCTATGGTCCTATTCGTGCCAAGATTGGCGACTTTATACGAATCAACACGGATGCCATGGAGTATTATGCTGAGATTGAAAAAGGACAGCTCATCAAAAAGTCTGATAAAGCGGTTAACTTGCGACTTCCTTATAACGTCGTAAAAAATATTTCTGAAGAAGGAAATGTGAAACGGTCGCTTTATTATATCAAACGTCTTAACGATGAAAAAGCCCGGATTGATGCAAATCCTGGATTCAAAAATACTCCTGTTGGGCAATACACTTTGAAAGTAGTGAACAATCGCCAACGGAATGCGAAACTTTCGGTGGGCGATATGGTCAAAGCCCATATGTTGAATATGCGTGTTGAACTTCGCGATCTTTATGAGCAAGCGGGCTTTATCCGTTACGAAATGATCAACGGTAAAAAAGAGGGCTTGAAAATGAAATTGGCCGGAAAAGATCTCGCGGCTGAGCAAATTGACGAGAAGATCGATCGTACTTTTTACGTACAGAATGGGTATGAGTATTATCCCTTCCAAGGGGAATATTGGTTGGATGAAGTCGGAAACTATCACTATTTAGGCAAACAGAGTTGCGAGTAACCTATGATAAATAAAAAAAACCGCCTTTTAAATTCATCCTTGATTTTGAGCTTCCTCACTGGCGTTGTCACTTATGGTGTGGATGCAGTGGCCCTCAATAAGAAGCAGAGCACCACTACGACGGCAACAGGTGGAAAGAAAACAGTTGGTCAATTACTGAGTCAAATTAGCCAGGAAAGTCGTGGCGGCAACATCCAATTGCATAAGGGTAATACAGCTCTTCCGGAGTTTGGCTATAACTTTAAGCCAAGTCAGAACCAATACAATATGGAGTCGGTGAAACCTCCCCGTTCCTCAGAAATTTTGCTCAATCGTGGCAGCGGAACAAAGGCGGAATATGAACGTGTTTTGGATCAGCAGGTCCAGGAACTTTATAAGCTCACACAAAGATTTAAAAACAGCCCGAATCGCGGTGAATTATGGCTGCGTCTTGCGGAACTGTATGTGGAAAAAGCGGGAATCGTCGATTCCCGCCGTCAAGATGCTTATGATCAGGCCTTAGCGGATTTCAAAGCTGGTAAAACAAAAGTTAAACCGGTTTTGAATACAGCAGAGGCAAAGGATTTTAATAAGAGAGCCATTCAATTGTATGAATGGTTTGAACGTGATTTCCCTAAAGATGAAAAGATGGACCAGGCACTTTTCTTCTTAGGTTATAATTATTTCGAAATGGGTGATACCCATAAAGGCGCTGAGTACTATATTCGCTTGAATAAACAATTTCCGCAAAGTCCCTTTGTGGGCGAGTCTCATTTTTCTTTAGGAGAATACTACTTCGAGAATGAAAAATGGGCGGATGCATATAAAGAATATACTTATGTTATTAAAGACAAAAAACATCGTTTAAATACTTTCGCTCTTTATAAAGGGTCCTGGTGTTTATTTCGTCTCGGAAAAAGCGCCCAGGCTTTGTCTTATCTTGAGTACATCATTAAAACCGCCAAGTACGAATCTGAAGCCACTTCTCAGAGTCGTCGTGTGGTTAATAAAAATCGCCTTGAACAAGAAGCTCTTCGTGACATCGTGATCTTCTACGCCGAAGCTCGACCAGCCTCCGACGCGATTGCCTATTTCCGGGGTCTGTTGCCGGAGGGGGATATCGTTCCCTATCTTGAGAAGTTGGCTTATTACTACTCTGATAAGGGTGGTAAAGATGATGCCCGTGATGTGTTTAAGATGTTGATAGGCGAAAGACCAGAGAGTCCACGAGCCTTCGATTGGCAATATCAGATCGTGCAAAATTATTTCTATGCTAAAAACTCTCCGAAATTCCGTGAAGAGCTCTACATATGGATTAAAAACTTCGCGGCAAATACTCCCTGGTACGAAGCGAATAAAGCGAATAAAGAACTGATGGAGACCTCCAACAAGTTGCGTGAAACCACGTTACGTAACTACGTGATGCAACAACATCAAACAGCTCAGAATTCACACGCCGCTTTACCGATGAAGACGGCTTATGAAGGCTATGGCTTTTATCTTGAAGAATTTGGCAATACGCCGATTGCGGCAGATATGCATTTCTATTTCGCAGAATTGCTCTATGATATGAAACGCTACGATGAAGCTGCGGTTCAATACAAATGGGTGGTCGACAACGCTCCACAGAACAAGTTTATGGATAAGGCGGCAGCCAATTTAATTTTGGCTTTGGAGAAAGGCGTTCCTTCCGATGAGGAGTTGCAAAAGCGGGTGGCTAATTCTTTGGAGCCGCTCCCTCTTGATCCAAAAGTTGAACGCTTCATTAAAGCCAGTCAATGGTATATT
Source organism: Pseudobdellovibrionaceae bacterium (assembly GCA_036559425.1). GTDB lineage: Bacteria > Bdellovibrionota > Bdellovibrionia > Bdellovibrionales > Bdellovibrionaceae > JACMRP01. The sequence goes on along the minus strand of DATBTE010000215.1, from coordinate 8,902 downwards.
ACCAAGTTTCCAAAATCCGAAAAAGCTCCGGAAATTAAATTCCGCATTGGTCGTTTGTACTATATGCATAATCAGTTCGATGAAGCGACAAAGGTTTTCCGCGATATTCTGACGATTTATCCAAAAACAAAATACGCCGAATACTCAGCTAACTTATTGCTGGATATCTTCAATTTGCGTAAAGACTACGCGGGATTGGAAAAAGTTGGTGCGGAGTTGCTGACGAATCAATCCATCGCCAACTCCAAAGTGGGCGGCGAAATCAAAAGCGTGATGGAAAAAGCAAGTTTCAAGAAAGGTCAAGATCTTGAAGTCAGCAAAAAATATAGCGAATCCGCCCAAGCCTTTGAGACCTTCGCAAAAACCAATCCTCGCTCGGAACTTGCGGTCACGGCGATTTTCAATGCCGGTGTGAACTATGAAAGAGCCGGGATGATTACGGCCGCGATTATGATGTACACTCAGGTTTTAAACTCGAAAGATCCTAAGATGGAATCAAATAAGCCGAAAGTCCGTCGGCTTTTGGCGAAGTTGTATCAAGATACGGGAAATTTCGAGGAAGCTGCCAGATTGTATAAGATAGCCGCAGCGGAAAATCCGAAAGATCCCTTAGCCCCGAACTTTATTTATAATACGGCTTTGCTCAATGAAGCTTTAGGTAAAAACGATGCCGCGATTCATTCTTATGAAGAGTTTATTCACATGGCCAAGAAAAAGAGCGAGACCAGTGATGCGCTCTACTCAGTGGCGACTCTTCACCGTAAGGCGAATCATCTCACTGCGGCCCTCCAGAAATACAAAGATTATTTAGCTTCCGGGGCTAACAATCCAGAGAAAGTGGTAGAGTCCCATTATTGGATTTCAGATTTGCTGAAGAAAAAGCATCAGGTTTCTGAATCTGAGACTTGGGCTAAGAAAACGATCGCCGTTCAAAGAAGACTGGCGGGGGATAAAAAAACCGGCGCACAGTATGCCGCCAAATTAAAGTTTGCAGAGGCCCAAAAAAGCTTTAATGAGTACAAAGCAGCTCGTATCTCCGCAAACCCAGCTCGACAAAAGGAAACTTTGGATAGAAAAATCGCTGCACTGGGCAAGTTCAATAAAGAAATCGCAGACGTGGTTAAGTATGATAGTGCGGAAGAGATCGTAAGCAGCTTATCGCTTTTGGGCGACGCTAATCTCCATATGTACGAAGCCATTATGGCGGTTCCTTTACCAAGTGGTTTGAATGCCGAAGAGACCAAGCAATATAAAGCCGGGGTTGAGCAAATGTCCTCGCCATTTGTGACCAAGGCAAAAGAGAGTTTCAAGTTAGCCGTGGATCGTGGTTGGGAACTTGAAGTTTATAACGAAGGCTATAATACAGCGATGAATCAATATACCAAGCTGAGTCCGGGCTCTTATTACAACAATGGAGAGCAGACCTCAGATGTTCGAATTATCAATTGGATGGCGCAATGATGAAAAAGATTGTTTTAGCCTCAATACTTAGTGGGTTTCTCACGGCCTGTGGTTCCTCGACGAAGCACGGGAGTGGAGGTGAGGACAGTGAATATAGCCCTATCGCGAATTCTTCGCGGGGAAATAACAGTTTTGATATGGGCGGTGATGGAGCTTCCGCTGCTTCGGGGAAGGCCTCTCAATCCTTCGCTCAGTCGGCGAAAGCGGCGCCGCCAATAACTGCGGCACAGGCAGCGGTTCCACTCGGCCAGGGCGTTTTGGTTGATGCCATCAAAAGTCAAAATGATGAGCACATTTTTAAAGTGGCGAGTCAGCTGCTTACTCAAAATGCGAATGATGTGAAAGCCATGAATGCCATGGCGATGGTCTACTTTAAAAAAGGTAAAATCGATGCCTCTAAATATCTTCTCAATAAAGCCATCTCGGTAAATCCGAACGCGGGCGAGGCCTATAGCAATATGGGACTTATTTACCTCTCTAATAATGAACGTCGCGAGGCCATCAAAGCTTTTCGTAAAGCCCTTGATATCAATGGCAATGATTCGGTGGCGGCGGCAAATGCAGGATCCATTTATGCTGCCGAGAAAGATTATAACAAGGCGGCGATGGTTCTTTCTGTGGCTTACAATGGCGGTGTAAGGGATGCAAAAACCTTAAACAACTATGCGGTCTCCTTGACAGCTGTCGGAAAATTCGACGAGGCCAGTTCAATTTATCAGGCCGCGATGAAAGATCAAAATAACAATCGAGAATTGCTTTTAAACTATGCTATTCTCTTAATTGATCACATGAATAAGTACAAAGAGGGCATGGACGTCCTGAACAGACTAAAGTTTGTAGGTCCTCCTTCAGAGTCCCGTAACCGCATAATTGCTTTGGAAAACAAAGTAAAAGCTGGTGTAAAATAGAAACAGGGGGAATGAAGATCATGAAACGTCTTTTACTGTCGGTGATCACATGCAGCTTGGTTTTCTTTGTGAGCTTCACTGCTTTTGCTCAAGAAGAAGCGGCACCTGCACCCGCGCCTACCTCAGGAGCGCCAAAATCTCGCGCCAAAGGAACTCGCACTCAGAAGTTGAACTTTGAGGACGAGCTGGTTGAAGGTGGAACACAAAAACCAGAATTGTTTTATCTCTTTCAGAAGAAAAATTTCAACTACAAGCGTTTGATAAAGTTGAGGCAGAACTTCATTCCTGAAATGAGAAAAACATCTGAAGACATTCAGCGCATTCGGGGTGGCACTTGAAATCTCCTGTTATACTTAGAGTATTTAAAGGGAATCAGCTGGTTGAGGTGAAACAATTCGATCTTGATCAAATTGTTATCGGTCATAATGCCGATGTCGGGCTGGATTTGAATGCAGAGGAAGTTTCCGCAATTCACTGTCTGATTGAGATGAGAGATTCTGGTTACTACATCTGTGACCTGGGCTCGACAACGGGGACATTTAAAAACGGCCAAGCTGTTTTGGATGAACCTCTGGCCTCGGGTGATGAAATCGGTATCGGTCCTTTTAAAATTAATTTCTTTGTGGGAATTCCAAAACCGAAAGCATTGCCTCCTGCTCAGAGCGAAGCCCCCGCGGACTCCGTTGTGAAGGCTCCGCCTCCGCAGGAAGTGGAGTCGGTATCAATACCGGCAATTATTCCGGCGACCATACCCGTCACTCCAAGTATTCCGGTGATTTCTCCTGTATTTGAAGCTCCTAAAGTTGAACCGAAGCCTCACATTGCTACGGCTCCAGTGGTGGGGCCCGCGGTAACAAAGGTCGAGACCTCTTCCGTGAAAAAGTCCGCTTTCAGCCGAAAAGGCAAAAATAAAAAGACCTATGCTCCACCGAGTGAGGTAAAAGATCTCCGTGACCAACTTCGCCTTGGCAGGGGAAATGTCGTAGAGGTCATCGTCAGTTGGAAAGAACGTGTTTTAAATACCTATCATTTCCGAACCCCGGGTATTATTCGTCTTGGCTCTGAGGAAAAGTTTGAAATCCATATGCCTGAGGGTGTCTGCCCCACGGGATGGCCACTATTAGAAGTGGGTCCAGAGACGCAGGTAGCGGTGACCTCTGAGATGAAAGTCGAGCTTATTACTAATGAAGGAAAAAAGACGGTGGACGATCTCTTGCGCATGGGAAAAGCTCAGCGCACTGGAAACTCAGTGACCATGAAGTTGGGTCAAGACGAGATTTATTTCATTGCTTTACCTTCTAGTAATTTGCAGATTTATGTTCGTTTCGTCCAGCAACCTCCTGTCTTGGCATTCCCACCGTGGTTCCTGACTAGCTCCGAGCTGACTGGAATGATCATGTCCTTGATCCTGGTCGCCTTGCTCGCGCTGTATGTTTATACAACAGCGCCTTCCATGGTTGAAGAGGAGAAGAAGGAAGAGATTGTGGCCCAGGTTATCTTCGATAAGCCGAAACCAACTCCTCCGCCAGTGAAAGTGGTTGAAGAAAAGCCTGTGGAAGTCCCGACCCCGGCTCCACCGAAGCCAACTCCAACACCCAAAAAAGTTCAATTGGCAGACAAGCAAGTGGAGACTACGAATAAAGCGAAAAAGCCAGATCCGGCGATGACAGCTAAGAATTCCAAAGCCGGGGCGGCTTCTGAAGTGGCTCCGAAACCGAATTCACAAAATAAGCCTAAGATTTTCACTTCGACGCAGCCTCAAGGGGGCGCGGTGAAACAAGGTAAAACTGAATCCGCGAATGCTCAGAGCAAAAACAAAGATGTCAGTAAGGTCGGAATGTTTGCGGCTCTCGGGGGCGGCGGGATGAGAAAAAATCTCGATAAAGCTTATTCAGGAGCGGGTGAAGTTTTGGGAACAGCCGCGAATGCAACGGGAACAGCGGGTTCCAATTCAGATCGCGCTGGTGATGATATCGGCGGCAAGTTCAAAGACACGGGCGCCGGCGGTAAAGGAACCGCCACCGTGGGGATTGCCGGTGTCGGAACGAAAGGTCGTGGAACGGGTTACGGTACAGGAGACGGTCTGGGAGATAAAAACTCCGTGGCCATCGAACCAGGAGGCGCCGAAGAAGATTTTGTCGGCACCATCGATCGGGAAGCTGTTCGTCGCGTAATTCGTGCGGGTCTTCGTGAAATCCGTGGGTGTTACGAACGAGAACTAAATAAACTCAATAAAACTCAGCGTCTTGAAGGTAAAGTGATTATTGAATGGACCATTGCAGATCATGGTCGAGCTCTGAATGCCAAAGTGAAGAGTTCGACCCTGGGCAATCGTGCGGTTGAAAACTGCGTAAGAGATCGGCTGGCGAGTTGGAAATTCCCCGACCCTCCTGCCGGGACAGTGGCAGAGGTTAATTACCCATTTTACTTTAGAGCTGAGAACTGAGCTGAGTTGTAAATTAGGTTGAAAGTATAAGGTTAAAAAATTTAAGAAAAGTTAAATCCTTAAGGAGGAAGTCGTGAACCCTACAGCTACACCAATAGATGCCGCAGCTGCCGCAGCAATGCAAGCAGTCTCTGCAACGGAAAATATGAACTTTGTTCAAAGAGCCTTCACTGAGGGCGGCTTTGTAATGTATGTGATCGCCTTGATTGCGATCATCGCGATTTTTTTGATCGTCGAACGCGTTATGAAATTCAAAGCTATCGCAGTCGATAAAAAAGATTTTACGGATCAAATTTTCCGTATGATTTTGAGCGGCGATTTACGCCAGGCGATTTCATTTTGCGACGCCCGTCCAGCTCCTATTACTAACACAGTCAAAGCAGGCCTCGTGCAGGCGATGAACAAGCGCCCCGATGAAGAAATTCAAGTGGCCATGGATGCGGCTGTTCTTCGAGAAATGCCTAAAGTGGAAGGTTGGTCTTCGTTCTTGGCGGTTTTCGGAAATATCGCGGTGTTGGCGGGATTGCTTGGAACCATCATGGGTATGATCGGCTCTTTCCGCGCGGTATCAGCGGCGGATCCGGCCACGAAAGCGCAAAAACTTTCTGAAGGTATTTCGCATGCCTTGAATTGTACCGCGTTTGGTCTGAGTGTCGCGATCATTTCCATCATTGCTTATGGTTTGTTCCAGCATCAAATTCAGAAAACTGAAAATGAAGTGATTGAAACAAGTATGAGCCTTTTGAACCTAGTGGTTGCAAACAGGGATAAAATTAAAGATTAATTTTTTTAATTAAGGATTCAAAGCCATGGCACATGTAGAAGAGGGTGGTAAAAAAAGAGGTCGCGGTAGGAACGTAGAGTTAAATCTCGTTCCGGTCATCGACTTGATGAGCGTGTTGATCACGTTCCTATTGATCACGGCGGTTTGGTCGCAGGTCAATATGATGCAAATTGGAAGCTCTCTTTATGGAAAGCAGCTCGACGATAAAAAACCGACACCGCCACCCAAATCGGATGTGGTTTTGAAAATCGATATCAAAGAGACCGGTTACGTACTGACCGTGGGCAGACAGGTGATTAGTTTACCTGTAAAAAGCGGCGTGTTTGATGATGCGGGCTTGATGGCTCAGTTGCAACGAGTGAAGCAGCTTTATCCAGAAAAGACGGATGCAGTAGTGACGATGGCTGACGACTTGCCATACGAACAACTGATCCGCGGTATGGATGACTGTTTACAATCTGGATTCCCTGCGATCTCAGTGGCGACAGGAGCGCCGATTTAATATGGCCATATTTAGACCTGGTGAGAGACACCGATATCACAATATTCTTAAGCGAAATAAAAGCAAGCGGGGTGTGACAGCGCTGCTGTCATTGACTGCGATGGTGGATATGTTCACGGTTCTGGTGATTTTCCTTCTGCAAAACTATAACGCCACTGGAGAAGTACTTTTTATTCCTAAAGAAGTTATTTTACCGAAAGCGTCAATGGTCAAGGAATTGAAGCCTGCTTTTGTGGTCACCGTTTCCAATAAAGAAGTTCTTCTTGATAAGATGCGGGTTGCCACCTTTGAGGAAGTTAAAGGCAATCAAGAGTGGATGATCAAAACTCTGTATGAACCTTTGAAGGCTGCTTTGGATAAGAAAAAGGCAGAAATGGAAAATGGGCTTAATAATAAAGTAAAAGCTGTGGTTATTAATGCTCGCGGTCAAGAAGAGCAGGATCCTAACTCTTGGAGGAAAATCACGATCCAAAGTGATAAGGACGTGGATTTCTTGACGGTTAAAAAGGTCATGTTTACAGTGACTGAAGCTGGCGCTGGAGAAATTAATTTTGCGGTTATGAAGCGCCCCAACGAGCCGACTTCGAATTAGTTTGATGACTTAAAAGTGACTGATTTTTGAGGTCGTGCTGGCTCATTGATAGTAAGCGGTACGTGATTGATGAAGAACCTCAAAAATATTTTATTTGTGATCCTCCTAGTATTTCTTTTTATTGAAGTTCTTATTATTTTTCCCAACAGACTGGAGCATAAAGAAGAAGAGGCTCCAGTTGCCTCTACTCCTCTCCATTCCACACAACCTGAGCAAAAAATGAAGGGCGTTCACCTTGTAGAAACGCATCAAGGGCATCGCGACTGGGAGCTTTTTTCCGCTGCCGCCGAAGGTTATCAAGGTAAATCTGCCTGGGAGCTTAAGAACGTGAAGGTTTTGTTCTATAATAAAGAAAAAGTGAGCTTTACGGTGACCGGTGATCTAGGTTCCATCGATGGGAAATCAAAAGATCTTAGGATTAAAGGGAATGTGGTAACCCAATCTGAAAATGGATACACTTTTAAAACGTCCGCGATTTTTTACAACTCGCAGAAACGGCAGATTCTAAGCCCTGAAAAGGTTACCATGCAAGGCCCTAAGGATGAGATGGGCGATGGTTTTGTTCTTGAGGGTGCCAATATGTTGGTTCTGGTCGACGACAGTCAAATGACGATCAATCAGAATGTCCGGGGCTCCAAAAAATTCAAAGATGGAAAGGACTTCTTTATTACCAGTGATAAAGCCGATTTTTCTGGTCAATCCCACCAAGCAAAATTCTCGGGCAACGTGGAAATGAAGTACGCGAATCTGCATTTAAAAGGTCCTGCGGCTGTTTTTCAATATAAGGGAAATACGGCTCTCATAAACTATATTCAGATGCAGGGGGGTGTTCGCGTGAATGATATCGATAAGGTCGCTACGGCGGATACTGTAAACCTGGACCTTTTTAAGAATATTTTTACATTTCGCGGAAATCCAAAAGTTATTCAAAATAACGATGAACTTTCTGGCGATGAAATCATCTTTCTTGATGGCGGAAAAAAGGTTAAGGTAGAAAAAGTCCGAGCAAGAATGGAAAAGAAGGATTAAGTGAGTTATCTGCAGATTAAAGAAATCTCCAAAGCCTATAAAAAGCGCCAAGTCGTGGACGGGGCCTCTTTTTCAGTCGAATCCGGGCAAGTCGTGGGGCTTTTAGGTCCTAACGGTGCAGGCAAAACCACTTCGTTTTATATGGTGGTTGGTCTAGTAAAGCCAGATTCCGGCCTGATCGAATTGGATGCGCAAAATATTTCTGCGCAGCCCATGTATCGGCGGGCTCGTATCGGCCTCAGTTATCTGGCGCAGGAACCAAGCATTTTTAGAAAACTCACGGTGAGTGATAATATCATTGTGGCGCTTGAGGCTCATGGTTATCGAGGTTCTCAACGCGCCGAAAAACTCGAAGCTTTGCTCTCTGACTTCCGCATCACCCATATTCGAGACAGTTACGGCTATGCTTTATCTGGCGGGGAGCGTCGCCGCGTTGAAATTGCGCGGGCTTTGGCTGGAACCCCAAAGTTTTTGCTTCTTGACGAACCCTTTGCCGGAATTGACCCGATTGCGGTTGCGGATATTCAAAACATTATTCGCGAACTCAAGGCCAAAGGTATAGGAGTTTTGATCACGGATCATAACGTTCGTGAGACTCTGGGTATTTGCGACTATGCTTATATATTGAAAGACGGTAAGATTCAGGTAAGCGGGAGTGCGGATGAGATTGCTAACTCAGAACTTGCCCGTAAGTTTTATCTGGGTGAAAACTTTAGACTTTAGGAGATATTTCCGTGGCTCTTCGTCAAACGATGAACTTAAGCCAGTCCTTGGTGATTACGCCGCAGCTGCAACAGGCGATCAAGTTGTTGCAGATGTCACGTCTGGAACTTGAGTCTGCAGTTCGTTCTGAACTCGAAGAGAACCCTATTCTTGAGGAAGCGGAAGTCCTTAAAGAATCTGATCTGCAAAGAACCAAAGATGCCGCTAACGAAATCGACGGGGGAGCTTCCGAAATCGTCGCTACCAATACTCAAGACCCCCAAAAACAAGATGAATTTGAGTGGGAAAGCTATTTCGAGCAGAATCAAAAGCCTCCTCAGTCCGGCATGGCCGGCAGTGAAGAAATCATGAATTATGAGAACGCGATTTCCGCGTCTCAGACTTTGCATGATCATCTTTCCTGGCAAGTAAAAATGAATGGTTTTAGCGAGTATGAAGAAAAGATCGCCGATCTTTT
>DATBTE010000214.1:0-1773 GCA_036559425.1 Pseudobdellovibrionaceae bacterium | reverse complement strand
ATATCCGCGCCAATACCTTCCGCTAAGATGGCTGCGGAATAATCACTGCCTCCTCTGCCCAAAGTGGTGGTCATTCCGTCTTCCGTACGTCCGATAAATCCTTGAGTCACCACAATCGTTTCAAGGCTGTGAATATGTCCCAAGTGTGTTTTACAAAGGGTTTTTATCTCTGATGTCAGAGGTCTTGCCTTGCTGAAGTTTTCATCGGTTCGAAGGACCTTCCGCACATCAAAGAGTTCAGCTCGTTTACTAGAATTGTATTTTTGCAAAACTTGTTGGGTGGCTGCCGTAAATAAAACGGAAGACATGCGTTCGCCTAAACTCATAAGGGCATCTAAGGCCTTCACAGAGCAGTCTTTTAAAAGATGAATTCCACGGCCCAAGGATTCCATCTCCTCAAACAGAGAAGACAGTTGAAGACCAAACTCTGAAGAGAGTTTCAAATCTTCGGCTATTTTAATATGTCTTTGACGAATCTTGTTTAAAATTATTTCAGCTTCCGGCCAAGGTTTGGCTTGAGAAGTCTTGCCCAATTCAATTAAATCATTGGTGGTACCAGAGGTCGCGGAGACCACAACCACACTTGATTTCTGTTTAAGAGACACCTCTGCACTGCGAAGCATGCAGGCAGCATTCCCCATGGAAGTTCCACCAAACTTTGAAACAATAATTTTATTCACAGAATTATTCACAGATTTATCCCCTCAAGTCTCCGTCTTATTTTTTCGGCGGAGAGTAACTCACTCGATAGACGACCCCCGCCTTATCATCTGATACCAGGAGAGAACCATCTTTGTACATTTCAACGTCAACCGGACGTCCCCAAGCGTCAGCGCCTTGAAGCCAGCCTTCAATAAAAGCTTCTGCTTTTGCGGCCTCTCCATTTTTCAGTCGTACCAGGGTCAAACGATAACCTTGAGGTTTTGCTCTATTCCAAGAACCATGTTCCGCCAAAATGATCTGATCTTTATAATCTGCAGGAAAACTGCTTCCGCTATAAAAGCGCATTCCTAGCGCTGCCACATGAGCTCGAAGTTCTACTACGGGCGGAGTCAGATCCGCGCATTTCTTTTGGGTGAATTCAGGATCTTGAGTGTTTTTGCCATGGCAATAAGGGAATCCAAAATGTTGGCCGATCTTAGTCAAATGATTGACCTCATCCGGAGGACTATCGTCTCCAAGCCAATCCCGGCCGTTGTCCGTAAACCAGAGTTCCTTCGTCTGCGGGTGAAAATCAAAGCCCACGGTATTGCGAATTCCTTGAGCCAGCTCTTCTTTTGAAGTGCCGTTGACATCAATGCGAAAAATTCGGGCATACTCCGTACCTGGATCGCAGATATTGCAATTAGCTCCGACGGGCACATATAGTTTTCCATCCGGACCAAAACGAATGAATTTCCAGCCATGATGCACATCCGATGGAAACTTTTGCGGAAGGATTCTGGGGTTCAGATCTTTGCCTGTTTTATTTTCAGGATCCGTAAATTCGGTTACTTGACTAATATCTGACACGTAGAGTTTTCCATCTTTAAAAGCGACCCCATTGGGGGATTTAAAACCGCTTGCGATGATTTCGACTTTATTATTTTTAATCCGATAGACATTATGCTCGTCACCCAGTCCGCGACTGCCTACAAAAACCACCCCTGAGGGGGTCACGGCCAAGGACCGAGCACCGGGAGCTTTCGCAAAAACGGAAATACTAAAACCTGGTGGCAAGCTGAGCTTTTCCAAGGGCAACTTTTTTGCTTCTGCAAGACTGAGGGCACATAA
>DATBTE010000213.1:0-2146 GCA_036559425.1 Pseudobdellovibrionaceae bacterium | reverse complement strand
TGAACAATTACTTTGCCACCAAAGATCATGAACACTTTTTTCACCTGGGTATCCTGCAATTTCTAAAGTTTTGCAAGTTTCAGCATCCTCAACGCTATATTGAGCGAAATCAATAAATCCTACTTTTTTGCCAACAGATTTTTTTAATTTAATTAAAGCCCAGTCTTGAGCAGGGCTGTCAGCACCCTCGCCCTTAGGGTTACCAGAAGCAACAACTTCACCCTCTACTGCATATTCAAAATTCTTCTCTGGCGTATTTGTCTGGCCCACATGGTACATTACCTTTTTACCAATAATTTTTTTATGGGCACCAATGACGTGCTTATTAGTAAATACCAAACACTCATTTGCTAGCCACCCAGATCCACGACCAATATCTGTCTTCACAATGCCAATAGCGTTGTACTCGGGATTCGCTTTACGATCTAAAGGCCTACGGGGATCATTCGGGATTGTTCGAGCGCCATGATTCTGAGTCTCCGCTACCATTTTTTTTGAGGTTGCGAGGAGTTTCGCAAGTGAAGCGCTTCTTTTATACCCCTCACAGACAGCGTTGTGTCCAAATGAGACAAGCGAAGTAAGTATTGTAAATGCAAAGAAAAATCTTGAGATGCTCACAATTTTCATTAAAAACCTCACTTAACAACTAACTAGTAGTTCAAAAATCTTGCCAAGGCAAACTCTCGACAATGCGTCTTTGTGGGTTGCGCATCTGTCCAATCCTCAAAAGTGAGACGAAAAACGGCACAGAACTTCCAGGAGAACTTCTTATATTAGAAATCCTGAAAAAATCTCGTTTTGAGGCTTGAATTGTGACGAATGTTAATCCCCATACTCCACGCTGACTGTTTTATTTTTGATAATAATTTTTGCTTTCGGATCGAACGGCTTCACGACATCAATATCGAACAAAATCTGCCCTTCTGTCTCGGGGCCAGTCATTGTGGATTCGGTTTTTGTGAAATCTCCTTGGCCGATAGAGATGGAACATTTGTAAGCCGTTCCTATTTTGAGAACTTTATCTGATTCATCACAAGTAATCGTGATAGAGCTGAGGGTTCCTCCGTGATCGCCCATTTCTGTATAATTCTGCAGGAGTGCCTTGGCAAAAAGTGCTGGTATCTGCTCGTCACGACCCAGCGGCTTGTTGGTTGTGGGATCGACCATTGCAATTGTCCCGGAGTTCATTATTAAGGCGGCTAAAACTTGAGTTTGGACTTCGCTGGTGGCATTGGCGGAAATTGCGGTCAGGATGCTTAGACAAAAAAATAATTTTTCCACGTGGTTTTCCTTCTTTGACTCAGTTATAAGTATTTTGTTTATATAACGATTAGTGCTATCATGGGCCGTTTAAAAGTGCCGCTGAAAAAATCAAACAGTATAAACAATTCACGATTGAATATTAACCACTCACCTTTTGACCTTTGCTTGTAAAAAGCTATTTACTATGGCAGCAATATTCGGGAGAATCGATGAATTTTTTGGCCATAGATTTCGAAACCGCAAATTATCAAAGACATAGCGCTTGTTCTGTAGGCCTCGTGAAAGTGGAGGCAGGAGTTGGTACCGAGAAAATAGTTTACATCATTGGCCCCCCCCCTCGAATGAATTTGTCTTTACCTACCTTCATGGGCTTCAAGTGGAGCGATGTTGCCTTAACCGACGACTTCGGTAAACTCTGGCCAAGAATTCAATCGCTTTTTGAAGGCATCGATTTTCTGGCCGCGCATAATGCCTCTTTCGATAAAGGAGTTTTGCACGCTTGCTGTCAACTCTATAAAATAGAGATACCGGAAATTCCCTTTCAGTGTTCGATGCAGCTTGCGCGAAAGCGGCTCGGCATTTATCCAACCAAGCTTTCTGATGTGTGTCGTCACCTGAAAAACGAACTCAATCACCATGAAGCCCTGTCTGATGCCCATGCCTGCACGTAAATTATTCTTGCGCAATGGGTAAGTCCGCGGAATTCAGTCATATCTAGAATTAATGATGTTTACTTAAGGAATGGAAGCGCCGGTTTAAAAAGGGGCCATTTTCTCCGGTTTACCGGTCCCATGTGGTCCACCATAGCCGGTTTAAGAGTGGACCATTCACCATCGCATAGTGGGCGGCCTCGGCCTTCGACGTTTTAGCCGAGCCGATGCCA
>DATBTE010000212.1:0-1560 GCA_036559425.1 Pseudobdellovibrionaceae bacterium | reverse complement strand
GTCGATCATGATACATCCCAATCAAGGATTTTTTATTATTGATCTCATGTCGAATATCTTCACAGAAAATAACCGTTTCAAGTTTCATTTTCTACCCATTTCATACTGCTCGCAGAGTTGGTGTTACCGACCCTGCTCGCGGAATATATGCGTCTGTCCTAACAGAAGCTCCGTCAGAACTCGCGCTAAGTGTTACTTGGATACTTCCTTGTTGGGATTGAACAACATTACCAAACAATTTAAAGGCTTCTAGAAAAAGGGACCTTTGGGCGAATCCAGGATTAAATTTCTTTTCCGCAACATTAATAATGAAAGGAAATGTTTTAATTGTTCTGAGAAGCGCAACGCTTGAGGCAGAGAAATCTCCGCCTTTCCATCGTGTAAGAGTTCTTTGAGGCAGCTCAAACGCTCTTTCAAATTGAGCCATTGATATTTTTTCTTTCGATAAATCATCAATTAAAGACGGAACCAATTTTTTCAAGGCTTCATGCTCAGCAATCTTAAAAACATCATCATTTCGATTCGCAAAATCACCTTCTTCACCACAAGAAGCACATTTGTACATTTGTTCCATGTAGTGAAATTCTCCACCCAACGTAAGTTGGTGTGATTTTTGTTCAGAAAGAGCCTTAAGCTCATGAGAGCCACATGCTGGACACATTAGATCATTGCTCATTTGTCCTCCTTTAAAAGTTGGAGTGCTTTTTTAAAAGCATCTCCAATACTGGTATTTCGCGGGTCGGGCTTGTCATTTTTTTTAAAAGATTTCAATAGCCATTTATTGGTTAGTGGCTGAAACATGAAAGCCAAATACCCGTAATCAGAACCAGCAAAAAAATTATATGAATCAACCATGACAGGATTTTGTGGATTAGGATTGTTCTTCCAGGGAACTGTTTTATCTGGACCTAAACCATGAACCCCACCCATACTGATAAAATGTAGTGTTTCATCTTTCGTTTTTAAGTTGAAATGATCCCTTGCCCCCCCGCTCGGCGGGGCCCATGACCTGAACAGCTTTAGTTCCTGCCTTGCAAGCATTCATGAAATCATCCCATTTGTAACTTGAACTCACTCTCCATCCTCTTCGGTTGTTCTTCCATAAACATAAGGGTAGATGTAACGATCCGTAACATCTTTTAATATTATATGTAACTATTCGTTGCGTCAAGATCTTATTCTATGTCATTTTGAGGCAAAGCGCGCAAAAGCCACCTATATTTGATTTGAAGTAAAAGGGTCAAAACCGGACCTAAACAGATTCGCCTGTTTCAAAGAAATACATCGCGGTCGATATTAGTTATCTGATGGCCGCTTCTATTTTTGACCCATTTTATCAGAGATTTGCCATACCATGCCGACGGCTTTTAAGAAGATTTTCGCCTTCTTAACATTGATCTGGCCGTCCTTATTGAATACCTTATCTTTACCCACAATTAAAAGCTTCAATTGACCTCCATGTTTTTTCCGATTGCATCAGCACCATCCATCCTCTCCAAACAGAGATCATTCCTGGTGGACCGTCATTATTTCGTCCTATATAGCCCCCTAGTTTTGCAA
>DATBTE010000211.1:0-1739 GCA_036559425.1 Pseudobdellovibrionaceae bacterium | reverse complement strand
AAGCAATTGCACAAATAGAGCGGGCATCAAATCCTATTTGGCCCATGGCTAAGATCGCGCTTTTAAAAGAATTCTCTACAAACATCGATGATGTGTATTTATGGCGATGTCTTATGCGAGACTTCGTAGGGTGGCATATTGGCGATGAAACGCGATTTGTATACTAATGGGTAACAACAAGATGGTTTTTTTAGAAAAATTCAAAAAGTTACTACCATTTGCTAATGGACAAGTCTATTTGTTTTCAGCTGTTTTATGGCTCTTTTCTTGTCAAATCGGATTTTACTTTTTGCAAATTAACTTAGCAAACAAAACCTTATTTTCACTTCAAAATCAGTTGCGGCAAGAATTGGACTTTTCAAACTTTCAATATCTTATAAGAAGCATAACTGATTTTCAGAATTCTGGATCAATTAAATGCGCTGTTGTAAAGATGAAGTCACCGGTTACCATGGATATTTTAGATTTAAGATATATGAGTGGTCTCAATGAATGCGCTGAGTTTGAATGGTTTCTCGGCGGAGCGCATATTCGCAATGAACTTCATAGTTTGAATGGTGACGTTTATTCATTTGATTTTGTAAGCAACAACGGCATTATATTTTACTTCACTACTTGGAGTTTTAGAATATTTGGTATTCTACTTATATTTCTTGCCTACAAAAACATGCTTTTACATGTTCAAGCTGAATCTAATCGTATGGAAGTCGAAATGGCTTACGCAAAAGAACTTTCGCAAATAGCTAGTATGGTCGCCCATGATATTCGTTCGCCCCTGTCAGTTTTAAACGTTCTTGTAAGTAATGTATCCGGTTTAAACTCGGAGCAAAAAGAAATTATTAGCGCCGTTGTGCAGAGAATTAACTCTACTGCAGACGAATTACTAAAAAAAGGAAGAATTAATTATCTCAAAATACCATCAACATCTCAAGAGAGAAAAAACATCAATGAGCAGCCTAAAGGCGTCGATACAGAAAGCTGTAAAATCATACCAACTATTGAAGGATTAATTCAAGAAAAGAAACTTGAGTACCAGAATAACTCCTTAGTGCAAATTCAATTCCGACCTACTCAAGTTTCTAAAGATTTAAGCGTATCATTGTCATCGAGTTTAATTTCAAGAATTGTTTCCAATTTAATCAATAATTCTACAGAAGCGATTATTGATGATGGCTCAATTTTCATCGAGGTAGAAAAACGAGAGCAATTCATACTTGTTATGATAACTGATTTTGGTAAAGGCATGTCAGAGGCCATTTTAGATACCTTGAAGTCGCGTCCAGTAAGCTATGGAAAAAACGGTTCAACTTCAGGTAATGGAATTGGTATATTCAGCGCCAATGAAGCACTAAAAAAAATTGGCGGAAATCTTCAGATTCAGTCTAAATTAGATGTTGGGACTAAAGTAACTCTTTCCTTGCCTCTAGATAATGGCAGCAGAATTTAGGTGAGCATTAATGCCGTTCACTTAGCCCTTGAAATGGAGAAAGCAGTGGCATAAAGCTTGTGATTTCTTAATCTGTCTTGGATATGACCTGATCTTCGAATGCGATTTTCAACAATTTATAAACATTTCAAGAAACTTTCTCTTTCCTTAGTGCACGCGCCGGTTTAAAAAGGGGCTATTTTCTCCGGTTTACCGGTCCCATGGTCCAGTGATATAACCGGAGGTTGAGGGACCAGTATCGACGGAATTAACATGAAGAGATGGAAGTCGGCCTCAATTCAGAATTAAATAC
>DATBTE010000210.1:0-1842 GCA_036559425.1 Pseudobdellovibrionaceae bacterium | reverse complement strand
ATTAGCTGGTCTACGCGTGGCGGATCCTCCCCACGCACATAATCTCCGGACTTGAGTCCTTCTAATTCCGTGCTGCCTGGTGAAATTTCGAGAAATTTTTCCCCAATAACCCCTGCCAAATTAATAAAAAACTTAGAATCTTTGCCGAGAGAGGCCCAAGCTTTTTTATCAACTGTAATTTCTACACGTAGTTTGACCTCTTCGCCTTTGGGGCTCTTATATCCCGGTTCAAAGTTAATTTTTTTCACTTTACCGACTTTTATACCCATAACACGAACGGGGGAGCCTTCCTCAATACCTCCCGCGTAATTATACATTACGTTGAGCTCATATGTGCTCGAGAAAGGAGAAATAAGACCCATCATATACGCAAAGGTGACAATTAAAATCATCACCCCTAGAGCCAGTAAACCTACCTTGGTTTCAATCTTCATAAAAACTCCATTGAAATTTAAGCATCCGGCTTAAATCTTTCTTAGTATAGATAACTGAAAGCATAAGATAAAATGAAATCAATCACAATCACCGCCATTGATCCGGCTACAACACTGTTGGTAGTTGCTCTGCCGACACCTTCTGCACCAGACTCACAGTGAAATCCGAAATAACAACTTATTAAAGGAATGACTGCTCCGAAACAAGTCGCCTTAATAATCGCAAAGAGCAGATCCTTAAACTGCACAAAGCGTTTCATTCCGGTAATGAACATCGCTGGTGTGTAATCCAAATAGGAACTGCTCACCACCATTGCACTGAAAATGCAGGTCATATTTGCGACCGTCGTTAGAAAGGCAGCTCCTACAATGCACGCCACCAATCGGGGTAAAACCAAATAATTTACTGGAAAAATACCCAACATTTTAAGAGCGTCAATTTGCTCCGTGACTTTCATGGTTCCCACTTCAGCAGCAATTCCGGCCCCAACTCGTGAGGTCAAAAGTAAAGCCGTAACCACTGGACCAAGTTCTCGTAAAATGAGCATGGCCGCAAAGCCTGGGACCATTGAGTCATTTTGAATAACTATTTTCATATGAAATGAGGATTCAAGAATCGTCACCATTGCCGCAAAGCTCACGCAAAAAACGATAATGGCAAGACTGCCATTGCCAATAAAGTATAACTGTTCGAAGGTTTCTCTCCAGCGAAAACGCTTTGCTTGTGCTGTCATCTAAAACCCTCTGATCATATGAAGAATAATTTCACCAATAAAACTCGTGAACCAATCCGTTACCACAATTGCGATCATTGTGATCACCGCAGTAGACACCACAGAGCGGCCCACTCCTTTTGCTCCACCAGTCGTAGAATAACCTTTTTGAGTACAGACTGTGGCCAGAACTAACCCGAAAACAAAACACTTTAAAAGCCCACTGAAAATCGAAGGAAGGGTGATAATGGTAGGAATATGGCGAATGTATTCCTCAGGGTTAACTCCGGCAAAGAAAAAACCTAAGAACATACCGCCCAAAATGGACATGAAAAGCCCTAAAAATAATAGAAAAAAACTCGATATAACGATGCCTAAAAACCGAGGAACGATAATTTCTTGAATGGGATTGGCGCCTAAACAGCGAATGGCATCTATTTGTTCCGTGACCCGCATCGTTCCTAATTCCGCAGAAGTGAAAGCGCCAATTTTTCCGCTGAGCATAAAGGCAATTAGTAAAGGACCTACTTCGCGAAAGGTTGCGCTTGTTGCTAAGCCGCCTAAAAATCCCAAGGCTCCAAACTCTTTCATTTGCAGCGTAAATTGCACCGTCATGATAGCGCCGACGAAAAATCCGGCCAAGGCTGTCGTCGCAAAACTTTCAATAGTCACATGCCAAATCTGCTCTAGAATCA
>DATBTE010000209.1:0-12223 GCA_036559425.1 Pseudobdellovibrionaceae bacterium | reverse complement strand
ATCGATCATGCACCTGCATGAATTGACCAACAATTTCTTCCGCCGTTAAACGACGCTTGAGCTTTTGTTTTCCGGTAAAACAAAACTTGCAAGCCATGTTACAGCCCACTTCTGAGGAAATGCACAAGGTAAGCCGATCCTCGGAAGGAATCAAAACGGCTTCCACGCTGTTGCCGTTCTTCATATCAAAAAGAAATTTCTGAGTTCCATCCACGGATTTAAGATGCTTCAAAACCGGCGGCAGATCGAAACTCAAGACATCAGGGATTTCTGCACGAAAGGCCTTCGAAAGATTGCTCATTTTTTCAACATCTGTTATGCGTTGCTCGTAGACCCACTTAAAAATTTGCTGAGCCCGGAATTGCTCTTTCCCTAAGCCTTTCAAAAAGGCTTTGAGATCTTCCAAGGTCATGGAGTAGAAATTGACTTTACCTGGGGGGGTGGTGGTTTCGACATACTGAGGATTGCCCTGGAGATCGTTTAAAGAAGCATCATTTTCATACGCATTAAACATAGGGGAGTTTTCCTTCTTGCTTGTTACAGCATTTTCAAAAGGTTTTTTTGAAGTCGGTTTTTCAAAGAAGCCAGACCTTACACTAGGCCCTGGAGAATAGCCAGAGATTGAGTCAGAAATGAGTAAAAATAATTAAGAAATGCCTTAGCAGGGAAAGTGGCACTAAAATTTTTCATTATTTTGCAGGACTAAGGCTTATCCTGCGATTTAAAGGATCCACGCACCTGCTGAACGAAGTCTCCTAACAATTCCACCAAAGCCCCCAACTGCCAGGTGCGAGGCCAGCCATTGATATTTTTTTTTCGATGGACTGCCTCTGAACTGAAAAGTTTATTTTCACTAATGCCCACTACAGAGATATGAAAATGTTCGCCTTGATCCGCAATCACAACCTTTGCGGTCCCCTCGATCGGGAATTCCTCAAGAAACTTCTGGGCGATTTTTGTCGCCTCTTTCTTAACCTCTCCCCTTGGTTTAAATCCCCGGTATTGAATGCGTTCCAAATCCATAAAAGCCCCCCGTTTTAGGATACTCCTACAGATAAAAATGGTTAATTTTTTTGCACTTTTTTTACCGGGTCTTAAGACCAATGTCGGGAGTCTAAGATTGAGCGGTCCGGATATATTCCTGAATTTCCGAAGTCTCGCAGGGAACACAGCCGATCTTACCTACCACCACTCCCGCAGCAAAGTTCGCGATGGTACAGGATTTTACCAATGGCAACTGCGCTGCCACCCCCAAAGATAAGGCCGCAATGACCGTATCACCCGCTCCGGTCACGTCGAATACTTTTCTTGCAAAGGTTGGGACTTCATCAATTTTATCACCTGAAAAAATTGTCATGCCTTCCTTGCCGCGGGTAAGGACCACTTCCTTAGCTCCCGTCTTCTTCTGAAGCGCACGTCCTACCTCGAGAATTTTATTGGGATTCTCCCGAAGCTCGTCAAATTTAAGACCGGAAATTGCCACGGCCTCTTCATAATTTGGCTTGATCATGTCCACACCCCGATAAAACTCGCCCGGGTTGGAGCGCGTGGGGTCTACCAGGAGTTTTTTATGATGCTGCTGACAGATCTCCACAGTTCGCTTGACCAAACTTTGAGAGATCACGCCCTTATTATAATCCTGAAGTATGACGACATCAGCTTCCTGGATAAGTTCTTTAATCCGCTGAAGAACCTTATCTTCTGTTTCTGCAGACAGGTATTTTCTCATTTCGTAGTCCACGCGAACGATATGATGAGCACCGGTCATGATCCGCATTTTTCGGGTTGTAGGACGGCGATCTGAGTAAATCATATGATCCCAGGAAACTTTCGCTTTATGGCAGATCTCTTGCAAAGTGAGCGCCCCCGCATCGTGCCCTACCACGCCCACCATCAAAGGAATCCCCCCCAGGCTCGCGACATTTTGTGCCACATTCGCAGCCAGCCCCAAGCGTTTATCTTCCTCGCTCACTTCCACGATAGGCACTGGCGCTTCGGGACTAATCCGGCGCACGTCCCCCATCACATACTCATCCAGTCCCACGTCACCAATAATAAGGACCTTCTTGTTTTTAAAACTATTTAGAGTTTGTATAAGATCCTGACGCTGTTCCGCCGCAATAATCACAGGCCAACTCCCTTGTAAAAAGTTCAGTTTTAAACCGATTACTTAAAAGTAAGCCATACTTTTAAGTGCGGCAATGTGTTAAAAGGGGCCATGCGAAAAACTATGAGTCCCTTCCAAAATCTGATTTATAAACCTGGTTACGTGTCGGCTGAGGAGAAGGCCGAAGTTTTGGAGTATTTGAGCACGCTTTATCCTATTTGGGAGATGCGCTACTCCAAAAACAATCCGCCTCCGCCAGACCAATCGCAGCGCCGCTTATTGCGTCCAGTTTATTGGCTCGGAAATTGGCAATTTGCTTGTTTGAATTATTATCATCCGCCCAAGGGAATTCTGCATCGCTGCGTGAGCGCCGAACCCTATCCTCCCGTGCTGGCCGAATTGGTACGGAAAATTGAGGCTATGGTAAAAAGTGAATTCAGCCCTAAAGACGTCCCTCGGGGCTGGCATTTGAATACCTGCTTGATCAACTTCTATGGCGATCAAATCGACAAAGAGGGTAAAAGCCTCGACTGCGCCCGCGTTGGCGAGCACAAAGATTTTGAACCTGGACCGGTGGCCTCGGTTTCCTTTGGTGACAAAGCCCTGTTTCAATTCGTGGAAAGTCATGGCACTCAATCGCAAAGCAAAGTGGTTTTGCAACAATGGATTGAAGATCGCTCTTTGCAACTTTTCGGCGGAGAAAAATTCAAAAAACAACTTTTCCATCGAGTTCAGCGCGTGGAGAAAAAATGCGGCGAGAAATTTAATTTGAATGTGACAGAGTTTGAAACTCGTCGGATCAACTTCACTTTTAGGTTCGTTCCCGACGAACACATTCAACCTTTCTTTAAACTCCCTTCAACCGCACAAGAAGATGTCCTCGAGTACATGCAAGCGCTCGCAAAAAACTCACTCTTCTTCCAAAAACATCTTCTCCTTCAGCAAAGACAAAAGGCCTAACGCTCTGGGTTCATTCACCTCGACTTTTGACTGGGCTTTAATTTTTCGCTCCTAGAACCACTGAGTCATACTGTTTTGTCAGTAGACTCGGTGTTTTTCCTTCAGGTAGGATCACCCTAGTGATTTTAAGGAGTTAGACCGAATGGAATTTCATAAATCAGAAGCTCATTTAGATGGTCCTTTGTTCAAGAATGCTCTTCAAACTGTTGAAGAAGCCGCCAAGCTGATCAACTGTGATCCCAATGTTTTAGAACGTTTAAAAAAACCCCGTCGTTGTGTGACCGTAAGTATTCCGGTGCGTATGGATGATTACTCTGTAAAAGTTTTTACAGGTTATCGCGTGCAGTACAATGCGACCCTAGGACCCTACAAAGGTGGAATTCGTTTCCATCAAAATGTGGATCTTCCTGAAGTCGTAGGACTTGCAGCCCTAATGACATTTAAGAACTCAGTTCTTGGTTTACCCCTCGGCGGAGCAAAGGGTGGCGTTTGCGTAGACCCCAATCAAATTTCCCGTACGGAAAAACAAAATCTGACTCGGCGTTATGCCTCTGAAATTTCTAGCTTCATTGGCCCCACAAAAGATATCCCTGCTCCTGATGTGGGGACAGATCCACAAACCATGGCATGGTTCATGGACACTTATTCGCAAGAACAAGGTGGCTATGCACAGCCTGGCGTGGTGACTGGGAAGCCGGTGGAGATCGGAGGATCCTTAGGTCGCAATCATGCGACAGGTCTCGGTGTGGTTTACGTTGCTGAGAAGTCCTTTGAAAAAATGGGCATGAAAATGGCCGGTTCCACGATTGCGATTCAAGGCTTTGGAAACGTGGGTTCTTTTGCGGCCCTTTTCTCTCATCAGCGCGGTGCTAAAGTCGTCGCCCTCAGCGATGTCAGTGGCGGGATCTTTAATGGCGATGGCTTGAATATTCCGGACGTTATGGAATACATCAAAATCAATAAAGTTTTGAAAGGTTATCCGAAATCAACGGCGATCAACAATGAAGAATTGTTGATGTTGAAAGTGGATGCGCTTTTCCCTTGTGCCCTTGAAGGTCAAATCGACGTTCACAACGTGGACAATGTGAAAGCTAAAATTATTGTTGAAGGCGCCAACGGCCCTATCTCTGCAAATGCCACCAAAATCCTGCACAAACGCGGCGTTTTCATTACTCCAGATGTTATTGCCAATGGGGGTGGTGTGATCGTTTCTTATTTTGAATGGGTTCAAGATGCCATGTCCTTGTTCTGGGACGAAGAAGAAGTAAACAACCGCTTAAAAACAATTATTCATCGGGCTTTTGATGTGGGCTTCAAGTTCCACCAAGAAAAGAATGTCGATATGCGTTCCGCCGCTATGGCAGTTTCTGTACAACGCCTTGAAAAAGCAATGTTGCTCAGAGGATTGTACCCAAGATAATAAAGGTGTCCGCTATGAAAAAACCATGGCTATTATTATCACCACAAAGGGCCCACGATCTGGGCCCTTTTGGCTTAAAGTTGTACAGTCTTTTCCACTCCGGACCAACTCCCGTATGGAAAAGTTTTACCTGGAATAATTTGGAATTTAAAAATCCACTCGGACTTGCCGGGGGCATGGATAAAAATGCTGAAAGCTTAAAAGAATGGTGGGCCCTGGGAGCCGGCTTCGTCGAAATCGGCACTGTCACGCCAAAGCCGCAAAGTGCAAATCCCGGTAAAATCATGGACCGTGATCTTGAACGAAAAGCCCTTTGGAATAAAATGGGCTTTCCGAGTCATGGAGCGGAGGAAGTGTATTACAATCTTCTTGCCCATGATTACAAACCCACTCCGGTCTTCATTAATATCGGAAAAAATCGTGAAACTGCCAATGAGGCGGCCGTGGATGATTATGCGTATTTGATCCATCGGTTAAAAGATCCGGCCGATGCCTTCGTGATTAATATAAGCAGTCCAAACACCAAAGGACTGCGTGACCTGCAAAACAAACAAGCTCTCACCAAACTCCTAACTCCTCTCATAAAACTCTCTCATGCGGATACCAGCAAACCCATTTTGCTGAAGCTCAGCCCCGATCTTAGCGACGAGAATCTTGAAGAAGCCCTCAACGTCGCCGTGGACTTAGGCATTGATGGGTTTGTCCTGACCAATACGACTCTTTCCCGTCCTGGGGGAATTGCTTTCCCAGCGGAAGGGGGCCTTTCGGGGGCTCCTTTAAAACCCCTTTCTTGTCAAATACTGCAGAAAAGTCTGCAAATTCTTGGGAAGCACCGTTCGGGGAAGTTAATAATCAGTGCCGGTGGAGCTATGACTCCCGAAGATGTCTTTGAAAGGTTGCAAATGGGAGCAGATCTTGTTGAAATTTACTCTGCCCTGGTTTTTGAGGGTCCTGGTTTTTTCCGTAATGTTGCAGGCAGATACTCTAGGTAGGATTGATGACACAGGCAGACGAAAAGACGCGAAAATTAAAAAATCGCAAAGGCCATTGGATTCCTGTGGTTGCTGGCTTTCTTAAAAAAGATGGTAAAATTCTTGTTGGGCAAAGGCCGGAAAACAATTCTTTACCTGGCCAATGGGAGTTCCCTGGGGGAAAAATCGAACCGGGGGAGACTCCGGAACAAGCCTTGGTGCGTGAACTGCAAGAAGAGCTTGGCATTGACGTGGAAGTGGGAGATCTAAAGCTTGCCTGTACGCATTCTTATGGCGAGGTAGGCATTTTAATTCTATTTTATGAAATTCTTTTTTGGAAAGGACAACCCAAAGCACAGCACCATATGATGCTTGAGTGGATACACCCAGAAGAGCTAAAGCATAGAAATATCCCTGAGGCGAACCGAAAGATCTTAGATCGAATTTATAAAGCACTTGGAATAGAATGGCGAAAATAATTTTAGTAACTGAAAAAGTGAACTCCACATCTTGGCCCTTGGCTTTATCACTGAAAGCCCAACAGCATGAGGTGATCTTTCTTACGAGCTATGGCGAAGAAGCCAGCCATATCGACGGCATTCGCTTCATGGCTTACTTCAAAAAGTGGTCTTTTCTCGAAGCCCTTCGCATTTTACCCATGCTCTTCACCTACGAGCCTCAAGTCTTGCATATTCTTCTTGATCAATCTCCCATGAAGGGGGCTCACGTTGTTTTAGCAAGCTACGCAAAATCGCATCCGCTCATCGTGCTCACCACTTCATTGCTACAGTTTGAAAAACGTTTGCGACTGGGTAGCCCCGTTCGTTTGCTTCTTCAAGAAAGTGACATCGTCACCTGCCCTTCGGTGGACTCCTTGGCGAAACTTCGGGGCTTAAGTGTGCGCTCTAAAAAACAAGGGCGAGGCATACTTCCACCCGCCCTGGACCTTTATGAGAGCACTTTACTGCAAGAACCTCATTACGAAGAACCCGAAGGGGAACTCGCCGCTGAAGAGACCTGGGCCCAGCATCTTCAGGAAGAAACTTTCTTCGTCATTCCCTGCTTTGAGAAAGACTTCTCTCCGGATTCAATCTTTTTCACTCGCATTACCCGTCTCGCTGAAGCCCATTTTGTGGTGCTCCTGGGATCGAATCAAGACTGGCCTCTGCGCAGTCGCAAACTTTTCGAACAATGGATGGCGGATCAAGGGTTAAAAAACCGCTGGATGTTTTCCGGCGCCTTGCCCCGCTCTTTAGAGAAAGAACTTTTGAAACAAACAGAATGTTTGATTTTGGCAGGGATTAAATTAAGTCCGCAGGCCATTTCTCAGTTTTATTTAAAAGCCATCCAATGTGACACCCCTTTAGCTCTCGATTCAAAGCAAGCCTGCGTTCATGCTCATCTTTGGCAGAAGAACGTCAATTGCTGGATTCTTGATTATGAATCTCTGGATAAAGAATTCTCCTCTTTCTTGACAAAAAAAAGCTTCAAACCTCCGGAAAGTTTGCAAGCCAAGCTGAGTGAAGACCATCACCTCACGGATACTCCGCTGAATGAACTCAATCGTCTTTACACTCGGGCCCTGGCGCAGTTAAAGTAATCCCATGTCCAAGAAAAAGGCTTTGCCAGAATCTTTGAATATTTGTCTCGTAAGCAATCGCTTTCAAATTCTCAGCCGTGCAACTGATAGCGGTTTTTTGTGGCCTATTGCCCGCGGCCTCGCAAAACAAGGCCATAAAGTGACCGTGATTTCCACAAAAAGTCGCATTGGCAAAGCTGAAATCATTCGTGACGACGTTAAGACTTACTACCTACAAGAAAATGGCAGTGCTTTTAAAAACCTTAATTTTGAGGAAGCCGCCCTCCAAAAATTCAGTGAACTTCATAAGCAAGAGCCTTTTCATATTCTCCATAGCCTGGATAATTCGGGTCGGCGCATTGCTCGTAACAAAAAGAATTTCAATATCGCCGTGGCCTACGATGTGGAAGCCACCCAAATGTCGCAGCTTTTTTCAATTCTAGGGATGAGTCAGGAGACTCTGAGCGGCCTTCTGACCACAGCGGTGGCGGTGACTTATAAGTTTCTTACGACTTTTCTGGGCACGGATCGCAAGCTGCTAAAAACCGCCGACGGGATTTTCGTCAATAATCCTCAACAAAGGATTGTTTTAGAGCGCTATTATTTATACCCAGACTTCCATATCTATACGGTTCCTTATGGAATGGAACTCGGAGACCTTTCTCCCAAAGAAGAGTCTTATGAGTACCGAAAAAAGTGGAATCTCTCTTCTAACGCTCATGTGGTGGTGACGATTTCCGATATGACCGAGATCCGAGAACTGCAAAATCTGTTACGTTCTTTTGAGAAGGTGGCGATTAAAAAGCCCAATGCTTACCTCATCGTGGTCGGAAATGGCCCTTATTTTAAACAAATTGAATTTGAAATGCTGAATCTGGCACTTGGCAACCGGGTGATCCTGCCTGGAGCTTTAAGCTCTCGCGATCTTATTGAATTTATTTTGATGGCCGATGTTTATGTCGATATGAGTTCTCGGTCCACGGGATTTGAAGCCAGTCTTATTGAAGCTATGGCTCAGAAAAAAGTTATCATTGGGTCTGAAGTGAGTCCGATTGCCAACGTGGTCGAGGATGGTATTGATGGCTTCTTGCTTCGGCCAGCTGACACTGAATCTCTTGCAAGTTTGCTGATTGAGATTTTCTCGGGCAGTTTACCAACGGAAGAAATTGGGAATAAAGCCCGTCAAAAGGTCAATGACCTCTTTGATACTCAGAAGATGATCCGGTCTGTCCTGGACGCTTACCGAAAAATCCTCTTAAATACTGGTATGTATTAACTAAATCCGCCATTCCTGCGTTGAGCCATGAGGGTTTTTCACTAGTCAGACCACTTCGAGTCTGTATAATTGATTCCATGACAAAAGCGGATTTAATCAATCTAATTGCTGAAAAATCGGGCATTACCCGTGTAAAAGCTGAAACCGTCGTAAATACTATCTTTGATTCAATGGTAGAAGCACTTATGCGAGATGACCGTATTGAAATTCGCGGCTTTGGTTCCTTCGTGAACCGCAAGTATGACGCCTACAAAGGGCGCAATCCACGTACAGGTGAAGTCATTAATGTGGAGGAAAAAAAATTGCCCTTCTTCAAAGTGGGCAAAGAACTCAAAGAAGATATCAACAAAGGTCCCACTAAAAAATAAGTCAAAAAAAGGGGTTCGCAAGAAGCCCTTTTTTCATTCTGAATGTTGTTTTTGGATTTCTCTAGTGACGTTTCAAGAGTGCCGCGTAGAAACCGTCGAAGCCTTGAATATTTGGAAGAAGATGAAGCTCTTTTTCCAACGTCCACTCAGAACCTTTTTCTTTCAAGAACCTGGCAACTTGTTTTTCATTTTCAGAAGGCAAGATACTGCAAGTTGAATACACCATCTGGCCTCCCTTCTTAGTCATCTGAGAATAGGTAGTGAGAATTTGATATTGTTCTTTTTGTAACTCTTCAATGTCTTCAATTGCCAGACGCCATTTTGCATCGGGATTGCGACGTAAAACACCAAGGCCTGAGCAAGGGACATCCAGCAAAACCCGGTCGGCCTGCTCTTTATTACGCTTAATCACCTTTGTAGAATCAATCAGACGAGTCTCGATGATATCGACTCCCCCCCGACGCGCTCGAAGTTTCAATTCATGCAATTTCCAATCTTTGATATCCATGGAAAGAATGCGTCCCTTGTTTTTCATCAGAGAGGCCATATGCAGACTCTTGCCTCCAGCCCCGGCACAGGCATCGATCACGCGCTGACCAGGCTGGACATCCAAAAGAGGAACAATCATCTGAGAACCGGCGTCTTGAACTTCAAAGAATCCTTTCCGGAAAGACTCTGTTTGGAAAATCTCTTTTCGATCTTGGACCCGCAAGGCATAGGGCAACTCAGGAGAAACTTTCTCGGCGACGATATTGCTCTCGGCCAAAGCGGCGATGAGTTCTTCTGGCTTTGTCTTGAGAGCATTTACCCGCAGAAAAAAATCCGCTGGCTTATTCAAGGCCAGGATAATTTTTTCCCAATCACTGCCGAGCTCCTTACGGCCCAATTCATCCATCCAATCCGGAATGGACTGCTTGGTCGCAAATGAACTCGCCGCCAGTTTTTCTCGGCGTTGCACAAAATCGTAACTGAGGCCTTCGAACTCTTCCCAAGGCGGAAGATCATGCCCCATGCGCAACCATTGAGTGCCCATAATGCGGTAAAGTCCTTCGTCTCCCGCAATGAAGACCAAAAGGCGTTCCCAACGAAGAACCCCGTAAATGGTCTCCGCAAAGAACTTACGCTCTTGAGTCGTCCAGTTTCCGTTACGTTTGAAGCAAGCTTCAATCACTTTATCCGCATATTTTCCATCAAAGAAAACTTCTTCTAAAGAGGTCTTCACTTCGCTTATAAGGTATTTATTAATTTTCAATGTAGACACCTGGCCATGAGGGCTAAATAGGGGTTCATTTTTTGACTTGTTTTATGCAGCCGGATCTTTATATCGACTCAAAGAAAAAAGCCACCCTTTAGCAGCCTTATGAGTATTTTACTGCATTAGGAAAGGTAAATAGGGCTCTAATTACTCAAGTATGAAGATGAACAACTCGAAGGATATCATCTCCGTATTGAGTGATGGATTTACGGTTCAGGCTCGAAATTTCTAACAATTCCATTATAGATCGCGGACGCAGTTCACAAATGGCTATGAGCGCTTTATCAGTGAGTATGCGGAAGGCCGGTATATTCTTGCGCTTGGCCTGTTTGAGCCGCCATTCACGCAGAGGTTCAAATAGTTTGCTTGGGCTGCCCGTCCCTGAATTATTGTTAGAACGAGGGCTAGATTTTGAACGCGGGGATCTGGTTTTTGAGCGTTTTGAGGATTCGCGCTTTTTCCGCTTTTTTTCAGAAGGCGGAGCCGCAACAATTTCCAACTCCTCAATGGCTTGCAGATTATAAGCAGTGCTTTTTCCATTCCCTCGTGAAAGAGAAAGCTTTCGATAGCTGATGCTTTGCCCACCCTTTTCGAAACTTGCTTCCTGGGACTCTAGCCATCCTTTGCGCTCCAATAAGGTCACAAGTTTTTCAAACTCTCCACGGGAAATTGAAATTTTGGCATCCGATAATAGTTGGAAAAGTCTTCCCGCAGCAAGCCCGCTCTCATGTTGAAGAAGCCGCAAGATTTCAGCCACGGACTTTTTCTCGGTCACAGAAAGGTTGCGTTTCTGCATTAATGATTGAGTTTGCTGAGGGTTGCAGATATCGCACATCTCGCAAGATTTTCCAGAGTCATTTTGATCCCCAAAGTGTGAAACCAGGTAAACCATCCGACATTTTCCAGAGGTCGCAAAAGAGAGCATTTGCTTAAGCTGTTTTTGTTTTAACTCGCGCTGTAGCTGATAAGATTTAAGCCATAGAGCCTGTCCTCGGCTCATGTTTTCATCCGGATCTATAATTACACCCCGATGGACCCAAAGCTGCTCCAGGGCTCGATCGAAGGTTTCTTGATCCAGGCGAGGATCTAAATCCATAACCTTTATACGAATATCCTCTTTCGAAATTTTCTGTGGTTTCAACGCATCGAATATCGCTTGGAGTTTTGCCTCATCCGGATAATTCAATTCGAAAAAGAATTCATGGGTCTTTTGATCGGCAAAAGAATGAAGTAAGTAAGCCTGACTTGGCAATCCGTCACGACCGGCACGCCCAATCTCTTGGTAATAGCCTTCGATACTTCCAGGCATCGCCGCATGGATGACCGTTCTTATGTTCGGTTTATCGATCCCCATCCCGAAGGCAACGGTGGCCACCATCACATCCAATTCATTGGCTAAAAATTGAGCTTGAACTTTCTCACGCGCTTGCGCGAGCATCCCCGCATGGTAAGCACCCACCCTTAAGTTCTCTGAAAGGACTTCCGTTAATTCGTCGGTTTTTTTTCTCGTTGGCGCGTAAACAATAGCTGGCAATCGGCCCGCTTTTTTTAAAATAGAGACGATGGCATCTGGCCTGTCCCCCGGCGAGAGTTCCGCCACCTCAATGGAAATATTGTTGCGACGAAATCCTTGGATAATTCTTGCTTCCGCAGCTAAACCCAATTGTCTGCAAATATCTTCTTGGACCGTGGGAGTCGCCGTCGCGGTCAGAGCAATCACCGGCACCGGTCTCAATTCTTTGAGACGCTCGCCTAAAATCCGATAGTCAGGCCGGAAATCATGTCCCCATTGAGAGATGCAATGAGCTTCATCAATCGCAATAAGAGTCGGAGGTCGCTTGCGCAGAAATTCCGGAAATCCCGGTACTGATAAACGCTCTGGCGCAATAAATAAGAAATCCAATTCGCCAGCCAAGTATCTTTGACAGACTTGTCTGGATTCCTCTCGTCCGCGACCTGAGTGAATTCGTTCTGCCGCAAATTTTAAAGCTTGAAGCTTTGTTACTTGATCTTCAATTAACGCAACCAAAGGGCTTACGACCAAGGTGGTCCCGCCACGGGCAATTCCAGGAATTTGATAACAAATAGATTTACCGGCTCCGGTCGGCATCACCAGGAGAACGTCTTTTCCTTCGGTGACAGTCCGGCAAACCACTTCCTGACTGGCTCTGAACGAATCAAATCCGAAATGTTGTTTGAGAAGTTGCGGCAGTTGATCTACGGGGGTTGCCACGCGCTGAGGACGGGATGGGAATGCGTTTTCAAGTCCCCCGTCGGGTGAGGAAAC
>DATBTE010000208.1:0-10717 GCA_036559425.1 Pseudobdellovibrionaceae bacterium | reverse complement strand
TTTCTAGATTTTTTCAAGAGAAGGTGTCTCGTGAGAAATTTGAGGCCACTGCAGAACTAAAAATCTCGCCTTGGCTCAATTCATTCTTTTTTCAATTGCTTAAGGTTGAGCTCTCATTGATTAGAAAAGGGTTTAATTTTCCCATAGGGGGCTCCCGCTTGGTCGTAGCCAAGAAAATATAGTTTATCCTATAAGAGGAGTTTTTCTTGAATTTGACTCTAAAAATGAGTTAAATTTTTTTGTCTCCTTATTTTGCACATGGTTCATGATTAAGGAATGTATGAATAATTCGCTTCCCTTTTTCGTTGTTAGTCTGTCAGTTGTTTATTTGCTGGTTAGATGGAATAAAAGGATCCATTCAGTCCTTTTTAAATTTGGCGATTTTCTTTTGAAAAGAGCTTTCCCCAGTTATTCAGAGTTTGAACCCTATAAATTTGCGCTCTTGCGTATTCTCTTTGGCGCGGTCCTCGTCTTGAGGGCCCTATACATTCAAAAACTCCTGATTCCAGAGGAGTGGTTTTCACCCATCGGAATTTATAGTCTTATGGGACTGACCGCCGCCATTTTACTCACCTGTGGCCTCTTTACTCAGTGGTCCTTGTTATTCTTGATCTTCTTTATGTGGCATACTGGAGATGGCCTGTTGGGAACCAGCACCCTGGGCAATGACGTAGCTGCTATGCTGGGGCTTTTGCTTTTTCTGACGAATGCTGGGGCTTATCTTTCAATGGATTCTTTGCTTCTGAATCAATTTCGTTGGGCAAGAAAAGTTCTTCTTTATTTGGAAGATGTCACCTCGCCCAGAAAAATCGCGTTGGCGAAATTCATCACGCTTCTGGCTTACGCCTGTGTCTGTGTCTATTCTCTCTCAATGCATTTAAACGAACCGGCCTGGACCTCAGGGAATGCAGGGCCCTTATTATTCACTAATAACTTTATGTCGTCTTGGCATCAATTCGCCGAGGCTCTCTTTGTTCAGAGCGAATTCAGTGTTCATTTGGCGAGGATTTCCCTGTGGACAATGATACTGTGGTTTATCTCCGTGATACCTTTCACACTCCTGGGGGGAATTTTTAGGCTTTACACTATTACCTGGGGGGTTTTGTTCTTTCTTCTCGCCCTGATAGTGCTTAATCTAGGTTCTTTAGCTCAGATTGAATTGGTATTTTGGGCAGCGATTTTTTGGTCAAAGCGAGGCCTGGATGTCCAAAAGAAGCTAGTTTTGTTTTTTGATGATAAATGCAATTTGTGTGACAAATTGGTGCAAGTCCTTTCTTTTCTCGACCTCTTTGGACGTATGAAGTTCAGTCCCCTTTCTCAAAGTGCGAGTTCGCTAAAGAATTTCAATATTCATTTAGAAGAGGCGCTGATCGATCTTTATGGTGGAGTGGAGGCTTCCGGTGAAGTTCAATCTGGGTACGATCTTTATGTGCTTCTTTCAAGAAATTTGGTTTTGTTATGGCCCCTCTTTCCGGTGTTTTATCTGGGAAAATTATTAAAAATTGGGCCCCTGTTGTATCGCTTCGTCGCGCGGAGAAGGCGGGAAATCTTTGGAGTTTGTAGTTTATCCAGACCGAAAATTTTCAGACCTTCGCTTGAAGTTTCCAGTAAAAGGGGCTTTTTACATTCGGCCATTTTCTTGCATGTATTTTTGCTTGCTGGAGGTTACTTGGTTGCGATTCCTGCTCCTTATATAGGGATAGAAGGATCTCCTAATGTGGTTCAGAAAGCAGCCCATTATTACGGCATCACGCCCATCAATGTCTTTAATAGTGGAGACTTAAGAATGGCTGAAAACTGGTTCACGCTAAATAGTATTGATAATAAGGAATTGGTGCCGCTATTTACAGAGTTTGGTTCGCGACTGGATATGCACATCTCAGACAGAGTTTATTTTGGAAACACCCTTCGTTTCCGCCGTGGTGTCATTGGCGATAATCAGTGTGCCTTTGAAAAAATGAGACCTTCCATTGAATATTTAAGCAAAGTTTATCTGCACCTCAAGAGCGCCCCCTCCGGCGAATATACTTTCAAATATGATCAATATTATCAGGCTTTGCCTGCTGATGAAGAACTTTTCAGGGGAAAATATAGAGTGCAGCCAAAAGAAGTTAAGTGTAACACTCTATTTAAAGTGAGTTATAACTCATAATGGGCTAGGCCGAAATGATGAAAGAAAAACGCATCCCTTTTAACTGGCCCCATATGACGGGCAAAGAGCTATATTATATTGCGGAGTCTCATTTTCAAGGACGACTCGCAGGCGACGGGCCATTTACGAAACTTTGTCATGGATGGCTAGAGACGCGCACTGGTTGCAGCAAAGCCTTGCTCACGCACTCCTGTACCGCTGCGCTGGAAATGGCGGCCTTGTTGTTGGATATACAGCCAGGTGATGAGATCATTATGCCTTCCTATACCTTTGTGTCCACTGCGAATGCGTTTGTATTGAGGGGTGGAATACCGGTCTTTGTTGATATTCGGGAAGATACGCTGAACTTGGATGAGCGTTTGATCGAAGCTGCCATTACACCACGCACTCGAGGGATTGTTCCAGTTCACTATGCGGGTGTAGGCTGTGAAATGGATACGATCCTGTCAATAGCTCAGCGCCATGGGTTGAAGGTCATAGAAGACGCCGCCCAGGGGGTCATGGCTAGTTATAAGGGGCGTGCTTTAGGGAGTATGGGCGACCTGGGCGCCTATAGCTTTCATGAAACAAAGAATGTAATTTCAGGAGAAGGCGGAGCCTTGCTGGTCAATGATTCTCAGTTGGCGTTGCGCGCGGAGATCATTCGTGAAAAAGGCACGGATCGCAGTCGTTTTTTCCGAGGTGAAGTTGATAAGTACACCTGGCAAGAGGTGGGGTCTTCTTTCTTGCCAGGGGAAATCATCGCGGCTTTCCTTTGGGCGCAATTTGAGGATGCGGATCGAATCACTCAAGAGCGTTTATCCAGTTGGCGGTATTATCACGAAATCCTCCAGCCGCTGGAAGCCAAGGGAATCCTTCGGCGTCCCATCGTGCCTGAAGACTGCCAACACAATGCGCATATGTATTATATCTTGCTGGCCCCTGAGATTGATCGGCAGAAGGTATTAAACGAATTTAAACGACATGACATCTGGTCTGTTTTTCATTATGTGCCTCTCCATTCGTCCCCAGCAGGCCAACGTTATGGAAGAGTGCATGGGACTCTGAATGTCACAGTCGATCACTCCGAGCGCTTGGTCCGATTGCCCATCTGGGTGGGCCTGACACAGCAGCAGCAAGAGAGGGTCTTAGCGATTCTTCAGGGAGCGGTTTGTTTTTAGCGTTGATTTGGGCAAGGGCCTGAATTAGAAATACGCTCCAATGGCAAAAAAACCTTGCCCGATATTGAAAAAACTCATCAAATAACAAAAAGTAATGGTCGACAGGGCCGTATTCTACAGAGGTTGATGCATGAAGCTGCTTGTTCAACGGTCAGGTTATATTTTTGATCCTATCAATAAGATCTGGATAAATCCAGCCTACGAAGGTATTGCCTACAGTGATAGTGAAGAAGTTGAAACGCGAATTGCCCATATCATTCAACAGGCCTTGGATCTTTCTGTTTTCTCGACAGAACTTCGTTCGCATTGTACCGACTGGCCTTCGCTTTATCATTTAAACGGCACGCGCGCTAATATTTTGCGCCCCTTCAAGTCTTTTCTCAAAGGAGATGTCCTGGAGATTGGTGCTGGCTGCGGCGCCATTACGCGCTACCTGGGTGAATGCGGAGCTAATGTTTTAGCGCTGGAAGGCAGCCCTCGCAGAGCCGCCATAGCTCGCTCTCGAACTCGCGATCTTGAAAATGTCACCGTTTTAGCTGAGAAGTTCGATCAGTTTAAATGCGATCAACAGTTTGATGTTATTACCCTGATTGGGGTGCTTGAATATGCCAATCTGTTTACATCAGGTGAAAATCCAACACTTGCGATGTTGGAGCGAGCACGTTCGCTGCTTAAGCCCGAAGGCCAACTCATTATTGCGATCGAAAACCAGTTGGGCTTGAAGTATTTTGCCGGTGCTCCAGAGGATCATCTTGGGCAGCCCATGGTTGGGATTGAAGGGCGCTATCGCAGAGACCAACCACAAACCTTTGGTCGCAAAGTATTGGCGGATATGTTGGGTCAAGCAGACTTTGCAAAATCTGAATTCTTTGCCCCATTTCCTGATTACAAACTTCCTGTTTCCATTCTCACCGAAGAAGGATTCTCGAATAAAAACTTCGATGCTGCGGTTTTTGCTTGGCAAAGTGCAAGGCGTGATCCGCAGTTGCCCTCCTATTGCAACTTTTCATTAGAATTGGCATGGCCCGAAGTTTTTAAAAATGATTTTGGTCTCGATGTAATGAATTCCTTCCTGATTGTCGCCACGCCCAAAATCAAACAGAGTGTTGATACAGGAGTATTGGCCTACCACTACAGCACGGATCGTATTCCGGCCTATTGCAAAGAAACCCTGTTCATCCGTCGTGATAAGGATATTCGTGTGGAATACAGGGGCCTTGGTGCGTCTCAGGAAAACGCAGATAAAGAAGACAATTCATTGATTAAGTTTATTTGCCCTACCTCGGACGATTATGTTCTCGGCAAATTACTTTCCCTTGAATTTATCAGTATCGTAACAGCAGATGGCTGGTCATTTGAGCAGATCGCTAAATTTATTTGGCGCTATTTCTTAATAGTGGAAACGTTCGCCAAGTCAGCGGGCATTCAAGTGAGCATGGCTTCGCCATATGCAGAACTATCAGGTGAGTTTTTTGATGTAGTACCTCAAAACATCATCATTCAGAAAGATGGGAGGGCCGCTCTTATTGATAAAGAATGGCAACTCGGCAGATCCCTTGAAGCAGCCCATCTGTTATTCCGAGCTTTGTTGTTGCTGATAAATTCAATAACCCGCTTCGGCCAGCACGTAACTCGGGAAAGGATGACGCGTTCTCAGTTTATGGATGGAGTATTTAAGGCGGCCGGTCTGAGTTTAAATGAAGCAGATTGCGCTCGCTATATCGCCCTTGAAGCTGAGATACAGCAACAGGTAACGGGTCGTGGGGCAGAGATTTTTTTAACTTGGGATAAGGATCAGTTTCTGCCGATATTCAATTTAAGCCAAGCTGCAGTCGAAGGTGAAAAGCAGATAGCCAGTCTTAATCAAATGGTAGTTGAACGGGGAGAGTGGGCTCAATCTCTCAATCGAGAATTGACAGAACGTGACCAGTTAACTCAGAAGTTACACGGAGAACTCACAGAGCGTGATAAGTTAACTCAGAAGTTGCACGGAGAACTCACAGAGCGTGACCAGTTAACCCAGAAGTTGCAAGGCGAGTTAACAGAACGTGACGAGTTAATACAAAAGCTCCAAGGCGATTTCACAGCGTGCGATGGACAGGTCGCTAAACTAAAACAAGAGTTAGCCGAGTGGGAACGTACAGGCATTAAGCAGGCGCAAGGGTTGGTCGATCGCGATGCACAGATTGTTAAACTCAATCAAGCGTTGGTGGAATGTGAAGCATCGATAAAATATTTTAGCGAAGAAACGGTACGAAGAGGCGAGTGGGCCTTGCGGTTAGAGGCAGAGCTCAAAGAAGAACGTGCCCGAGTGTTGGCCATTGCACAAAGTAATTCTTGGCGAGTCACTTTGCCGATCCGTGAAGTGCGGCGCTGGGTTTCATCACCCAAGGGACAAGCAAAGCGCTATATAACGGCAGCGCTACGTTGGGTAAAACTCAAATATCATTTATCAACAACCACCGTATTGCCTGTGCCAGTAATGACACAAACAGTGTCTGAGCAATTTGATCACTCCATGGATTTTGCTAAAACCATTGAGATTCCTGTTTCGAAATGTCCGCAGATCTCAGTTATCATTCCTATTTACGGACAAATTGGTTACACGCTCCAATGTCTGGCTTCAATTGCGGCAAACCTGCCTCAGGCTTCATTCGAGGTTATCGTTGTGGATGATTGTTCACCTGATAATTCAGTAGAGGTGTTGACTCAAGTTAAAGGTATACGTCTGATACGCAACGAACAGAATCAAGGTTTTATTCGCTCGTGCAACTTGGCAGCTAGTAAGGCTCAAGGCGAGTACTTGCACTTCTTAAATAATGACACCGAAGTGACCCCCGGATGGCTGGATAAATTGCTGAGTACTTTTCAAGAATTTCCAGGAACGGGATTGGCAGGTTCGAAACTCGTTTATCCTGACGGGAGATTGCAAGAAGCTGGCGGTATCCTCTGGCAAGATGGCAGTGCATGGAATTTTGGGCGATTCCAAGATCCGCTAATGCCTACCTACAACTATGCCAGAGAAGTCGATTATTGCTCTGGAGCCTCTATCATGGTGCCGAAATCATTGTTTGATGAGCTCGGCGGCTTTGACGAACATTACCTTCCTGCATATTGCGAAGATTGTGATCTTGCTCTCAAGATTCGTGACAACGGCTATCGTGTGATGTATCAGCCACTCTCTGCTATTATCCATTATGAAGGCGTGACATCTGGAACGGACCTTTCACAAGGCGCTAAAGCTTACCAAGTGGAAAATACCCAGAAGCTTTACAATCGTTGGAAAAGTCGGCTTCAAACATATCAGCCCAATGGCGTAGATGTCGATAGCGCTAAAGACCGCCAATTCAGTCGCCGTGTCCTTGTTGTAGATCATTGTACGCCGACCCCCAACCAGGATGCGGGTTCAGTCCTCATCTTTAATTTGTTACTCCTATTACGGGAAATGGGCTTTCAGGTGACATTTGTTCCTGAAGATAATTTTCTCTTTATGCCTGAATACACTCCAGAGCTTCAGCGTCTTGGTATCGAGGTGCTTTATGCCCCCTACGTCACTAGCCTTGAACAGCACTTAAAAGAGTTTGGAAAACGATATGATCTCGTCTTTTTGGTTCGGCCAATGGTGGTTGAAAAACAAGTGAGCTATGTTCGCAAACATTGTCCGCAAGCCAAAGTTCTTTTTCATACAGTAGATTTGCATTTTCTGCGCATGTCCCGAGAGGCGGCACTCCAAGCAGATAAAGCCAAACTAAAAATGGCTGCTGAAATGAAACAGCGGGAGTTGTCAGCCATTCGTGCCTCCGACGCCGCTATTGTTGTCAGCACCGCCGAACTTGAACTTCTCTGTTCTGAATTACCCAATGCAAACCTCCATGTATTTCCCTTGATTATGGAAGTGCAGGGAACAACCAGAGTCTGTTCAGAGCGTAGGGATATTGTCTTTGTTGGGGGGTATCAGCATGCTCCTAATGTGGATGCTGTGAAGTATTTTGTGGGAGCAGTAATGCCACTCCTGCGCAAACGCTTACCAGGGGTGCGTTTTTACGTTGCAGGAAGCAATCCCCCTGTCGAGATTCGAGCTTTGGCTTGTGAAGATGTCATTGTCCTAGGCTTTGTTGAGGAGCTAAATCCTTTACTCGACAAAATGCGTGTCTCGGTTGCGCCCCTTCGCTACGGTGCTGGCATAAAAGGCAAGATTGGATCGGCGTTGGCTGTAGGATTGCCAGTTGTGGCAACGTCATTGGCAGCAGAAGGGATGGCCCTCACTAATGGAGAAAATGTTTTGATTGCAGATGGTGCGGAGCCCTTTGCCGATGCCATCGTGAAAATTTATCAAGACGTGGCCCTCTGGAATCGTCTCAGTCATAAAGGCTTGGAATTTGCAGAAAGTGCGTGGGGGGGGGAAGCGGCTTGGAATATTTTAGCAGGAATATTGAGCACATTAGGCTTTCATTCTGAAAAAAAATCTAGACCCCTGTTGCTGTATAATACTTCAGCTGCAAGTAAGCCCTCACCAATTCAAAACAGTCAGCTGAATACTTCTGTTCCCTGTGATAATTGCCAAAATAACATTCATTAATGAGTTGGCATGTAGCTTTTGTAGAAAGATCTTCCGGTCAGGGCCGGAAGATCTAAAACCTCTGTTGAGACATTAAAGCCCGTGTGTTTTTCCTACGGAGTAATACGTAAAGCCAAGGTTTTTTAAATCACTGGCGTTATATTGATTTCTTCCATCAAAAAAGAGAGGTCTTTTTAACAATTCTTTTATCTTCATAAAGTCAGGAGAGCGGAACTCTCTCCATTCGGTGGCTAAAATTAATGCCTCGGCCCCTTCAAGAGCATGGTAAGAATCTGACATAAATTGAATATGATCCTGTTCAGAAAACTCTTTTTTGGCATTATTAGTCGCAACGGGATCATAGGCTTGAACTTTGGCGCCTGCTTTTAAAAGACGTTTTGCCAAGTCAATTGCTGGTGATTCCCGGACATCATCTGTTCCTGGTTTAAAAGACAGTCCCCATAAAGCGAAAGTTTTTCCGGCTAGATCCGAAGAAAAAGCTGTTTGAATTTTCTCATAAAACCAGGTTTTTTGATTTTCGTTAGCTTGGTGAACGGCTTCCAACACACCCAAGGTCATACCTTTATCTTTTGCGGTATTCATCAGGGCTTGAACATCCTTAGGAAAACAGGAGCCACCATAGCCAATCCCGGGATAAATAAAATGAAGACCGATGCGATGATCCGTGCCAATCCCATTTCGTACCGAAGCTATATTTGCACCAGATTTTTCACAAAGCTGAGAAAGCTCGTTCATAAAGGAAATACGGGTGGCAAGCATTGCATTGGCTGCATATTTAGTCAGTTCAGAGGAGGGACGGTCCATGAAGATGATTCGTTCACTTTGGCGGAAAAAAGATTTATAAACCTTTTCCATCATTTCCCGAGCTCTTTTTGAGTCTGTTCCAATGATGATACGATCGGGTTTCATGAAGTCTTCGATGGCGGCGCCTTCTTTGAGAAACTCAGGATTGGAAATAACATCAAATGAAACGTCAACGGAGCGTTCCAAAATTGTCTTATGGATAATTTCGTGAACTTCGTCGCCGGTGCCCACAGGCACCGTGGATTTAATCACAATGGCTTTATAAGAGTTAATATTTTTCCCAATTTCTCTTGCCACACTGTAAACATACTCTAGATTTGCCTTGCCATTGGGGAGGGGCGGCGTTCCTACGGCGATGAAAATAACGTCTGTATTTATTATGGCTTCACTTAAGTTTGAACCAAATGAAAGTCGGCCACACTTTTGATTTTCTACTACAAGCTCTTTAAGGCCTGGTTCATGGATAGGTATTATGCCATTTTTGAGATTTTCAATTTTTTCTTTGTTAATATCTACGCATAAAACTGTATTGCCCACCTCAGCCAGGCCGGTTCCGGTTACTAAACCCACATATCCAGTTCCGACAACGCTCACTTTCATGCCTGTACTCCCGAAAAAAAGGTTATTAAATTAGCAAAGCATTACAATATTCACCCGAGTGGTAAAAATCAAGAATGCTTATCTTTACGTGCTCCGGCGGTTGATGACCTCTGCGATTAAGCCAAAAAAGAACAGTTGAAACCCCATAAAAAACAGAACGAGGGTGAGTCCGCCGAAGGCGCTATTTAAATTATAATCTCTCACGCCTCGAGCGATAGCGGAAAGTAAGAAGAAGAAGCTTAATGGGATGAAGATTTTGAGGGGATTAAAATAAAGGCTGAGTCTTAAGACCAAAGAGAAGAAAGCTATAGTGTCCGCAATGGGACGAATGCTGGAACTGCCAACTCTTTTTGCATAATCAATGTCTATGGCCTTTACGCGTTGACCGCTGGTCGCATGAATCATGGTTAAAGTGGAGGTAAATGAAAATCTTTTAGGAAAAAGTCCCTTATACCTTAAGACAATTTCTTTTCGAAAAATTCGCATGCCCGTATTGAGATCTTCGACCTCGGCCCCGGCCATAAAGCAGGCAAACTTATGCAAAATCATTTTTGCCGGTCGGCGAATCAGGGGAATGTCTTTCCAAGGTCTTTTTCCAATAACCATGTCATATTTTTCAGCATAGCTCATGAACTCATGAAAGCGCTCAATGGGGTAGGTTCCGTCTGAGTCAGCTATGCCAATCCAAGAGTGAGCGGCGGCCATAACTCCCGTCATTAAGCTGGCCCCATAGCCTTGGTTGTAATCATGTTTAATCATACGAGCATTCAGTTTCGCAAAATCAATACTATCGTAGTTTACTTTTTTGGAGCCGTCATTGATCACAAGAATTTCGAACGCACCCGGGTGAGTTTTACTAAGGGAGTTCGCAGTTTTTGTCACAGTGTCCTTTAAAACTTCAATAGACTCATTGTAACAAGGAATGATTACGGTAATACTCATGTAGGATCCATGGTTGAAGTGTTTGTTCTCTCGGAAGGGTCACCTAAAAATAATTTTGATTCAACGAAGTTTTTCTCTTTACGGCTGAAATGTCAAATAGCGCTTTGCATAAAAGTTGTCTTAAAGTGAAAAAAGTGAAAAAAGAAAATAAGTGAGGTAAAACAATTGAAGATGAAGATTCTAAAAAAAGTTTTAATCATTGCTATTAGTCTTATCTTTTTTGCCTACGTAGCATATCAAGCTTTTTTTAAATCTCCTTGGTCGTTCCATCTTTCAGCGCCTAAAATATTTTTTATTATAGCCCTTACTTTTTTTTACTCCATCGGCATTGGTTTTGTGGGCATGTCGTGGGTGTCTGCTCTTCAAGTTAAGGTGCCAGATCTTTCGATGCCTTATGGACTCAGAGTTTATTTTCTTGCGGGTATAGGAAAGTATTTGCCTGGGAACTTGGGTCATCATGTGGGAAGAGTGTGGATGTTA
>DATBTE010000207.1:0-8704 GCA_036559425.1 Pseudobdellovibrionaceae bacterium | reverse complement strand
TTAGCGCACGTTGTGAAAAATAAGGTTGAGGCGGCTTATCGCAGGGGGGATCTTTTCTATAAGAGACAACTCTTAATGAGTTCTTGGGCGGAGTATTGCTCTATTTCCATTAATCAAAACGGGAAACTCATTGAACTGAATCAAAGACCAGGCGTTGGATTATCTTCCTAATTTCCTTGAATGGATCTGTACGCTTAAAATCCTCCTCTGCATTAAGGACCGAAGCGATGGTTTCAGCACGTTCAGTTGAAACCTTAAATAAGTGTATAAAAATGCTTTTTAAACGACTTTTTTGGTGATTCATGACATCAGACTCATCTAGAGCGGGACCGCTCTCATATCCATTCAAATTAGTTTTCTTAAACGTATTCAAAGTAGATTTGCTGCCTTTGTCAAAAATGTCCCCAAGTCGATCGTAGGCATTCACTTTTGCTCCGCGGAAGTTGAAGTTTATATCTTCCGGATCATTAGAATCTTTGAGGGGAGCATGAAGTCTCAGCTTTTCGCCTTTAGTAAGTTTCTTGCCAAACATTAATTCGCATTGCTTCGCGATAGTTTCTATTTGGTTTTTTCGTTCTAACTGGTTTTCAGT
Organism: Pseudobdellovibrionaceae bacterium; assembly: GCA_036559425.1. Classification (GTDB taxonomy): domain Bacteria; phylum Bdellovibrionota; class Bdellovibrionia; order Bdellovibrionales; family Bdellovibrionaceae; genus JACMRP01. The sequence goes on along the minus strand of DATBTE010000207.1, from coordinate 8,112 downwards.
ATTATCAGGAAAAGCTCGATAAACCTCTGTTAACCGATCGGCCATTACCACCCTTTGCGCATTCAAAATATATTTCCTAAAATGCCTATCTGACTTCGATTTGGCATTAAGAACTTCTAAAATAAACTCTCTTTGGCCTTTGATCATCTTTTGCTCGCATTGGCCGGATTCGATACTAACAGCGTGATCGATCAATTCCGATATAGCGACCCAAAGCAAATTAGCTTCAGGCATTCCAAGGGTTTTTCGAGCTTTCAATTCGGGTCGCTTCTTTAGTGACCTTGATTTATTTTTCTTAGTGATCTTAGCCATTTATGTTTGCTTCCAAAAAATCAGTCCAAAAGTTGGTTTCAGTACTTACCAGCTAGCTGATGTAAAACCAACTAGAAACAAGCGGAACGTTCATGAAGGAGAGTGAATATGAACACCAATTTAAATGACCTGCAGGAGCATATATCAACGAAAGAGGTGGCGAAGCGAACCGGGACAAGCTCTAGGTTTTGGGATGGCTATCGAAGCAAAGGAGGCGGCCCCAATTTCGTCAAGATCTCGGCTCGCTGCGTACGGTATCGATGGGGGGATGTTTTGGACTGGTTAGCCTCAAGGAAGTCTGATTCACGCGGCGGTGCTCTGTGATCGATAGTCAAAAGCGAAACTACAGGATTGGAGAATTTGCTAAGATTTACGGCATCGGTCGAACGAAAATCTATCAGGAGATTAAGTCTGGCAGGCTCAAACCCTTTAAATGTGGTCGCATAACCTTAATCTCTAAGGAAAGCGCAGAGTCTTGGCAAGCCGGTCTTTCTAATAAGGGGGTCGCATGAGTCTCCCGCACTCTGAAAGTCACGAGTACCAGAATGCGCTGGTATCCGCTAGGACTGACTCTCGAAAACTTTTTCGCACTCTCGAAGCGATTACCCAAGCGCTGCCAAATAGAGACGTATCCGACAAGGCTGATCCATTTAAGATCTTACATCGAGGCCTTCTAAAGGCGATTGATGAGCTTTATCTGGAAATCGAAGAAATGAAGGGGGAAACATGGCCAAGTTAAAAACAAAAGAGAGGCCAGCGGCAAACTGTTCCTCTCGAAAACTAACATCTGACTCTGCAATGAAATTAGCAAAAATTGTTGAGATTTCCCAGATAAATCGCACGTTCTTGAATATCCTCGATCGGGTTAATATCAAGATAAACATTCTCGCCGCATGCATGGATACGACAAAACACGTTGAGTGTTCGAAGGAATTGAAACATCTAAGGGATGCCGAGAAATTAATTTCCCAGGCGTGCCTTGGCTTTCTTAAGAAGTTTATTGCTGCCTCAAAGCCAGAATTCGGGAGCAAATCTACTCGAGGTGAGAGATGAGCATCGAAAGAATATTTGAAATTCTCGGAGGAAAAAGAGTTGGGCAAGGATACCTTTGCCATTGCCCTGTTCACGATGATCAAACGGGATCACTTTCAGTTAATGAATCAGAGGGGAAAATCCTTTTTAAGTGTCACGCCAATTGCTCACAAGAGGCAGTCTATACCGCGCTGAAAGATAGAGGTCTGCTTGAGCCTAAGCCCTGTTTCAACCACTCGAGTAAAAGCGATATGGCCATTGAGACTATCGCGATTTATCAAGACTTTAACGGTAACGATATTCAGAAGGTGATTCGCAAAGACAACCCGGGAGGGAAGAAATCCTTTTCGCAATGGAGTCTTGAAAATGAGTCCTGGATTCCAAAAGCACCAAAGGGTGAAGTGGCTCCGCTCTTTTATCGAGAGTGGAAGGATAAGCCCAATGTCATTCTTGGCGAAGGCGAGAAGGTCGCTCAAAGATTGAAAGAACTCGGACTCAATGCGACTGCCACGCCTGGTGGAGCGGGAGCATGGAAAAAGCACTATGCAAAGGCTTTCGCGGGGAAAGTTGTATCAATTCTGCCCGACAACGATGAGGCCGGAAGGAAGTATGCAAGTCATGCCTTTCGGGACATCAAAGAGGTGGCAAAATCAACGCGGATAGTGGATCTCCCCGGTCTTAAAGGAAAAGAGGACGTAGTTGATTGGCTTGATGCAGGGGGCACTAAGGAGCAACTCCTGGCTATAATCGCGGAGGCTTTCGATGTTGAGTCTCATGATGTGCTGGCTTCACGGGAACGGTTGAAAACCAAGCTGATTTGCCTAAATGACGTTCAATCAACTCAAGTTGAATTCTTAGTTGAGCCGTATTTCCCAATCGGGAAGGTCTCACTCATGTCGGGGGATCCAGGGGTAGGAAAGTCCACATTCGTCGCAATGCTAGCTTCTGCTATTAGCGCAGGCCGTTCGATCTCTCTTGCTGGGAGTGACAATGAAAAAGGGTAAGATTGTACTTTTCTCAAGTGAAGAAGACCCTTCAGATACCTTACGGCCAAAGTGTGAAAGACACGGTGCTGATCTCTCGCAGATTTACGTTTATCCAGAGCCTTTTGAGCTGAACTCGGATGGGCTTGTGACTGTCGAGGAAGTGTTGAGTTCGCTTAGTCCAGTGGCTCTTGTCGTGTTCGATACTCTTCAGAATTACTTTGGAGGTAAGGACATGAATAAGGTCAATGAGGTGGCTGAAGTCATGACTGCCATTCAAAGCATGGCCAAGCGGTTCTCGTGTGCTGTGATCTGTGTCCGGCATCTAAAGAAGGGCGCCGATAAAGCAAACTATCGAGGCATGGGATCAATCGGGATCACTGGAGCGGCTCGGAGCGAAGTGTTATTGGGTTCAAATCCAAAGAATACAGCAGAGCTTGCGATGATTCACACAAAGTCTAACTGTGCCCCCTACGGGCAAAGCCTGGGCTTCAAAATCGAAAAAGGCGTGTTAATTCCCACCGGCCCGACCGCCCTCACGGCTGATGATCTTATGGCGCTTAATTTGAGTGGATCCGAAGAAAGATCGGCGCTTGAAGAAGCCGTTGAGTTTTTAATCGAAAGTCTCCGGTATGGAAAGGTGCCGGCAAAGAAGATTCAGCGTGAGGCAAATGAGGTCGGGATCTCTGAGCGGACCCTGAAGCGAGCTAAAAAGGAGATTAAGGTTGAATGCAACAAGGTCGGTGACCAATGGTTTTGGAGCATACCAAGTGGGCCAAAAAATGAAGAGGGCCAACTTTCCCACGTGGCACCCTTGGCCCCCTTCCCTGTTTTGGCCCCCTTGAACGGCTCAGATGATGAAAATCAAGGCATATTTAACATGGGGACCGTATGAGCCCTGCTCAACTAATCAGTTCGCTCATTAAAAAAGGGGTTCAGGTTTCTTACAAGGGCGACGCATTGGTGTACTGGCCAAGCCAGCTTGTGACAGGTAGGGACCGCGAGGAAATCAAGGAACGCAAAGCGCATCTGATTCATTACCTGAGGGGGGTCTATCAGCTTAAGCGTGGTGACCCAGTGACGAATGCGTCCGGCAATAAGAACGTCTGGGAGATTTATCCAGAGAGCAATCGACTTGGACTGATCGATAACGAGGGAGCGAAGGAGTTTTGCTCCTACGATGAGATCGCGAGTCACAGTCAGTTTCAGTTTTTAAAGAGCCGGATCAGTTTAATTGAAACTTATGTCTATGCCCAACCTGTGGCTAAAAGGGCCGAGGCCTTCGCCTGTTTTAAACATGAGTGGAACTTTCTATTTAAAGAATTGAACCGTCAGCAGTTCTTGATCGAGACCTATTGCGGACCCATCGGTGGAAGTAAGACCAATCAGGGGAAGGAGATTCAAAATGTTATGGCAGCCATGTAACGAGAAGAATATGATCGACAAGGAGAGTGGCCTTTATAAACTTGAGCTCATCCTTATCGGGCTCCCTCAGCGAATCAATGAGGCCCCTGGGGCAAGTTGGCATACGAGATATAAGGAATCCCAGAGGTGGCATAAGAGAGTTTTAGGCCGAATGTTGATAGGAAGGCTTAGCCCGCCACTTTTGCCCTTGGAAAAGGCTCATCTGACGCTGATCCGACACTCAAGGCGAGCGCCTGACTATGATGGCCTGGTTCATTCCTTTAAGCCCGTGATCGATGCCCTCAAGAAGTGCCTCATCATTAAAGACGACAATATGCGGATCATTGGAAGGCCTGATTACCGCTGGGAAAAGGCCGCGCCGAAGGATGGGAAAATTGAAGTCATTGTCCGTGAAGTAAAGGCATGAATTAGAACTCTTTTAGAATAAAAGTAGAATTCGAGGGGGCGCATGTTTGCAAAAGGAATGAAAAAAGTTGAAGGGTCTGGGCGAAAACCAGGAACGCCGAATAAGAAAAGTCTGTTAAGAGTCGAGGAGGTACTTGCTGAAAAGAACGTCAACCCCACAGAAGAAATCTTAGCAATTATTCCAAGTCTTGATCCAAATGAGCAAGTGAGGGCGTGGGGAATGCTTCTTTCGTATATTCAGCCTAAGCCGGCAAGTGGGGGAGTAGGTAAATCCGATTCTTCAGATGATACGAATATTTTGACGATTGAGGACGTTCTGGAGATGACTGCTCATATCCCTAATGAATTTCTTATTGAGATGGCTAAGAAGAAAGACCATGAAGAGAAGGCGTGAGTTGCGACATCTGTCGGGACTTTGCAGCGATCCTTTATTTGAGAGGAGCCGCCACAAAATCCCGATCGCATAGTTATCCTTTATTAATTTTTCGGTTCACTTGATAGGCGTTCTTCCAGTCATTGAGTGACTGTTGCATGGCGTTTTTTGCCCAACTATAAACTGAGTTGCCACCGGGGGCACCCGCCTGCCCTGCGGCCGCAGCCTGTTGGTGAGCTTGGTCTAAGAGGGGAAACCAATAGTTTTCTAACTCAGATGCCGTGGCTGTACTCAAATCTCTTCGGTCGGTTAACGCGCCCGGAATCCATTGGTTAACATCGCCTTTACCATAGGGCATGTATTTCTCATTGAATATCGTTCCTCTTTGATTGGTGTAAGCGTCGTTATATTCAGCTTTTTTTGCTGCCAGATCCTTATCAAATTTCTCTTTATTAAGCTTTACCGGTTCTATTGCTTTTCCATCCACTGTAAGTTGATTCATAGTCGGATCATCAAAAAGGGCATTAAGTGCCGCGTACTTATTTCGCTCATCGTTAGTCGCAGCGTTATCGATGCCGACCGGTGACCAATCCTGGTTAACATAATCTCGCAGTTTCATATCAAAAAGATCTTGCCCTTCATTAAGGCCCAGAGCCTTCAGCGTTTCTTCTGAAATAACATTATCGCTTGCATCGTCCAGTACTCTGTTAATATATGCCGGATTGTTTTGATTTGCTTGATTAGCTCTTGCCTGAATTGGACTGACTAAAGCAGTCCTTGCAGATTGCTCTGCTGGAATAAAAGCCTGTTTATTCGCGAACGCCTGAGAGTTCGCTGCGTTGACCGCATTTCCGACCTTCGCATTTGCTCCGCTTAAGTAATCTGAAAGCTTGCTGTATTTTGGGCCAATCTGTTCAAGACGAGATTTTGAGCCTGCCGAGTTTTGTACCAACGTCTGATCAAGGTTATTTTCCCCGGCTGTATATTGAGGTCGATTGTAGGTTTGTTTTAAAAGCTCGCGTTGACCTCTTTCAGTGCCAGTATTTTTGATTGCTGCTACCGCCTCAGTGCCTGCTTTATTGGCATCCTGATAGCCCTCAATCCCATCCGCAGTTTGGGGCCCAGAATAACCGCCTGTGGCCTTGTTGGTTTTGTACTGAGCCTTCTCGGAGTCACTCAAACTTGTAGCGCGACTTATGGCTTCATTTGGATCATAAGCTTGAACACTTGGCGCTTTCGCTTCATAGGCCCCGATCTTAGAGGTGGCGTCGTCAGCTTTACTGGTAACGTCACCTGCGATTTTAGCCCCCATCGTGTCGCCTTGCTCTTTATTGGCATCAAGATACGATTGGATATTGGTATAATTGCCAGAAGTCTTTTGTTTTACCCCTGGCACGGAGCTTGCGTCTTGTCCGGGTATTCCTGTTGAAATAGTGGTCGACTGGCCGGAAATGTTAACGGGGTTTCCGAAGCTCTTTTTATTTGGATCATTTTCGTCATCTACTAATGGTGCTGCGTAAGGCATTTTACTTGCTCCTTCTTGGATTTAATTTTGTCGAGTTAATAAACTCTTTCATGAGCTCTTCAAGAACGACTGAGGCCGAATGATCACCGCATTTAGATTTAAACTCCTTAAAAAGGCCTTTTGAAAGGTAAAGGGTAACCTTACCCCTGTCGTTTTGATTTTCTTCTAATCGCTTCAATATTGTTTTTGCATTTATAGCCATACTGAAAGTGTATAAAAAATTTACATTCCTATCAATATTATACGGATTAAATGTACGTATCTAATGTATGTATATGACGCATCATTTGTGGTATATATACGAAAGGAATACTTGTGGCGCGTTTATTTGGTCGAGATGAAAAAGTAAAGAGTACCCTTAGAATAATAAGCGGAGGGAAGGACATTCCGCCACCTGCTAGAGATCCTGTAGAGTTCTTTGAACATGAACTCCTGCAGCTAACACCCGATGAAGCAGTTAAGGTTTGGAATATTGATTTTATCAGTGAGAAATTTCGAGAATTAAAGTTCGTAAGTAAAAATCTTGGAGTTGATTGTAGAAATAAATCAATTGGCAAAATTATTGGTGAAATTAAGGAGAAGCAAAGGCATGGAAAATCAGCAATCTGAATTCGAAATGCGCTCCTCACCTGTCGAGCTTGTTAAAAGCGAACCCTCTCCCTACAACCTTGCTGAGGCAACGATTGGTCAACGACAGATCAAGCAAGTTAAGCCAGAGCGGACCGGGTGGCGTGATGGTCATCTTTCAGAACGGCATCGTAAGTGGGGTTTAGCACTTCCTGCTGTTGATTTGGACTTTCTTCTAATTGAATACGACAAGGGCAGACCTTCTGCTTTGATTGAATATAAAAGTGAATTCGCGACTGCGCAGTTTCCAAGTCATCCTAGTTATCTTGCGCTGTCTCAGTTGGGTGAACGCGCGGGAGTGCCTGTTTTCGCTGTCAGGTATGGGCAAACGTTTACGTGGTGGAAAGTAACTGCGCTAAATTCAGTGGCAAAGAGGATGCATCCCACTCGCCTTGAAATGAGTGAACGAGAGTTTGTTACTTGGCTCTATGAAATCCGTGGACTTAAACCACCTGCGGAAATATTCGAATGGCTTGAAACGGCAATTTAATTCAAGTCTAAATTAATCAATGCGTTTCAAATTGAGGAGTTAAACTGTGAGTGAAAACACATATAACCCAGATCATTACTGTCGGAGATGTCGCCAGGACCCAAGGTTGATTGGATCAGGCCGGCGAGTGTATGGACATTTGTATTGTGTAGATTGCTCGGCGTTACATTCCGACTCTGAGTTATTAAATATGGAGCTTGAGTGGCAGGAAGAGCGCTTGGACTATTTATACAAAAAAGCTGAAAAGCAGGCGGTGACAGTCGAATTGCTGAAGCAGAGAATCATTGAACAAAAAAAACACGAGAGAGATCATCTTCAGGTGATAGGTGAACTCGGCGAGTTAACCTCTGATCAGAAAAAAGCAATAAAGAGAAATCCCATTAGGGGAGATGACATGGATTCTTGGCGCCGTCGAATTGAGAAGATTCGAACAACATACGATCGGAATGTCAGGATAGAAGTAACATTTTCTCCCAATGAGAAAAAATATCACGCGAGGATATTTAAAGGCAGACACCTTTCAGAAACGGTCACTTTACCAGCGTGGAATAAGATTGGAATTAAAAGACTTATAGATAGAGCTCAGGAAATTAAAGTGCCGTGGAAACAAATTGAATATGGCCAACCATGGATTGCCGACATTAAGTTGAATCCTTATTACATCGAGAAAAACTGGGTTCCTCAGAATGTGATTCCGTTTACTCAAAGATTGACAAAATGAACTTTTCAGACCAACAGGAGATTGAAATGAAAGTAGATTTAGACAGTCCCTATATTGCATACAAGGTGGATCCCATGTTTGCGACGAACGCACGCGACGGTTATGTGTTAGCCGGCGGTGGGGCCGCTAGGGTTTCCTACTCAGCACAAATAAGTTTTGAATGCGCAAAAGAACTTAGAGCATTAGCTGAGCTTTTTATTCACCTTGCAGGTGCGGAGT
>DATBTE010000206.1:0-1733 GCA_036559425.1 Pseudobdellovibrionaceae bacterium | reverse complement strand
TGAAGTTGCTTAAATTTCTTCCGTGCAAGAGCCACCTCCTCGTCGATCTTCTCGCGACGGGCTTTTAGAAGAAAATATTTTCCACCCTTTTCGTAGTAGCGGCGGCTCACGTCGAGAATAACCTCAATAGGTTTAAAGGCGCGAGCGGTGACGATCTCAATATTTTTCAACTCCAGGGGAATATCCCCATGAATTTGCAAGTTGGGTGCCATCGCTTTACAACGAGTTAGAAATTCCTGTTTCATTTTACTTTTCTCAAACAGGTGAAAGGCAATATTCGGAAATTGTATGGCATAGACCACTCCAGGAAGGCCTCCGCCTGAGCCAAAGTCAGCGGCACTTTTTATTCCCGTTGGAAACTTTTTAAGAGGCAAAAGGCAATCAATCAGATGATTGTCGATCAGTTCTTCGTAAGTCATCTTACGGCTTATTAGATTGAGCTCCTCATTCGCTGTCCAAAGCAAATCAATATAGGATTTTAATTGTGGCAAAGCTTCTTTACGAAAGCCAAGTTCTAAGAGGAGGGGAATTCTTTTTTCAAAGTGTCTCATCTAAAACCCTAAAATATCTACATAGTTGCTCTCTAATGGCTTTTAAGAGGACGTTATCCAGCCTTTTCTCGGATCTTGGCAAAACTAGGACGATACGGGCGGACTTAGAAGGCTGCGGGGGAACATTGGCTGACATGGGGCTCTCCGTTTTGGGGGAGTCTGCCTCAGAATTGATCCTTTGTCATCCTTGGAGTCTGTGGTAAAGCTCCTTCTATGAAATTCCAAACCTCTCCTCTTCATCTTAAGAGTTTTACCGAAATGTCCCTTGCCCCAGCTTTGCTGGTAGCTCTTGAAAAAATGTCCATTACTAAACCCACGGCTATTCAGAGACAAGCCATTCCCGTCGGTCTCAACGGTTCAGATTTGATTGCCATCGCCCAGACCGGCAGTGGAAAGACTTTGGCTTTTGCTTTATCAACATTGACTCGTCTTCTCAATAAGCCTGAGTCCCGAGCTTTGATTTTAGTGCCCAGTCGTGAGATGGCCCAGCAAATTTATAAAGTATTTTTGGAGCTTTGCTCTGAATTGCCTATTTCGGTTTGTCTTGCCGTCGGTGGAACCACGGGTTCTAAGCAAGCCAATCAGCTTAAAAAGAACCCGCGTTTGATTGTGGCGACCCCAGGACGCATGAACGATCATTTGATGGGTAATAAATTGCTTCTCCAGAATGTAAGTATCGTAGTTATCGATGAAGCTGATCGTATGTTGGATATGGGGTTTGCTCCCCAGCTTCAGAATATCCAAAGCACTTTGCGTGGTCCCCGCCAAACTCTGATGTTTTCTGCGAGTTTTGGTCAAAATGTGGAGTCCATCGCACAGCTTTTTATGAATGAGAAAGCTTTCATGATTCGCTCGATCCTTGCGGAAGAGCCGGTCACCAGTTTAAAGCAGAAAGTCTTGTTCTTAGATAGAACGATGAAGCAGGATCGCCTCTTGGATGAGCTCAATGCCACTAAAGGGGGAGTGATTGTCTTTACTGGGAGCCAAGAAAGTTGCGAGAATGTGGGCGAATATTTAAAAGAGTATGGATTTTCTACGGATCTTATTCATGGAGGTTTTTCTCAGGGGCAACGGAATCGTGTGGTGAGAGAATTTCGCGAAGGGACTATTCGTATCGTCGTGGCCACTGACTTGCTAGCGCGCGGTATTGATGTGCCTCACGTGGCCCATGTCATTAACTTT
>DATBTE010000205.1:0-10842 GCA_036559425.1 Pseudobdellovibrionaceae bacterium | reverse complement strand
CTGGTTGCTATTGATCTTTCCGGGGATAGTTTATTTATGCGTGGCTACCGTAAGGAAGTGGGAGAAGCTCCCTTAAAAGAGAACCTGGCGGCAGGCCTTTTGATGCTGACAGAATGGGATCGTCAAAGTTCTCTCCTGGATTTTATGATGGGTTCCGGAACCTTCTTAATAGAAGGGGCAATGATGGCTTTGAAAATTGCGCCGGGACTTCAACGTAAAGGTTTCGGTTTCCAACGTTGGTTGAATTATGACTCGAAGGCTTGGGATAAATTGGTTGATGAAGCCATAAGCCAAGAAGTCGAAGAGTTGCCTTTTAAATTCTATGGGTATGATATCGACCGCCGTATGATCGTTGCCGCTAAAGAAAATGCTAAGAGTGCAGGTGTGGATCATGTCATGGAATTTAAACGTGAGCCTGTGGCAACAGTCACTCCTCCGGCAGAAAAGGGTCTGGCGATTGTCAATCCGCCTTATGGAGCTCGTATCGGAGATGAGGACAATCTGCGTGACGTCTATCGTGACCTTGGTTTCACCTTGAAACATCGTTTTAAAGGTTGGGATTGCTGGATTCTTTCAGGCAATAAAGAATTGATTGCTGATTTGAAGTTAAAATCTACTCGAAAATACTTTGTTTTCAATGGTAATATCGAATGCCGCTGGTTGAAGTATTCTATGTTCTAAAAATTTCTGTCCATCGCATATGGAAATCCATGAGGTAATATAGACATGCGTAAAACCAAGAGACTTATTCTTAGACCTTTAGAACTCCATGATTACGAAAATTGGCGACAAGCTTACTCTATACTTCATACTGCTCAAAATGAATGGGATGAAGGGCCTTGGAAAGAGAGTGAGTTGACTCTTGCAAAGTTTAAAAAATTACTAAAAGTCCGCAAGGACTTAAGCAAGAAAGATCAATTCTATGATTTTGCAATTTTCCGTAAAGATGATGGAGTCTTTGTTGGTTTGGTAGGATTAATGAATGTTTCGCGTATGATTTTTCAAAATGCCTATTTGGGTTATCGTATTTTTAATAATTACTGGGGTGAAGGATATGCTTCTGAGGCTTGTCGCGCGGGGATTGAGATTGCTTTCAAAGATTTGAAGCTTCATCGCATCGAAGCGGGGATTGAACCTCATAATAGGCGTTCTATTCGGGTGGCAAAGGCGATTGGGCTTCGCAAAGAAGGGTTGAGCTCGAAGCGTTTATTATTTCAGGGAAAGTGGAAAGATATGCTTATTTACGCAGGCACCTGTGAAGATTTTAAAATGAAATATAGAAAATGACTTAAATTTTCAATTGCAAGGCGAACTCCAAATAGGGGTTTTTTATTGCATTTTTAATTATTTTTACAAAGTAAAATTTGTTATTCCATAACATATTGAAATTGAAAGATATTTAAAATATCTTCATCAATAGTTATGGATATTGAGTTTGCTGAAAAACCCTTATTACGGCCTAACATCGTTAATTACGAAGATTCGGTGGATTTTTTGAAGGCGATGATCCACTTTCGAAAGAAGACGGAGAAGACCTTTTCAGTTCATGCAGCCACAGCTCCCTTACGAAAAATTTCACCAACGCTGATTTCGTTAATTCTGGTACGGAAAAGAAAAATTACTCTTGATCGGGTTGAAGAACTTGCGAAACTTCTTCAGCTCAATGTTCAGGAAAAAATTTATTTTAAAAACTGGGTTGAACGTGAGGCGTCTGGCGAAAATAAAGTCCTCACTGCGCCTAAGACAGATCAGCAAGCCCGACATCAACGTAAAGAGGTAGGAGTCCCTATCCTGAATGACTGGATCAATGTTTACGTCAAAGACTGCTTTCAATTGCCAAAAGTGCAGAGCCGTCCTGAGCTGATATATCGTTACTTATCTTCTTATGCTCATCCGAAACGTATCGAAAAATCTATTAATTTTCTTTTGAAGGAAGGGCATTTGCGCCGCACCTTAGAGGGTAAGATAGTGGTCGAGGCAAATCTTGCAGTGGCAGATCCTCAAGTGCCAAATAAAAAAATAAGACAGTTTCATAAAGGAGCTTTGGGTGTTGCAAAGAACGCTCTGGATTTGTTTCCGCCCGATGAGCGTCTTGCCAATACATTAATTATTGCATTGAACGAAAAAAGTTACGGTGAGCTTCTAGAGATGATTCATGAGTTTTCAGAAAGATTGCAGAGTTTTGCCACTCATAATCAAGAGGCCGGAGAACGTCTTTATCAGCTTATTTTGAATTTAAGCCCGGCAGGAGGGAAGGTCGAGTGAGGAATTTCATCTTCTTATTCACAGTATTATTTTTTCAGCAGAGCACCGCTTCAACATTCGTTGGAAACGGTGGAAACGCTGGAGACATCGAATTACAAATGACTCTTGGGCAGATCCAGAAAAGTCTTGATTACCTTGATCGCGATAAAGATGCAGAGGCGCAAAATCTTTGCGTGTGTTCCAAGAGTTTTGAGGGCCGTCCTCTCTGTGACGTCTTGAATCATCTGAATTCGGAGCAGGTGAGTTTTTGCTCAAAGTTCATAATACAAAAGGCGCCGGAAATCGCTCGGATATTAACTCAGAAGAGGGAATTAAGTTTTTCGTGGACTCATCAAGAAATTGAAGTTCAAGAAGAAGGAAAACTTCGGGGTGTAGATGCTGTGACCAATGCGAAAAATAGGTCCATAACTCTCAATCAAAAACGTTTTCTTGAGATGGATGAAAACGAAAAGATTTTTTTAGTTGGGCACGAACTTTTTCATTTAACTGCTTTTGAAGGAAAGACCTTAGAGGATGAGGGAGAAATCGGTCCCTTTAAAGGAGTGGATGGTGGACGTCATTTTATCAATGCCCTGGCGGCAACGGTGGTTTTGCAGGCCAATGAATACGGTGTGTTTAGGGCCTATGAAGAGGCCGAGAGACGATCTAAGAGCTATAAGAAAAATTGGATCACCCTAGGAATGGGGTCCGTGTCGACGGCCAATAATCCTAACACTGCTTTTGATATTGAGAAAGCCAGCGGTGGGCAGGTGGGATATCGTTATCAATGGACTCAAGAGATTGGGCTGTTGGCACACTTTTCCGCATTGAAAGGCACTAAAAAAATTCTTTCGACCATTGAGGCTGCGGAAAATAGAAATATTTTTGGTTTGGGCGCCTCTTATCGTTGGTTTCCTTTTTCCAACCCCTTAACAGCGTCGGGGCAATCGCACTTTATTTTTGGGGGAACTATTGATCTTCTTGATGGGACCTATAAATTTCATGATCTTAACCCAGGCACAACTTCAAAAACTTCATCTGTGGGTTATGCACTGACTTGCAATTATTTTATTCCGTTTAATTCTGGCGTTTGGGCTTACGGTGGAATGGGTTATTCAAATCTGCATTATAGTTTCAATCTGGATAATCAGATGGACCTTAATTACGAAAATAATGGAACGACCTTTGCTTTAGGAGTGAGTTATGGATTTTAAAAAAACATTAGTTATCTTTGGGGCTATCTATTGCGCTGTAATGGCTGGTTGTGGAGTGAACTCTTTAAGTGATAAAACTTCCGATAATATTATCGGGAATCCTACCCAGAGTGTGACAACCTTAAGCACACCTGACGAAGGGGAATCTCAGAACCTGGTCATTTTTGATAAGACTGTTCGTCGCATCCATCAATTTGATTTAACGAGTATGAAACACGTGAGATCTTTTGCAGTTCGTAATCCTGAAGAGGAACATTTTGTTTTATATGGTCAAAATGGCAACTATATTGTGGATTTGTCTTTCAAGGGGCTTGGCATTTTTGATAGAAGCAACCAGGTTAATCATCAACCAATTAAATTTCAAGGAGTGCCGAAGTCAGCCGCCTTCTTACCGAGCAAAGGTTTATTGATTGTTTATGATGATCTGATGTCAGTAGGAATGTTGAAACTTGACATTAATGGAGAAGTTTTAGGCTCTTGGGTCGGAGGGGCCTCCATCGTTGGTACTAATTCTATTGCTGCCGGTGATTTGAACGAAGAGGGGAAACTGATTTTAGCTTTGAGTGATGGGTCGGTGATCGTTGTGGACCCTGAGCAGAGTATGACTAAAAAGAGTTGGATGATTGAGTCTGTATTTAATACTGAGCTGAGCAATATAAAATGGGTGGCACCGCTTCCGAAAACCCCGAACCAAATTCTGATTCGTTCCAGTAGTAAGCTTTCTTTGTTGGAACTGAACTCAAAAACAATTATTTCGAGTTATGATATCTTCGATGAAGTTGTGAAACTTTCTAAATTTAATGATCCGCACATTGTTATGAACAATGGGAATGAAGTCAAAGTCGCTTATGTTGAAAAGTCTCAAATCAAAGTAAAGACTTTTTACCTTCATAAGATGAAAAGCTTTGAGATGAACTACTTAATGAGTTCGAATTTGGACTTGGTAAAGGACACTTGGTCTTTCGTGGATACTAAGGAAGTGGTGAATTATTTCTTTAATGATTTAGATCAATCGAAGAAGGACCGAAGATTTGTTCGTTATCGGTTTAGCGATGCTTTAGCTATTCACAATATGCCAGTGGCAAATGATACTCAGGTGGAAATCGCTGACAGTTTTATTTTCGCTCTTTTTCCACGAGAACTGGGATATGCTGTTCGTTATGAGGTGGAGACGGGAAACGCGTCTCCACTGGAGCGGTTCAATCTTAAATATATTCCTGTGGACTAGAAAGGTTTAGCAATCGCTAGCCAAGCGGCAGTTGTGCCTAAACCGATAAAAAGAACCATCAAAGGCCAGCCTAGCTGGCCTTTTCTTTTCGCTAAAGAGATGGCAACACCTAGGAGAGCCCAAATCCCGAGTTTTACCCAGGCCCATGCTGGAATGTTGCCCATAAAGCCCAATTTCGCAAGAAGACCAAAGCCTCCCAAAAGCATTAAAAAAAGCCCCACACCGTGAGTGAGAAAAGCCATCTTCTTTACTGAGCCTGTGAACGCGGCTCCAGCCATTTTTAAGGTCAAAGCGGCGCTCAAGCCAAAAAATAAAAGCATAAGACCTATGAGGTGAAGAATTTTATAGAACTCATATGACATGGGGGACTCCTTTTTTCCTTGGAATTATTTTTCCTCGGAAAGATTCAGATGTTTCACGATGCGTCCTATCTGCTTGCGCATTTTGGTCAGATGAACCGTGTTGGCTAAAGTTTTTAGAGAATCTTTTAAGGATTGTAAAGGATAGCCTCCGTATTGACCAGCCTCGCTAATATCATTGGTAACGGCCGAAAGTCCCGCAATCATGACATTATCGGTAATGTCCACGTGATCAGCGACAACGACCCTTCCGCCAGTCATAAAGTTTTTACCGATTTTACTGGAACCCGCCATCATAAAACCTGCTGCAATCAAAGAGTTGGGTCCAATTTCGCAATTATGAGCAATATGAATAAGATTGTCAAATTTTGCTCCAGCGCGAATGCGCGTTTCGGTGAGGGCAGCGCGATCGATCGTGCAGTTCGCACCAATTTCAACATGGTCCTCAATGATGACTCTTCCATTTTGTGGAATTTTTACGGGATGAGCTTCTTTGAGAGGAACAAAACCAAAGCCATCTGCACCGATGGTTACATGCGGTTGAATTTCGCAGAAGGCACCGATTTCACAATATGCTCCTATGAAAACTAGCGGATGAATCATGGTGTTTCGACCAATTTGTGCATGGGTCTCGATAACTGTATTGGCTCCGATAATACTGTTATCGCCGATGTGAACTTCGGCGCCGATAACTGCGCCAGGTCCCACAATAACATTCTTTCCTAACTGAGCTGAAGGGTGGATACAGCTTTTTGGATGGATGTGCTCCTCTTGTTGGAAGCGTTGGCTTTTTTTATCGAACAGTTTTCCAACGAGAGCCATGGCAAGTTGTATCTGCGGAGTTGTAAAGAAACACGCTTGAGATTTTTCAGGAATAGCAAGGCTATTGTGGGCAATAATAATTGAAGTCTTATTTTTGAGGGCGAGGTTCAGTTGCTCTTGCTTACTGACGAAAGCAAGACATTCGGAGTTAGCGCTTTCAGGTGGAAGCACCTTCGAAACTTGTGCGCTTAAAGGTCCTTGGACGTAGTGCAGAACTTCTGCAGAAGATCCGCTTTGGAGTTCGTGAATTTTTGCTGCTGTAACCATAAACACCTCTTTGGTGATGCTTTGCATAAGAGAATCCTATTATTTTTTTGCTGTCAAGACTACGGGTAATAGTATAAATCTCTTATATTAATAGGTTAAAGTGTTTTGACCATTCGTAGATCTTCTTGAAATAAGGGGAGGACATTGTCGATGGCGAAGAAAACTGCCAAAAAAGAAGCCACAAAGCCTGCTGCAAAAGGGAAATCTATTGCGAAGCTTGCTGTTAAAGCAGCAGTGAAGTCCACAGCTAAGGCTGCCAAACCCACAAAGTCAGTCTCAGTTAAGCCTGCGGCAAAGGCAGTTAGGGCAAAGCCGGAGAAGCCAGCAAAAAAAGTGGCAAAGCAAGTAAAGGCTGAGAAGCCGGTAAAAGCTCCCGTCGAAAAGCCTGTTCCTGTTGTTAAGGCAGTTCCCGAGAAGGAGCTAAAAGCCGAAAAGCCACCAAAAGCTGAAAAACCCCCGAAGGTGCCCAAAGAAACCAAGAAAGCAAAAGCTGAGAAAGCCGCCTTTGTGGATGGTCAAGCCCGTTGGGGAGATCTTTATCAGAAATATAAATCTGAAAAACCTCAAGTTTATAACATGGCTGCTCAGTTTGAGGCCAATAAACCAATACAACATAAGATTTTAGGTTGGGGGTTTGTGTTGTCGAATGAAAATGACCGATTAGAAGTCTTATTTGAGCAGGGAATTAAGATGCTAATTAGTAACTATAAGACCGCTTAGTGAGAAATTTATTGCTTAGCTTCTAAAACTCACCTACATATTGAGAGGCATGGCAAAAGACGATTTAGCTCAATTAGATGGTAAGGTTACAGATGCTCTCGCTGGGGGCATCTATAAGGTTCAACTGGACAACACAGTAGAGATTTCTGCAAAGTTGTGCGGTAAAATGCGCCGATTCAACATTCGAGTTGTGGTGGGTGATCGGGTGACCGTTGGAGTTTCCCCCTATGATCCGACTCATGGCCTTATAATGTATCGTCACAAATAATTCATTTGATCTCTCCTATTAGTTCATCAAAATAGAGGTATTATGGATCAGGCTCTTCAGAGTTATCTCTCTCGTATTATTCCCACTGTCCCAGCAAAGTCCGCAGCTGCAGTTATTGAATTGGCCGCTGAGGGAGGGACGGTCCCTTTTATTGCTCGTTACCGTAAGGAAAAAACCGGGAATCTCGATGAGGTTCAAATCCGTGCAGTACTTGACGGTCATCAGACTTACAATGAAGTCGTGAAGCGCAAAGCCTTCTTGCTGAAAGAAATCGGCGACCAAAATAATCTCACTGCCGAAATCAAGAAACGTATCGAGGTTTCATGGGATCTGGGAGAGCTTGAAGAGATTTATAAGCCCTTCAAGAAAAAGAAAAAAACCAAAGCTACAATGGCTCGTGAAGCGGGACTTGAGCCTTTGGCAAATTGGATTTGGGAACTTGGCCACGGTCTTCTCAAAGATGAAATGACCATGGAGATGAAGGCTAAAAACTTCATCAACCCGGCTCACAAAATTGTGACCTATGAAGAAGCTCTTAAAGGTGCTCAAGACATCTTGGTCGAGAAAATCGCCAATGATGCAGATCTTCGTTTGATGGTAAATAAGAACTATATGGAAAAAGGCCGAGTGATTGCGAAAGCGGCTAAAGGCTATAAACCTCACTCCAAGTTCGAAATGTACAAAGAATTCGAAGAGACTGTAAAAAGTCTTTTTGAAACTAAGAGTTCACATCGTTATATGGCGATGCGACGCGGCTGGCAGGAGGAAGAACTCTCTGTTGACGTAAAGGGTGATGAGGAAGAGCTCCTCAGAGCTTATGTGGCCTTTGCGACGACCAATCCAGACAATGCAATTGGCGATTATTTAGCTCAATGCGCGCGCTTGGCTCTTAATGTTTATGTAGTGCCTTCTGTAGTAAATGAAGTTCATCGTGTTTTGAAAGAAAAAAGTGATGAAGATGCAATTCGAGTTTTCGCAGAGAATGTGCGTAAACTTTTGTTGGCTTCTCCTTATGGACCAAAATGTATTTTAGGCGTAGATCCAGGTTTAAGAACAGGTTGTAAGATTGCCTTAATTGATAAAGGCGGCAACTTTATTTCCCATACAGTCCTTTATACTTTGGGGGACAACGCCGAAGAAAAGGCCAAGGTTCTTTTCAAAGAAGTGTTAAAACAGATTCAAATTGAGGCCATTGCCGTCGGCAATGGAACAGCGGGGCGTGAGACCGAAGTTTTCTTGAGGAAAATTTTGAAAGCTCTCGATTCTCATATTCCAGTGGTAATGGTGAATGAATCTGGTGCTAGTGTTTATTCGGCTTCCGAAGTGGCTCGGCATGAGTTCCCAGAATTGGATGTGACTGTGCGTGGGGCGATTTCGATTGCCCGTCGTTTGCAAGATCCATTGGCGGAACTTGTGAAAATCGATCCAAAATCTATTGGTGTGGGGCAATATCAGCATGATGTAAACCAACCCTCATTGAAGAAGTCTCTCGAGGCCGTGGTTGAGTCCTGCGTGAATAACGTAGGTGTGGATTTAAATACGGCTTCAACGGCTTTGCTTTCTTTCGTATCAGGTATTGGATCGGCTCTAGCGAACAATATCGTGGAATATAGAAAAACCAAGGGTCTATTTACTGACCGTTCGGAACTTTTGAAAGTGCCTAAATTTTCCACCAAAGTTTATGAGCAAGCGGCAGGATTCTTGAGAATTCAGGGTGGTAAGGTTGTTCTTGATAATACGGGAATTCATCCAGAGCGCTATACTGCGGTTCGGGATATGGCTCAGGAATTGGATTGCGCGATTCTAGATGTGGTTGGGGAAGGAGCTAAAAAGCTTCTGACTTTGAAAAAGAAGTGGGCCACTTTGATAGGGGAATTCACTTTTGATGACATTGTTAAAGAACTTGAAAAACCGGGACGAGATCCTCGTGATCCCTTCAAGGTATTTCAATTTCGTGATGATATCTTCGAGGTGAAAGATCTTAAAGAGGGCATGATTTGTTCCGGGATCGTGACCAATGTGACAAACTTTGGTGCTTTTGTTGATATCGGCGTTCATCAAGATGGCCTGGTTCATATCAGTGCTTTATCTAATAAGTTCGTGGAGGATCCGCGTAAAGTGGTGAATCCAGGCGATGCTGTGAGCGTGAAAGTTTTGAAAGTGGATATGGAGAAAAATCAGATTTCATTAACCATGAGATTGGATGAGGCTCCGGAGCACAAGGCTCCTCGGGAGATGAAATCAGCAATGAAATCAGCTCAGCCGAGCGGTGCAAGACCTGCGCAGCAAGGTGGAAGGCAACAGCAACATGTTAAACCTGCACAGGGCAAACCTCTTCATGGGGGGGGGCGGGATCATCGCGGTGGCGGTAAGCCAGCGGGGAATCCGTTCAATAATCCATTTGCAGCATTATTAAATGTAACCGATAAGAAATAGGGGGCCTCTTGGCTAATAAAAGGACTAAAAAAAGATCTCTTCTTAAAGCAAAAAGACTTAGTAAAAAGAAGAGAATGACTAAAGCGAAGTTTCGTAAATAAGCTCCGTAAATAGTTTTCTTCTTAACATATAAAAACAAAAAACCTTCTGGGTCTCCGAAGGTTTTTTGTTTTTTAGGCTCAGAAGAAATAGAGAGTTCTCTTTCGATAATGACTGTATCAAGATAAATACCGGATAAATAGGGGATGATTCGTCCGAAACTGAAGAAAGCTTGGCCTCAAGTCTTTCCTTAGATACAATTAATTTTTGGAGGTTTAAATGATTGTGTCCCAACACATTTTACAGAAGGCTCTGGATGCGGCTCTTTCTACAGGAGCTGATTTTGCAGATATCTTTATCGAGGATACTTATTCTTCTCAGTTAGGTCTTTTAGCAGCGAAGCCAGAAACGGCCATTGTCGGTCAAATTTATGGTGCAGGAGTGCGTTTATTTTTTGGTCACGAAGTAGTCTACGTGACAACAAATGATTTGAGTGAAGCTGGTCTAGTAAAGGCGGCTTTGAATGCGGCTCAAAGCCATAGTCATGGCATCGGAAAAAAATCGATGCCACTTTTACAGGTTCCTTTTGACTCGGTTCATACCTATGGCGAAAAACCCTGGGAGCTGGATCGTAACAAAAAGTTTAAATGGCTGAACTCTTTAGATCAACATGCTCGAGGAGCAAGCTCCCATGTGACCCAAGTCGAAGCGATGCTTCACGAGAAATTTCAAAAGGTGCAGATTGCAAACTCGAATGGTCTTATGGCTTATGATGAACGGGCTTACTCGCGAGTGAATGTTGAAGTCTTTGTGGAAAAAGACGGAGTCAAAGAAAGCTCGAGTGAACGGGAAGGCCATATGGGAACTTCGGAGATTTTTGATACTCTGGATCTTAAAAAGTTAGCTGAAGAAAATGTAAACCGCGCGATGCTTTTGACCACGGCAAAATATGCGCCCGCTGGCGAGATGCCAGTGGTTATTGACAATTCTTTTGGTGGGGTCATTTTCCACGAGGCTTGCGGTCACGGTCTTGAGACCACCTCAGTGGCAAAAGGGGCTTCCGTTTTTTGTGGCAAAATAGGCCAGAAAGTCGCTAATGAATGCGTGACTGCTATTGATGACGGGACTATGGAAAACGGTTGGGGTTCTTTAAATATCGATGATGAAGGAAATAAAACAAAGCGCACGGTTTTAATTGAAAAGGGAATTTTGAAGAACTACATCGTCGATGAAATGGGCTCTCGT